>CAZOTB010000003.1:0-45367 GCA_964582645.1 uncultured Verrucomicrobiota bacterium | reverse complement strand
AGCAATTCCTGGCCGGGACCAAGCGCCAGACCAGACGGGCCGGAGAAGCCGGAGCCAACGAGCGCGGGTTGGTTGGTGGTCTGCGCGGAGAGGTTGACCGCGAGAAACACGAATAGGGCGAATACGGATATTTGAACAGAAGAACGCAAAGGCCGCCAAGGGTTCCGGTTTACTTCCGGTCTTTGCTTCCTTGGCGATCTTCTGTTCGAGAGGTCTTTCACTTTCATGTTTCCTCACGGTCTTGGGATGTAATCAATCAGCGCGTTGACCCGCCAGGCGCGGTTGCTGTAATGAGACATTGAGACGGTTCCGGTCGAGGCAGTGTACATCCCGCTCAACGTCCCATTGCTCACAATGTTGCCGCCGTACTCGGGCGTGATGATCACCCGGAACTCCGTCCCTGGCGTAATGTTGCTGGAGAGGACGGAGATGTTGATCGTGCCTTCATTGATCCCGCTGACATCGGGATTGGTGAACGAGTTGGTTGGCGGGGCCGGTATGGTCTGGCCGGCAACCGAAGTGATCTGGATCGTCGGAGCGTTCGAGACAAACACCTGACCCGGGAAACCGATTGTCGCGGTGGGGTCGGAAAACGGTGCTCGTAGAAGTGTGCACCCTTCTATGCGGATTCGCCCTACCGAACTCTTGAAGCCAGTGCCGATACCGCCAAAATTGCCGAGCGCTTGGATCGTCCCATCGCCTGTGAGTGTCTGGGCAATGAGCCGGACCGAGCCGCCGCTTCCGGCTCCACCCGCCGGGCTTGAACCCGCGTTGGCGTAGATACTCCCTGTAATCGTCTGCGTCATCGAGGAGGCAATCAGAATCGCTCCACCGCCTCCGCTGCCGGGTTGGTTTGGATTGGTCGTCCCTCCTCCGCCCGAGCCACCGATCATCGGCAGGATGTCGGGCACAGCAGCGCCGTAAGGACGACCATCCCCGTCCTCCACCCCGCCGCTGTTGAACCCAACGAACATGTGTCCGGCGTAATTCACACCGACGGAACCACCCGGCCCAAAGCCCCGCGCTTGGTCGGAAGCCCCCGAGGAAGCCCCGTCGTATCCGCCCGGTCCACCTGCGGCACCGGGATTGGAAGACCCCGAGGCGTTCGCCCCGCTAACATCAATCGTTCCGCTGATGGTGACGTTGCTTTGCGCCAGCAGAAACACCGGCGTGTTCAGCGTGTTGCGCGTAAACTTGACCGTCCAGTTCGTGCTGATGTTGATGCTCTGGAAATGGAAGATGCCAGTCTCTGTGTTCGTCACTGTCACGGTATTGCCGCTGACGCTGTAGCCGGTGGACGGCATGGAGTTCGTCGGTATGAAATCGCCGTCCGCGCCCGTGCTCGGGCTGGAAAAACTGCATTGTCCGGGAATCGTGCGAGGCAGAACAAGGCAGAGAGCGAGCAGGAGAAGATGGCGGAGACTACGGGGCATTTTCATAGCGGTTCGTTCGGGTTGGCCGGGTTGCGGGACTTCGCTCCGGAGGGTTTGATGGCCACGCTTTCTCCCGCGGAAGAACTGCTTGCCGCTCCACCCGGCAGGGCGATGGTGGCATCCTTCGTCGTGGTGGAAAGCGAAGTCACATCGGCGGCTCGCAGCAGCGCGGCAGTCTCGAACCGCAAGCGCGTGTTCGCGCCCGTGGCCCCAATGGGTTCGAGGACAAGCACTGCGACCTGGACGGTGCCCGTCGGCAGGCTCAGACTCGCACCGTTGTTGGCACAGAGGCGGATTTGGCCAGGGATACCCGCGTTCACCGTTGGGGCGGCAAAATGTTCATCGCCCCTGGTCAGGCTGACAACCCGCACACGGTCCGCGTCATAGGAGATCACGGCGTCGTAGCGACCGAGCGGGGCGTCGCCCACGTCCGCGAGGATCGAAACGGCCAGGTTGGCTCCGTTCGTCACTGTTACCGGCCCAAACTCAATGGAGGCTGCGCAAGCCGCTGGCTCCCACAACGCAACGAACGCCAAACAAACGATCGCGAATCGAAGAGGCAATTTCATGATGGGCCTTACTGATTGATGAACGTCGCATAGTTGAGGACCGCGTTGGAATCGGTCGCCACCACATTGACCACGCCGGTCCCCGCCCCTCCCCCGGCGGGAACGATACCGGTGATCCTCTCGGCGTTGACCGCCACGAGATTCGAGAGCGTCAGGTTGACCGGAGCGCCAATCTGCACGCTGGTCACCGTCCCTGTGTCGAAGCCGAATCCGTACAAGGTCACGGTCGTCGGCGCGCTGTTCGTACCGACCCGTGGCACGATCTTCGTGGTGATGTGGGAGCGCAGGTTGTTCATGACCTGGTTGATCAGGAGAGAGTCCGCGCCGGTCACCGCGTTGTTGGTGTTCACGTCGCCGTTGGGATATGCGCCCAGCTGAATGCACGACGCGCAGGTGTTGGTGGCTGCCGCGACCGAATTGCTCACGATCAACGTGACCGTGAGATTCGTTTGGAAAATCACATCGTTGGTCTGACGCAAGCCCACAAGCACCTCGTTGATCAGCCCTGAGTCGTTGGTGGTCACGAGGCTATCCACGCTCACGTCGCCGGGCGGATAGTGCAGAACGTCGTACACGAAGTTGGTCGAGACCGTGTTCGTGGTCGTGCTGTTGCCAAAGTCCCAGAACCGGCTCGTGATGATGCCGGTCGAAGTGTCGCCAAAGGTCACGCTCAGGGGATGGAAACCGTTGGTCGGGCTGGCCGTGAAACTCGCAATGGGCGGACGCGCGACAGTCACGCCCGATGAATAGATCGGCCCGAGCGGAGATTTCACTGTGACCCATGCAATGCCATCTTTCAGCGGGTCGGGGTCTGCGTCGCTGCGGGCGTGCACGCTGAGCATGCCACCTTGGGGCGGCACATTTGTGGAAGTATAGAGACCATTCGTGCTGATCATCCCAAATGCGGTATTCGAACCCGCTGGCAACCAACCGTTGAGATACCAAGTCACATCTTGATCTGCCGTTCCATAGACCGTGGCCACAAACTGTGTGGACTGCGTCCCCGAGAAGGTGACCGTGCTCGGCGAAACCTGTACAGCGATGGTCGCGTTGAAGGTCCGAGGGTTGGTCGTGCCGCCAGAAGGAGTGATCACGCTGATCTGACTGCTGACGACGTTCGTCGGAACGAGCACCATCAACTGATTGACGCTCGCCGCCACCACCTGGGCGGTGATACTCCCGAAAACCACCGTGTTCAAAGCCGGCGTGGTGCTGAAGCCGGTGCCCTGCAGGATGTTGGTCTGACCGCCCCCGCCGCTCTCCGGCGAGAACGAGAACACGTTCACCGCGCCGACGCTCGTCCGCACAATGTTGGTGATATTGCCGACGGCATCGTAGTTGTACATGGCCGCATTCGTGCCCGTGGCGTCGAGCACCGTGCTCAACCGGCCCAGGTTGTCGTAGAAGAACCGGTTCGTCTGCGCTTGGGCCTGGGACGCCCACATCAGCACGGCAACCAGCACAATCCAGATGCGCTCTCGTTTCATATCGCCTCGCTCCTCCTTCGCGGCTCCAGCCTTCCTGTCAACCAATCACCATTCACCAATTACCGGCCCCTCACGGCCTCGCCGTCACGACGACTTCATCGCTGAATTGTCCCACCTCCACGTCGTCCTTTACACAGATCATCTTGTACTGGCGTTGCTCCGGTTTGCCGGCCACCAGCAACGGTCTGTTATCAACGTAGGGACTTTGTGTGTCCCGCGAAACAAACACAAACGTCGGATCGTCGCCGCGCTGGCTGTAGATGTTCACGCCGTCCGCCTTGCCTTTACTCCAACCGATCTCGACGACGCCGTGCGGCAGCACCTTCGCCTTGATCTTCGGTTTGGCGTTGGCGAGCGTGGTGGTGTCCTCGTCGCCGACGATGCCGAGTTGTTCGCCGAGCGCCTCGGTGTAGTTGGCGTGCAGCTTCAGCCGCTTCGCCAACTTGCGGGCATTGGCCTCGATCGAGCCGCGCGCTGTGTCTTTGTCGCGCGTGGCCTGTTGCGCGGCGGCATCGGCCGCCTTGGCCGCTGCGACGCGCGCGTGCAGGCTGGCGTTGTCGGTGTTCAGCGCGACCAGATCGCCGGCGGTGATGCCGAGCGTCGCGCCGATGGCGGTGGCCGCTGCGACATTGCGGTCGTGCCAGAGCACAAATGCGTCATCGGGATCGGGTACGAAGTCTTGTTTTGCCATGGTCAGTTCCTTTCGAGGTGGAGTGGTTCAGGGTTTAAGGTTCAGAGGTTCAGGGTTGAGGGTTGCGGGGCTAGTGCGACTTCGGGGCTGCCAAGCCCCAAATCCGCGGAAAATGGCCACAAACCGAGGTTTTCCACCACGGGGGAACGATTCCCCCGCACGGGGCGATGATTCCCCCGTGCGGTGGAATGACTCCCCCGTGCGGTGGGACAGCCGCCCCGCACGGGGCGATGAACCGCTGGTGCGGTGGGACGAATGCGCCGCACGGACCGACGAGCGCTCCGTACGGTGGAAACATTCCCCGGTATGGCCGGACGGTTCCCCGCTGCGGTGGGATGAGTGCCCCTCACGGTGCAACGATCCGCCGATGCGGTGCCGTGATTGCACCGAGCAAGCGAGACAACGGAACGCGGAATCTCTCCCGGCCAAATCCGGAGAGGAGATTGCGCTTGCGCTACGGTTGCAGGCGGAGAGAAAGTGAAGAGAGGCCGAATGCCGAATGCCGAATGCCGAATGCCGAATGCCGAATGCCGAATGCCGAAGGCCGAAGGCCGAATATGGCGACTGGATGTGTGCCCGTGCTCAAAGCGGCGCGGACAATGCGCAGAAACTTTTTTGCGCTGCAAGAAGTAAATTTCTTGCGCGCGAAAATCGGAGTCGCTCATCCGAAATCTTCATTGACACGACCATGCCGACTTGACTCGTTCTTTACCGATAGAGACGCGTGGCACAGTTCAAGCGGCGGGCGCGCAGAATTTTTTTCGTCCGCGACCCCACTGCACTGGTTCTGAGTGCGTCAGCGACCGGAACAAGCGCCGACGCATGGAGATCGTGGAAGGACGAGTGCCATTTTCTTGATCGCAACCCGTCGCGCGGGTGAATCGACAACTTCGTGCTGGCGTTCGCAAAACCACTTCGGTAGGTTTCACCGTCGTTTGAAGGCATCATGTTGAACTGCTGGATCAAGTTTCTCGGCACCTCGGATGGACTGCCGTCCGCGGAACGAAGCCATGCTTCCATCCTCGTCAATCTGGGGGAGCGTCTCTATCTGTTCGACTGCGGTGAACCGTGCAGCCGCACGCTCAAACAATGGGGCGTGCCGTATGAGGCGATTGACCGGGTGTTCATTTCGCACATGCACTCGGATCATTGCGGTGGATTTCTGATGTTCGTCCAGTCGTGCTGGCTGGAGAGTCGCCAAAAGAACCTGCCCATCCACATGCCCGGCGAAGGCATTCGGCCGTTCCGCAAGCTGATGCAGGCGACGTATCTGTTCGACGGTCTGCTGCCGTTCGCGATGACGATGCAGCCGTTGAAGGCAAACAAGCCGATCGTGGATGGCGACGCAAAAGTTGTTGCCTACCCGACCACGCATCTCGCCCGGCTGAAACATGATTTTGGCAAACGCTACAAGATTCCATTCGAGGCATTTTGTTTCGAGGTCAGCGCCAACGGCAAACGCCTCGGCTATTCAGCCGATATGGGCGCGCCCGAAGACATCGAACCGCTGGTGTCCAAACCGCTCGACCTGCTCATCGTCGAGTTGGCGCATTTTACCGACACGGATTTGTTCGCTTATTTGAAGGACAAACCCGTGAAGAAAATCGTGTTGACCCACCTCGGGCGGAAGTACTGGAAAAACAGTGATCTGCTGACCCTCGCCAAGCGTTACTTCGACGGGAAGCGACTGCTCATCGCCGAGGATGGACTTGAAGTGAAATTCTAAGGAGAAAACATTATGACCACCACTGCAACGGAAACCAAACTCGCCATTCATGGCGGACCCAAGACCAAGACCACGCCGTACGGCACCGGTAAGCGCTTCGGCGATAAGGAGCTCCAATACCTCAAGGAGGCGCTCGATCAGGGCACGCTTTTCTACGCCAACGCCAAGGCGCAGAAAACGAAGGCCATGGTCCAGAAATTCGCCGCGATGTACGACATGCCCCATGCCACCGCCACGACCAGCGGCACGGCGGCGTTGCACGTGGCCATTGCCGCGGCGCAAATCCCCGCCGGCTCGGAGATCATCACCTCGCCCATCACCGATCAGGGCACCGTCATCGGCATCCTCTATCAGAATTGCATCCCGGTATTCGCGGACTTGCACCCGCTCACGGCAAACCTCGATCCGGCCGACATCCGCCGCCGGATCACGCCGAAAACGAAAGCGATCATGCCCGTTCACCTCACCGGCAACCCGGCGCCCATGGACGAAATCATGGCCATCGCGCGCGAACACAATCTCGTCGTGATCGAAGATTGCGCCCAAGCTCATCGCGCCAAGTATCACGGACGCTGGGTCGGCACGATTGGCGACTTCGGATGTTTCTCGCTCAACGACTTCAAACAGATCGGCGCCGGCGACGGCGGCATCGTGCTGACGAAAGACGAATCGAAGTGGAAGCTGGCGCAGTTGTACGCCGACAAGTGCTACTACCGCGACGGCAGCGCGCGCAATCCGACGTTCCTCGCGCCGTGCTACCGGATGAACGAACTGACTGCCGCGGTCGCGCTGGCGCAGTTGGAGAAGGTGGATTGGATTTGCGGAAAACGAACCAAGTTCGGCAACCGCATCACCGAAGGCATTCAGGGATTACCCGGTATCCTGCCGCCGTTGATCGATCCCAAGGATACCTCGACGTTTTGGTTCTTCCTCATGCGCGTGGACGAGAAGGCGCTCGGAGCAACCCGCGCGGATTTTGTCAAAGCCCTGCAAGCCGAGGGCATTTCCGCCGGTGCGGGGTACATCGCCACCTGTGTGTACGAATACGAGATCTTCGCCAAAAAACAGTTCTTCCCCGGCGCGCCCGGCTTTCCGTTGGGCAGCTCGATCCATCCGACGCAGATCGAGTACAAGAAGGGACTCTGTCCCGTTGCCGAGGAGTTCCTCCGCACGTGCGTGACCCTACCGGTCAACGAGTTCTTCACCGACCAGGACATCGAAGAAACCATCGCCGGCGTGCGGAAGGTCGCGACGTGGTTTGCGGAGAACAAGGGGCAGTAATCTCTGGTCGGCAGGTCGGCCACGGATCAACGCCGATTTGCACGGATGATTCCATTCCGTGTTTCATGCGTGTGAATCTGCGGCCTAACTCGCCGCGCGATCCAGATAGACCGTCTTGACCTGCGTGAAAAACTCACGCGCGGCCTGGCCCTGCTCGCGACTGTAGCTGCTGCTCGCTTTCATCCCGCCGAAAGGGGCCTGCGGCTCGACGCCGGCCGTCTCGCCGTTGACTCGCACCAATCCCGCCTCGATCTGCTGGACGTAATCGAGCGCGCGATTGAGGTTGCGGGTGAACAATGATGCGCTCAAGCCGAACTGCACGTCGTTGGCCACTTTGATCGCCTCATCGAAATCTTTCACCGGTATGATCGCCAGCACGGGGCCGAAGATTTCTTCCTGCGCGATGGTCATCTTCGGTTTCACATCACCGAAGACGGTCGGCGCGACGTACCAACCTTTGTCGTAGAGGCCGCCCTGGAGCCGTTCGCCACCGCAGAGGAGTTTTCCGCCCTCGTTCTTGCCGCGCTGGATGTAGTCTAGAATCGAATCCATCTGGTGCTCGCTCACGACGGGACCGAAGTACGCCTCGGGATCGGTGCCGGGACCGATCTTGAGCGCCTTGACCTTCTCGACCAAACGCTTGGTGAATTCGCCCGCGACTGATTCGACGACGATGGCGCGGCTGGTGGCGGTGCATTTGTGGCCCGCGCTGCGCATGGCGCCGCTGATGGTGAGGTCCACGGCCTGGTTGAGATCGGCGTCTTCGAGGCAGATGATCGGGTTTTTGCCGCCCATCTCGAGCTGATACTTAGCGCCGCGCGCGGCGCACGACTGCGCGATCTTTTTGCCAACGTCGCACGAGCCGGTGAAGCTGATGGCGTTCACAAACGGATGATCAATCAACACCTGTCCGACCTTGCGTCCCTGGCCATGCACGAGGTTGAAGACCCCGGGCGGCAGTCCCGCCTCGGCGAAGCACTCGGCGATCAAGCTTGCCACGAGCGGCGACAACGCGGCGGGCTTGAGGACGACGGTGTTGCCATAAACGAGCGCGGGCGCGGTTTTCCAGAGGGGGATGGCGACGGGAAAATTCCACGGCGTGATGAGACCGACGACCCCTACCGGGATTCGCGTGGTGAACACGAGTGTCTTGGCGTTCATCGCCGACGGGAGCACGTCGCCGACGCTGTGCATGCCTTCCCCGGCATAGTAACGCAGGATCACGACGCCGCGATTGGTCTCCCCTTTCGACTCGAACAACATTTTGCCTTCCTCACGCGTGAGTGCGGCGGCGACTTCATCGAGCCGGCGTTCGAGAACGTTGGCGGCCTTGGAGAGAAACGCGCCCCGCTGCGCGCCGGTCAGGGAGCGCCAGGCCGGCAGCGCGGCTTTCGCCGCTTTCACCGCGGCGTCCATGTCCTCGACGCCCGAATCGGGGAACTGCCCGATCACGTCCGACGTGTCGGCGGGGTTGATGTTGGGGAAGTAACGCTCGGTGCCGGGTTTCGACCATTCGCCGTTGATGAAGTTGAGGTAGGTTTTCATGGAAAACAAAGTGCGTGAGTGTCGAAGTGCCTAAGTGCCTGAGTGCCTGAGAGGAGAGTTACTTAGACACTGAGACACTGGGGCACTTAGGCACTGTTCTACGGTACTCCCGGAATCTTCGCTTCGCCTTTCTCCTCTTTTTCTTTGTCCTTCTTCGGCGTCTGTGTCGGCTCTTCGTCGTCGTCGCGCACGAGTTCGACATCCTTGGCGATCTTCTTCTTGTTCTTCTCGGCGTAGATCACGCGAATTTTCTGTCCCTGCTTGATCATCGCCATGGGAATGCGCCGCGTGCCGTCCTTGGCTTTCAGCGATGGAATCGCGTCCAACGTCATCTTGTCGGACTCAATGCCCTTGATGGTGAGCTTGTTGAGGGTCGAATCGTACTTGTCGAGCGTGCCTTCGATGACGCTCTCGCTGGCCGACGAGCCACCCGGACCCGCGCCGGGAATCTTCGGCGTGGACTCCGCGCGGACAGCAGTGATGCCTGCCACCACCACCGCCATCACCATGAGCGAAACCCCAAATCGTTTGAGCAACTTCATTGGAAACCTCCGTCTGTTGTTACGGCGACACTTTCAACCGATCGTATTCCTCGTCGCCTTCCATTAGGACGCCCTGTTCCTTGTACGTCTTCAACATAAAATGCGTCGCCGTTGAGAGCACACCCTCCAGCGTCGCCAGCTTTTCCGAAACGAACGCGGCGACCTCCTTGAGGTTGCGTCCCTCGACGAACACCAGCAAATCGTACGCGCCCGACATCAGGAAGCAAGAGGTCACCCCATCGAACTTCGCGATGCGATTGGCGATGCGATTGAACCCGCCCTCGCGCTCGGGGGTGATCTTGACCTCGATCACGGCCTTCACCGAATCGAGTCCGAGCTTGTCGTCGTTGATGATGGCCTTGTAACCGAGGATGACCTGTTCTTTCTCGTACTTCTCGATTTTCTTTTTCACCTCGGCAGGTTTCATGTTCAACTGCTGCGCGATGTTCTCGGGCGTGAGCAGTGCGTTGGTTTCGAGCAACTGGAGCAATGGGTCCATGGCGCGGATGGTAGCAGGGATCGCGAAAACGTAAACCGCAAAACACAGTGGGCAGCTGCTGGTTCCGAGATGCTCGATGGTTCTGCTTGCGGCTTGCTGTTCGGGAACCTAGTCTCCTTCTGACATGGCTTCCCAAGTAGAGAAAGTTCTCATCATCGGTCTCGACTGCTGCGAGCCGACGCTGGCGTTCGACAAATACCTGCCGGAGATGCCGAATCTGAAAAGGCTCATGCATGGCGGCGTGTGGACGACGATGAACAGCTGCATTCCACCGATCACGGTGCCGGCCTGGTCGTGCATGATGTCGAGCAAGGACCCGGGCACGCTCGGCGTGTACGGCTTCCGCAATCGCAAGGATCATTCGTACGATGGCCTGTCTTTCGCGACATCGGCCTCGATCCGGGAGCCGCGGATGTGGGACATTCTCTCGAAGGCGGGCAAGCGGGTCATAGCGCTCGGCGTGCCGCAGACGTATCCGCCATCGCCCGTCAACGGCTACATGGTGAGTTGTTTCCTGACGCCCGATCCTGCGAAGAGCCAGTACACGTATCCCGCCGATTTCCGAAACGAGATTGACGCGGTGCTGGGCAAGGACGCGTACATGGTGGACGTGCCGAATTATCGGACCGAGAACAAGCAGGAGATCCTCGACAATATCTACAAGATGAGCGACCGGCGGTTCGCGTTGGCGAAACATCTGATGGCAAAGAAGCCGTGGGACTTCTTCATGGTGGTCGAAATGGGCACCGACCGCATCCATCACGCGTTCTGGAAGTACTTCGATCCCGCGCATCGCAAGCATGAGCCGGGATCGAAGTTCGCCAACGCCATCCGCGACTACTACGCCTACTGCGACCGGCAGATCGGGGAATTGGTGAACGCGATCCCCGCCGCCGACCGCGAGAAGACTGCCGTGATCGTCGTGTCGGACCACGGCGGGAAGAAAATTGACGGCGGTATCGCAGTCAATGAGTGGCTCATCCGGGAAAGCTATCTCACCGTCACCGAGTACCCGAGTCCGCCGAAGCCGCTCGGGAAATTGATAGCCGAGAAAAAGGTGGATTGGACGCGGACGAAGGCATGGAGCGAAGGCGGCTATTACGCGCGGATGTTTCTCAACGTCAAAGGCCGCGAGCCGCAGGGCACGATCGAGCAGGCCGACTACGAGAAGGTCCGCGATGAGTTGATCACCAAACTCGAAGCGCTCGGCGACGAACACGGCAAGCCGATCGGCACGCGCGTCTATCGTCCGCAGCAACTCTACAACAACTGCCGCGGCGTGTGGCCCGATCTCGTGGTGATCTTTGGCGACCTCTACTGGCGCAGCATCGGCACGATTGGTTACAACGCGGTGCACGTCTTCGAGAACGACACCGGCCCCGACGACGCCAACCACGCGCAGTACGGGATGTTCGTGATGAATGGCCCCGGCATCCGCGGCGGGAACATCCCGTCAATCGGCATCCTCGACATCGCCCCGACGTTGATGAAGATGTATGGGTTGCCCGTGCCGTCGGACATGCAAGGCAAAGCGTTTGAGTAGGGGCGCACGGCTGTGCGCCCATCATGGGATTCTCGCATTCATCCATCGGGCACACAGCCGTGTGCCCCTAGGGGCTGGCATTTCGGCGAGGCTTCCACTAACTTCGCCCTCACGATGGGTTGGCGAATCAAAGCAACGGCGGTGGCGATGGTCGGCGCGGCGGTCGGCGTGACGGCGCTTTACCTGAAAGACTACAACGTCACTTCCGTCGGTACCGCAGAGTCCACGCCTTACACCGAATCGGCAGCGTTCAAACTCGACTCGGGCCAGCCGGTACAAATACGCGTCTCGCGGTGCGACCTCGGGATGAGCAGCCGGCAAATCATCCTCAAGGTCTATGGCGAGATCGCCAATCTGGGCCAGACTGAAATCCCGCGGCAGCAGTACAGTTTCCCCCTTCTCGATGCCAGCGGACAAGTGCATCGCGACCACGCCGCCGAACAGTCTGCCGATGCGAACGCATTTTCTTTGAGACCCGGCGAGAAGCGGGAGTTTGTCACCCGCTACCTGCTGGAACCGGGCGCGCTGCGATCCTCGCTCGACCTCGCCTTCGTGCGAGCAGCGCAGACGAACAAACTCTTGCAGGTCAAGTCCGCCGACGCCCTTGACGCGAGCCTCTCGGAAGGCCAGTGGCGCACGTTCCGCGAGGCGAGGTGGAAGCTGTGATGACGCAAGTAAAGATCGCGCTTGTGTTGATCGCCGTGGTGCTGCTCTGCGCAGTTTCAGCCTTCGTCACCTACACCATCACGAAACCTTCGACCGTCACCGTCTATGGCACCGCAGCCGTGCTCAAGCAGGTGCAGCAACTGAACGAACTCGTCTCGGTGAAATACGTCATCGAGAAGGTGATCGGGATGAGCGACGTGAATATCTTCGGCGAAGACCGCGTGCTGTTGATTGCTCACGGCGTGGTCAAAGCCGGCGTGCGACTCGACGAACTCAAAGAGGGCGACGTGCAGCTCGGCCCGGAGGGCAGCGTCACCGTGCGCTTGCCCAAGGCCCGCATCCTCGATGTCTATCTCGATGAAAAGCGGACCCAGGTGTACGAGCGCTCGACCGGGATTTTCCGTAAGTTCAACAAGGACCTCGAGAAACAGGCACGCGATAATGCCGTGGATAGTGTCCGGGTCGCGGCGCAGGAGATGGATATTCTGAAGGAAGCGCAGGAGCGTGCTGAGAAGGACATCGAGCGATTGCTGACGGTGCTCGGCTTCAAGCAGGTGAAGTTTGCAGGACAGTGAATGTCAAAGTTCGTAGTAGAGCGCTTCAGCGCGCTCCTCCGAACGCTTCAGCAACCGGAACGACCGCGCTGAAGCTGCTCTACCACAAACCGGGCGTTGACGGCGCGATTCGTTTCCGCTAACAATCCGTCCGAACTTCAGCGCCTGTGGCGCTGGAACGACAGACCCGCGGGTGCCCGCCGCAGGCCTTAAATCAGATGGGCAAACTGCTCCGAGGGATCGGGGCGAAACAATCAACGGCGCGACGCACCGGCTTTGCCTTGGGGAGTGAGCGCGCCCAGGAGAAACCATGGCAGAAGTCGTCCTCGAAAACGTCAACAAGGTCTATCCCGGCAACGTTAGAGCGGTCATCGACGTCAACCTCAAGATCGAAGACCGGGAGTTCATCGTGCTCGTCGGCCCGTCGGGCTGCGGCAAAACCACCACGCTGCGCATGGTCGCCGGACTCGAAGAGATCAGCAGCGGCAGCATCTTCATTGATGGCAAGAAGATCAACGACGTGCCGCCCAAAGACCGCGACATCGCGATGGTGTTCCAGAACTACGCGCTCTACCCGCACATGTCCGTCTATAAGAACATGGCGTTCGGGTTGAAGCTGCGGAAGTTTCCCAAGGAGGAAATTGACAAGCGCGTGAAGGACGCCGCCGAAATCCTCGGCATCACACCGTACCTCGACCGCAAACCCAAGGCGCTCTCGGGCGGTCAGCGGCAGCGCGTTGCCGTCGGCCGGGCGATCGTGCGCAAACCCAAGGCATTCCTGTTCGACGAGCCGCTCTCCAACCTCGACGCCAAGATGCGCGTCCAGATGCGCACGGAAATCTCGAAGCTGCACACCCGGCTCGCGTCCACGATGATCTACGTCACGCACGACCAGGTCGAGGCGATGACGATGGGCGACCGGATCGTGGTGATGAAAGACGGCGTGATCTTGCAGGTGGATTCGCCGATTGCGCTGTACGACAACCCCTCGACGATGTTCGTGGCCGGCTTCATCGGATCGCCGCCGATGAACTTCTTCCACGGCGTCATCCAGCAGCACAGCGGCGGGTTGTTGTTCAAAGAGACCGGCAAGGACGCGCAGCCCGGGGCCGCCGGCTTCGCGATCAAGCCGGAGGACAGCCAGTGCGCCAAGCTGGCGTCATACGTGGGCAAGCCGGTCGTGTTCGGCACGCGTCCCGAGGACATCAACGACAAGATTTTCGTGGGCAGCGCGCCGCCCGACAAGACGGTGCGCGCGACCGTCGAGGTCACCGAACCGATGGGGGCGGAGGTGTTCCTGTATCTGAACACGGGATTGCATTCATTCATCGCGCGCGTGGATGCGCACGAGAAGGCGGATGTGAACCAGAAGCTCGACATGGTGTTCAACACGAAGAAGAGCCATTTCTTCGACGCGACAAACGAGAAGCTGATCGTGTGAGCGATGCGCCGTCAGCCGAGACCGCGGAAGGCCGCAGGAAACGGCGCCGACGAATCGGGCTGGTCTTGATCGGCGCGTCGGTGTTGATGCTGTTTCTGGGCAACTTCCCGCTTGAACCGTATCTGCGCGGCACGAACTTCATCCTCTACTGGAGCGTCTGCTTTCTGTTCGCGTTGATGGCGTTGTTCACCGCGGTGGTGGACATGGTGGCGGTGCGACGCGACGCCGAACGTGAGCGGAGAAGGCTCGTCGAGGAGACGCTCCGCGGGCGGAAAGTGACGCGAGAACCGCAGCACGAAGATGGGGAAAGCGAGGAGTGAAGCTGCTGCCGTTGCTGGCCTCGATTACCTTCTTCTCGCTCGTTGGCTGCAACCGAAATAATTCACCGCAGCCGGGAGCGAGTGAGCCGGTACCGCCGGGACAGATCGCGTTCGAGAAACATCAGTGTTCCGTCTGTCATCGCGAAGGCGGCATTGGGAAGGCGCTGGCCGGTGTGAGCACGCGTCTCAAGCGCGATGAAATCCGCGCGTGGATCGCCGATCCGACGAAGGTGAAACCGGATACGCTGATGCCAAAACTGGAAATGAGCGAAGCGGAACTCGATGCAGTTACTGATTACGTGATGAGTTTGAAGTAACCGCGTTGGTAGTAGAGCGCACTTTTACTTCATGACGAACAACCAAATCACCGTTCGCGTCCCCGCCACCTCGGCCAACATCGGGCCGGGCTTCGACACGCTGGGCATTGCGCTCTCGCTCTACAACTGGACTACCGTTTCCCTCGCTCCAAACGGACCGGTACCGAACCCGATGATGCGCGAATCCGCCTCGGCGTTCTTTCGCGCCACGAAACGCAAACCGGTAGGTTACTCGATCTCCGTCCGCGGCGACGTGCCCATCTCGCGCGGGCTCGGCAGCAGCGTGACGGTCCGGCTCGGCGTCGTGGCGGGATTGAACCAGCTTTTCGGCAAACCGCTTTCGACCGAGCAATTGCTCGACGTGGTGACCGAACTCGAAGGGCATCCCGACAACGCCGCGCCCGCGCTCCTCGGCGGATTTGTCGCGTCGGGCACGATGGACGGCAAAATCCGCACCTGCCGCATCGAGGTGCCGCCCAGACTCAAGTTCGTCGCCGTGATCCCGAGCATCGAGATCGAGACGAAGAAAGCGCGCAAGGTTCTCCCGAAACAAGTGACGCTGCACGACGCCGTGTCGAACGTGAACCGCGTTGCGTTCATAACCGCGGCGTTCGCAACAGGTAACTACGAGATGCTCCGCGGCGCCTTCTGGGACACTTTCCACCAACCGTACCGGCAGAAGTTGTTGCCGCCGTTGTTCGACGTGATCCGCGCGGGCGAAAAAGCCGGTGCGCTCGGAGGTTGGTTAAGCGGCTCGGGTTCGACGATCCTGTGTGTGACTCTGCGCGACCCGGCAAAAGTGGCGCGAGCAATGAAGCGCGTGCTCGACCGCCGGGGCATCGAGTCGGTGACAAAGGTGCTGATGGCAACCAACCGCGGGATTGCTTTGGAGGGGTAGCCGGAAGGGGGCAAAAAACCCTTAAAAATCGTTGTTTTTCTTGTTGCCTTTTTTGGGGAGGCACCCATACTGCGCGCCAAAACCGAACCTTAACCATTAACCAAAAGGAAATTACACATGGCAAAGTTGACGAAGTCGCAAACGGCGGCAACGCTGGCAGAGAAAGTAGGGATTTCGAAGAAGCAGGCGTCGTTGTTCCTCGAGGAGTTGGCGAACCTCGCGTACAAGGAAGCGAAGAACACGTTCACGCTTCCCGGGCTCGGTAAGCTCGTGTTGGTGAACCGCGCCGCACGCATCGGTCGCAACCCCGCGACGGGCGAGCAGATTCAGATTCCGGCCAAGCGCGTGGTCAAGTTCCGCGTCGCCAAAGCGGCCAAAGAAGCGATTTTGGGCTCGAAGTAATCGTCGCGTCCAAGCAGTTTTGCGAGAGGGGGCTGGTGTCGAGGCACTGGCCCCTCTTTGCTTTTGTGGAAGGATGAGTTCAATGGGACGACTCGATGGGAAGGTCGCAATCGTAACGGGCGGCGCGAAGGGAATCGGTGAAGGCTGCGCCGTCGTGCTCGCGCGCGAAGGCGCGAAGGTTGTCATCGCCGACACGGACCAGACGCACGGTCGCGCCGTGGCAGAACGAATCCAGCACGGCGGCGGGCAGGCGTTTTTCCTGCGTTGCGACGTCACGAAGCCAGCCGATATCCAGGGGCTCGTCGCCGAGACAGTGCGCCACTTCGGGCGACTCGACATCATCGTCAACAACGCCGGCACGCACGACGGGAAAGGCATCGAGGCGACCGACGAGAATAGCTGGGACTTCCTGTTCAACCTCAATCTCCGCAGCCAGTTTCTGCTCGTGAAAGCGGCGCTACCCGAGCTGAAGAAGAGCAAAGGCTCGGTGATCAACATCGGCTCGACCGTCGGCATCTCCGGCCAGAAGAGCGCCGTCGCCTATGTTCCCACCAAGGCCGGCTCGATCGCGATGACGAAGGCGATGGCGCTCGACCTCGGGCCGTTCGGCATTCGCGTCAACTGCGTTTGTCCCGGCGCCTGCGACACGCCGCTGTTACGCCAGGGCTTTCGTGGACAGCCGAATCAGGACGACGTTCTACAGCGAATCGCACAAGAACACCCGCTCGGTCGCATCGGTCAACCCGAGGACATCGGGCGCGCGGTGGCATTCCTCGCCAGCGAAGACGCGTCTTTCATTACCGGAGTGACGTTGCCTGTGGACGGCGGAATCACGTTGGGGTAGGCGGCTTGGTTTGTTTGGCAGACTGCGACCCAGAATCAGGCAGAGAAACTTACCGTTTCGTCCACGTACCACGCTTCGTGGGGCGACCACTCACCGCAGTGCAGGCACTGCGTTTCGTGCCATTGCTTGCCGCAGCCGGGACAGCGTCCGTGAGTGGCAAAGGTGTTCCAGACGTGCTCGCAAACGCATGCCCAGCGGTCATCGTCGCCCGGCTTCCAGTGGCATTTGGGGCAGCGAACGCCGCCGTCACCGGGTGGAGCGACTTTGGTTTCCAGAGTCTCCTGGGGCGAGAGCTTCGGCGGTTCGACTTCCACGACTGCTGGCATGGGATCATGGTAACACATGCCGAGCGCAGTGACACCAATTTTTCCGGATTGCGGCAGCGGAGCGCAACGGGTAGTTTGCGACCATGTTCCAGATCGTGTTCAACGAGACCAGCGCGGCGGAGTTGGCGGCGTTGCCCAAGAAACTCCAACTTCAGATCATGGGCGAGATCAACATCCACCCCGAGAACTTATCCGACACCGGCACCTACGGTCGGCTCAAACGCGAGGGGCGGCAGTTGTACCGGTACCGGGCGGGAGATTACCGCATTTACTTCGAGAAGACGCGCGAGGGATTCCTCGTCCACCGCGTGGTGCACAAGAACACGCTCAAGGAC
The DNA here is from genome assembly GCA_964582645.1 of uncultured Verrucomicrobiota bacterium. Taxonomy (GTDB): domain Bacteria; phylum Verrucomicrobiota; class Verrucomicrobiia; order Palsa-1439; family CAZOTB01; genus CAZOTB01. The sequence continues at coordinate 27,948 of CAZOTB010000003.1, read as the reverse complement.
GCCCTCTATCGCACCAAACTCCCCGTTGCCGAAGACCAGGTGCTCGAGGACAATCCGAAATTCTGGGACATGATCTTTGGGAGCGGGAAGAAGTAGAGATGAAGCTTGGTGATTGCTTATCCGTTATTGGTTGTTGGTTACCGGCTGATGGCAAAGAACCGATAGCGAACAACGAAGAACCACCAACTCACTCCGCCAGCAACTTCTCCACCTCGGACTCGAGCCCATGCCGGGCGTTGGTGTTGCGCACGAACCCCTTCTTGTCCACGAGCCACTGTGCTGGAATCGAAGTCACGCCGTACCTTCGGCTGAGATTGTTCTCCCAACCTTTGCCGTCATAATACTGCGGCCACGTCATCTGATTTTCTTTGAGCATCGCCAGCAGCTTCTCCTTGTCCTTGTCGAGCGAGATGCCGACGATCTCAAATCCCTTGTGATTGAGTTTCTTGTACGTGGCGATCAGATTGGGCATCTCCCGCCGACACGGCCCGCACCAGGTGGCCCAGAAATCCACCAGCACCACCTTGCCTCGCAGCGCCGCCATGTCCACCGTCGAACCATCCAGCGCCGTGAAGGTCAGCTCGAGCGGCTTGGTCTTGAGTTCCCGCTGTGCCAACTGCGCCTGCGCCGCTTGGGACAGCTCGGGGTCCTTGCTTTTCGCCACCTCGCGCAGGATCGCGTCGGCTTTCTCGGGATTCGACTTTTCGAGCAACGTCACCCGCGCCATCTGGAACGGCCCCGACCTCGGGTCCTCCGGATAATCTTTGTGAAATGACTCGATCTCGGCGTCCACCTCGGCGACGCTCAACTTCGAGCTCGGGTTTTTCACGGTATTCAAGTGGACCTGAATCAGCATCGCCCGCGCATCGGTCCTGGCCTTTGCCGGGGCGTCGGTGGCGGACGCGATTTCCTTTAACTCCGTCTCGCGTTCGGGCGTGTGGACGGTTGTCTTCTGGAGCGAGGCCAATCCCATCTGCGCCTGGCAACGCATGAGCCGGGCTTCCCACCGGCGCACGTCCTGTGGGTACCGCTTGACGAACTCGCTTGTCGAAGCCTCCAGTCCATTCAGGTAATCGGAAAAAATCCGGTGTGCTTCCTCGCGTGTCTTGGGCTGGGTCGTTGGGCCGTCCTGCTGCTTTTCGATGTACGCCCACAACGATTCGGCGCTCGTAAACTCCGACAGATTGAGAGCGGAGTTCGTCGCCGCCGGCTTCTCCGCTTCGGCCGCTGCGAGGCAACCGGCCGCGCAGAAACAGCCAATCACGAAAAGGAAACGGGTCACGGCATTCAATCGCGCACCTCGAAGATGATCTCGACTTCCACTGAGTAGTTGCCGGGCAGTTGATACAGCCCCACCGCCGAACGGGCGTGACGCCCCTTCTGCTCGAACAACTCATTCAGCAAGTCGGTGCAGCCGTGGATGACGTTCGGCGTGTCGTAAAAGCCTTCCGCACAGTTGACCATGCCAAGAACCTTCACCACCCGGGTCACTTTGTCCAGATCGCCAACGATCCCCTTCACTGCAGCGAGGCACCCCAATGTCGCGTCCCGCGCCCCTTCGTACGCCTGCTGGGGCGTCACTTCCTTGCCAACCTTGCCGACACACTTCGAGACGTGACCCGAGCTGAACACCAGATTCCCGGTACGGACAGCCGGTTCGATTTTGCCCGTGCCGAATTTTGCCTCCGGCAGCGTCAGGCCTTTAGCTTTGAGTTTCTCTTCAATTTTCATGATTTCCTATATCTTGTGCACAGATTGAATTAGGTGTGTCGCCAAAAGCAATTGTTTTTCTTGTCATGCCGACAAAAGGCGAACACTCTCCTCGCCCCATGAAACTTGGATTCCTGACCGGCGAGATAAAGGACATTGAAAAGGCGAAGCGGCTTGGATTTGGCGGAATCGAACTGCACGCACGCGCGTTTGGCGATCCCCTCCAGGGCGACCTCGACCGCGCGAAGATCGCCGACGCGAAGAAGCTCACACAGCAACACGGCATCGAGATCACCGCGTTGGCGTTCTATCACTGCGCCTCAAAGCCCGAAGAAGTGACGCGGGCCGTAACGCTCTACACACGCGTGTTCGACGCCGCGGAGCAACTCGGCGTCAAGGTCGTCGCGACGATGAGCGGCTTCGACTCAAACCTGAAGTGGGACGAAAACGTCAAGTTCTTCGCCGACCGATTTGGCCCGGTCTCGGCGCTCGCCGAGAAGCGCGGGATGCGGCTCGCGTTCGAGAACTGGATGAGCGTGCATGGCCGCCTGCCGCACAAGCCCGTCAACATGGGCGGTTGCCCGGGCGCGTGGGAGGAATGGTTCAAGGCGGTGCCGTCGCGCGCGCTCGGGATCGAGTTCGACCCGTCGCACCTGTACTGGCAGGGGATTGATCACATCCGCGCGCTCAAAGAGTTCAAAGATCGCGTCCATCATGTCCACGCGAAGGACACCGAGATGCTGGCTGAGGTGCGCTACCGCTGGGGCATTAACGCCGACAACTTCCGCTTTCGCATTCCCGGCTACGGCGAGATCAACTGGCCGCAATTCATCGCCGCGCTGGTCGAGATCGGCTACGACGGCGGCGTGGCAATCGAACACGAAGACCCCGTCTTCACCGGCCCGCGCTTTGATGAAGGCCTCGTCCGCGGCTGGCAGGTGTTGGACCCCCTGATCCAGTAGAGGGCTGAATTTAACCCGCTCTCGAGGGAAACTGCATTTGTTACAGGCGATGCAACACGTGTTGTATTTTGTTGTTGCAAGTTGCGATCATATTGGATAGGAAAGTGTCGATGCGAACGACGATGCCATCCCGGCTCGCCATTGCCAAAGCAGCGGCCCTGTCCGAGGCGACGGTATCTTTGGCACTCAACAACCATCCGCGCGTGTCGGAGCGGACGAAGCGACGCGTCGCCGACCTCGCTTCCCGGATGGGGTACGTCCCAAATCAAGCAGCGCGCCGGCTGGCAGGAGGAACGCAAAGTTCGCGGGTGTTCGACCAAGTCGCCTTTGTGTTGTTGAAGAAGTTCGACATCGAACTCGAAGGCCCTTACCTCGCCATGATGCTCGGCGTGGAGCATCAACTCTCCTCGCTGGGCGCCTCGACAGTTTTCCTTCGGGTGGGCAGCGAAGACGATCACGACAAGGTGCGACGCGTGATGCGGGCTGGAGCCGTGGATGGGTTCTTTCTCGTGGGAGAGGTGAACGAGGAAGCTCTGCAACTGGTTCAGTTCCCACATCGCCCGTGTGTCGTGCTCGGTGGAAATCGTTGCAGGCAGCCGGTGCATTCCGTGGATATCAACTTTACGATGGCCAGCCGGCTCGCGGTCGAGCATCTCGCCTCACTGGGACACCGCCGGATCGGATACCTCGGCGGCGGAACGGATTTCCCCTACCAGAACGATCAACTGGAAGGATTCGTAACTGCGGTGCGCGAGCTTGGCCTCGACTCCGACCCCGACTTGATTCGACTCCGACGGAGCGACGAGGGACCGCCGGTCATGGAACGAGTGCGTTCGCTGCTTGCTCTGCGCCCTCTGCCCACCGCAATCATCACGTCGGACCCGACTTACTCCGTCATCGCGTTGGATCTGCTCAAACAATACGAGTTGAGCGTCCCCTCGGAGATCAGCCTGTTGGGGTTTCAGTTGGACAACAAGACGGGATCGGTGCCGGGCATCACGCGAATTGAATTTCCGTTCCGGGCCGTCGGGCGTGCAGGTGGTTCGCTGCTGCGGGATATCGTATCGCAGCCCGACACGCCACCGAGACAGATCCAGATTTCACCCCGCTTGGTGGAGGGTTGGAGTTGCGGGCGGTTGCCGCAAAGCAGGCAGGCAAGGTAGTGGTTGAAAGGAAGTCGTCATATGAAGAACAACAAACGAGTGGTTCGAGCCATGGTCTCGTTGGCGCTGGCAGTACTTATCTCAGGAACTGTGGCCACCGCGCAGATCCCGCACTACACCAATGGCATGACCGGTACATTCGGTGCGCCGGAAGCCTGGAGTTCGGGCAACATCTTCTTCACGTTTGATTCGACCACAGATGAATTCTCCGCCCGATTCACCGCACTGGAGAATCTCGCTGTGAGTCGCGCCTACCAGCAGTTGCGCAGCGTAGATGCCGGCACGACGATCCGCATGGGCATCATGGCAGACGATGGCACCGGCAAGCCAAGCGGAACCTATCTCGCTTACGGTGACAATACGTTCAGTGCAGGCTTCACGGGGCAGACCAACTGGAGTTTCTCCTCCTCCGCGTCCTTGTCGAGTGGAAATGTCTATCACCTGGTCACCCAGGTCACGTCGCTGCCCGCGTCGCAGACCTTCAATATTCTGGGCGGCACGAGCGATTTCGCGGTGCGACCTTATGATCGCGCTGTGGACGCGAACATGAACGGAATGACGCGCAACAATGCCGGAGCTTGGGGGACGATCGCATTCGACCCGTACTTTGCACTCGGGAACGCTTCCACCATTCTTGGTGGTCCGGGCCAACCGGTAACCGGGCAGGGGAATGGGACCGGCTTGCTGTCCACGCGCGGAGGAGCGTCCTCGGCGTTCGGGGAACAGTTTGTGATTACGGACAAGGAAATCCCCGCCGGCGCTTCGGTGGCATTCAATACCGTGACCATGAATGCATCCACCGTGGGCAGTCCGGCGTCCTCGCTGCTCATCCGCTTTCGCAAACTGGACGGGACCATCCTCGGCACTACCGTCATGACGCCGGCCCAGGCGACCGGAGCGAACATCACGTTGACGCTCGATCAGCAAGTGGAACTCATGCAAGGCGTGTCCTATCTGCTGACGACTGAATTTGCCGGCGCCAGCGTCAACACGCAGTACTACACATTGGGAACACATCGCACCGATGGCGGTTTCGAAACCGGCCTTGCCGGCTGGGGCGGCACAAACCTCTGTTTCCCCGTCCTCAGTGGCGCTGCAGGCATTTGGTCCACGTACAGTCCCGACAACTTAAAAGCCAACTATGACCCCAATTTCAGCTTCACCGGCATCGTCGTGCCCGAGCCATCCGTGGTGGCACTGTTGGCCGGGGTAGGACCGTTACTATTTCGCCGTCGCCGGCAATGAACCCGCAGCGTCGAGGATTTACCCTGATCGAGTTATTGGTCGTGGTTGCGATCATCGCCATCCTGGCGGCAATGCTGTTTCCGTCGCTGCAACGAGCCAAAGAATCGGGTCGCCGTGCGAGCTGCGCGGCCAATCTTCGCCAAATCGGTATCGCCACGAACCTGTATTGCGATGACTTCGACGACACGTTTCCCGTGTACGACCTCGACTACTCGCACGTACTGCTTTACCCATATCTCGGTTGCAAAACGATTCCGAAGCTCACGTCGAAGCACGTCTTTTACTGCCCCAGCACCAACGGCAAACCAACAACGGCCACCGATGGCGACGCCAACCGAATGTTGGGAGGTGCGTTCAGCGTCAGCCTGCAGCGTCCCCTGTATTGCTACGGCTACAATGCGCACCTGAAATACCACATCCTTGGCGGGGCCATCTGGAATCCACCCTGGCAGGCGTTGAAACGCCACCTGGTGTCCTCCGCGCCACACGTGTTTTGGTCCATGGACGCATTCAGTCACCGCGTGGATCGGAGCTTTATCTTCATTCCCGCTTTCCGGCATGGTGGCTCCGGCTGGGACGGAACCACGAGCGGCCTCCCCAACTGGCCCAACGGGGAAGGATTCAACGCCGTGTTCGTGGATGGACATGTGGAGTGGGTCCCATTCTCCCGGTTCATCGATTGGATGAACGCCGGCTGGCCTGCCAAGAGTCCATACTCGTGGAACTGAACCCGCCGCCGCGCCCCGCTCAGACACACACAAGCATGATCACTATCGAACAAGCGAACTCCTTTGACCGCGACGGATTCCTAATGGTCGAAAACCTCTTCTCGCACCAGGAGGTGGACATTCTTCTCTCACAACTCGACGCCAGCGGGCGCGTGACGAAACACAAGTTCAACATGCCCGATGCGTCGGGGCGATCAAGCAAGCTTGCATTGTGGACCGACATTCGCGAGGATGTGTTCGGGCTGGTAACGGCGAGTCCGAGGATCGTGAACACGGCCCGGCTGCTGTTGCGCGAGGACATCTATCACTGGCACAGCAAGGTAATGTTGAAAGAAGCGAAAGTTGGCGGCGCGTGGGAATGGCATCAGGATTACGGCTACTGGTACGGCAACGGATGCCTTTACCCAAGGTTGATCTCCTGCATGCTCGCGCTTGACCGCGCGAACAGGGAGAATGGCTGCCTCAAAGTTCTCGTGGGCTCGCATCTGCTCGGACGCATTGATCACGGCAAAGCCGGTAATCAAACCGGTGCCGATCCCGAGCGCATCGCGGCAATCGTGGAGCGACTACCGCTCCGTTACTGCGAGGCCGAGCCCGGCAGCGTGTCGTTCTTCCACGGCAACCTTCTCCACAGTTCTGAAGCCAACCTATCCGACCGGCCGCGGCGCGCCTATATCTGTTGCTACAACGCGCTCTCGAACGTTCCCTACGGCGGCAAGGGTCACGGCAAGGTCGAGCCGATCCGCCTCGCACCCGACGATGCAATCTGCCAGTTCGGCAGGAGTCTCGCCGCTTCCTGATGAACGAATTGCCCTGCGGCGAAAGAGTCGTCCGATGCTTGCTGGGACAATCCATTGACCGGGTGCCATTTGGCGTGGGTCTTGGCTGGATTCCGTGGGGCGACGCTGCCGAACGCTGGCAACAACAATCAGGCCGACCGCACCTCGATCTCCGCCGGGAATTCAGCTTCGACGCGAGCTTTGCTCTTCCTGCCATCGAGTATGGACCATGGCCGCATTTTAAATCCGAAGTGCTTGAGGAAACAGCGGAATTCATTGTGGCGCGAGATTGGAGGGGCATCATCGCGCGCAACCGTCGTGACCGCGCCTCGATGCCGGAGTTCCTCGAACATCCCGTCAAGACGCCCGCCGAGTGGGAGAAGTTCAAACACGAGCGACTGCGGATCGAGGATGCCACGCGCTTGCGCGAAGACTGGGCTGCATTCCGCGCCCGGCTTCAACGAACGGGCGAGGCCGTGCAAGTAGGTTCATTCCCCTGGGGAATGTTTGGCACTGTGCGCGATCTGCTCGGCGCGGAGCGGGTACTGTATGCCTTCTACGATCATCCCGAGATGATTTGGGACATGATGGATCATCTGACGACACTCTGGCTGCGCCAATGGGAGCAGGTCGCAGCGCATTTCCGCATTGACCACATTCACGTCTGGGAGGACATGTCGGGGAAACAAGGCCCGCTCATTTCACCGACAATGATCGAACAGTTCATGATGCCCTGCTACGACCGGATCGCCGAGTTCGCCCACACACATGGTGTGAGGCTGCTTTCGGTGGACACCGACGGCGATTGTTCCGCGCTTGCTCCGATCCTGATGAAGCATGGCGTGAACGTGATGTTTCCCTTCGAGGTGCAGGCGGGCAACGACATCCTGGCTTATCGGAGCCGGTATCCTCCATTGGGCATCCTGGGCGGTCTGGATAAGCGCGCCCTCGCGAACAGCCGGCAGGACGTTGACCGCGAAGTGCAACGCTGCAACGCGATGGTCAAACTGGGGCGGTATGTGCCGGGTTTCGATCATCTGATTCCACCCGATGCTCGTTGGGAAAACGTTCGCTACGCAGCGGAGCGCATCAAAGAGATCTGCTGGAGGAATTGATTTATGCAACAACGGGTACGCATCGGTTTTGTCGGCGTCGGCACGATGGGACAGTGCGCCCACCTGCGCAACTACGCCACGTTGCCGGATTGCGAAGTGATCGCGCTCGCCGAATTGCGTCCCAAGTTGCGCGAGGCCGTGGCGCGACGCTACGGCGTGCCGCGCACGTACGCCACCGCCGAGGAGATGCTTGCGAAGGAAGAACTCGACGGCATCGTCGCCTCTCAGCCGTTCGACCGGCATGGCCAGATCCTTCCGCCGCTGTACAAGGCGGGGGTGCCGATCTTCACCGAGAAGCCAATCGCCGCGTCGGTCGAGGTCGGCGAGAAATTGCTCGCAGCATTGAACGCCAGCGGCACCTGGCACATGGTCGGGTATCACAAACGCTGCGATCCCGCGACGGTCCACGCCAAAGCCGAAATCGAGCGGCTCAAGCAGTCGGGCGAACTGGGCAAGATGCGTTACGTGCGCGTCGTGATGCCACCCGGGGATTGGATCGCGGGTGGGTTTAACGATTTGATCCAGACCGATGAGAAGGTGCCCGACTCACCGCGCGATGTGGCCGAAGGCTGGGACTCACCCCATTTCAAGTTCGTGAATTACTACATCCACCAGGTCAACCTCCTCCGTCATCTCTTCGGCGAACCTTACCGGGTGACCCACGCCGACCCGTCGGGCGTGTTGATGGTGGTGCAGAGCGCGAGCGGGGTCGCTGGCGTACTCGAAATGGCGACCCACAACACGACGCTCGACTGGCAGGAGTCGGCGTTGGTGACGTTCGAGCGGGGCTGGATCAAGCTCGAACTGCCCGCACCCGTCGCGTTGAACCGACCGGGCCGCGTCGAGATCTTCCGCGATCCCGGCAACGGTGCGACGCCGCAGACCATCGTTCCTTCGTTGCCGTGGGTCCACGCGATGCGGCAGCAGGCGGTTCAATTCATCCGCGCCATCCGCGGCGAATGCAAACCGCCATGCGATGCGGTCGAAGCGCTCGAAGACCTCAAGGTCGCGCGCGATTACATCCAACTGCTCGGGACAAAATAACGATGAAGATTGCCATGCACGAAATCACCACGCGCGACGGAACGTTCCCCGAACATCTTGCCGCGTATGCCAAGACCGGCTGGCGGCATTTCGAGATCAACCTCTGGCACGCGGGCAAGTTCATCGAGAAAGAGGGATCGAAGGCCGCCGCACGGCTCGTCGCCGATCATGGGCTGACCTGCGTCGCGGCGACCGGACTCGGTCTGAACGCATTCGGCGACGCGGCCGAGCGCGCGAAGAACATCGAGCAGGTTAAACGTTACGGCGAGATCATGCAGGCGCTCGGCTGCCGGCCGCTCGTCACAGGCAACCCCGCGCCTGCCGACCTGACGGCGGCCAATTTCAGCCAGCACCTGGACACCCTCGCGAGTCACCTTCGCGCGGTCGCCGACGCGGGCGCGCCCTTCGGAGTTCAACTTGCCGTCGAGGTGAACTGGATGGCGATGTGTCGGTCGTTCCGCACGGCGGCGAAATTGCTCGACCGCGTCGCGCACCCGAACGTCGGCCTCGTATGGGATCCGGCCCATTTCATCGGCACGCCGAGCCGACTCGATGATCTGGATCTGCTCAAGGGACGCATCATTCACGCGCACCTGAACGACATCCGGGAGTGTTTTTTCGAGGTGATCCAGATTAACGCCGACCGCGTGATTCCCGGCCAGGGCATCGCGCCGCTGCGCCAGTGGGCGGACAAGATCACGGCGTGCGGGTACAATGGCTGGCATTGCGTCGAGTTGTTCAACGACGCGCTCTGGGCCAAACCGCTCGAGACGATTTGCCGCGAAGTGATGGTCGGTTGCCGCAGCGTATGGCCCGAAGCAACCTTCTGATCGCGAATTTTCGGCCTGAATCAGGCAGTTTACTCGATTTGTGATCCGATCGGATCACAAATCGAGTCGGTCAGGAACCGTCACCGCAGCCGATAGGTCTTGATCTCCCAACGCCCCAACGGAAGCGAAGCCGGATCGGCGACTGGCGCGTTCGTGGGTATCCGCTCGATGAGGTCGGACTCAACCCACTGAAAGTTCGTCAAAGGCGAGGTCACTTTCACCTTCGTCGGTGTATTGGCCGATTGATACACGCGGGCGACCAGGTTGGTGGATGTGTCGTAGGAAGTCTTGAGCGCCGTCAGGAGCACGGTCGCCGGCTCGACGGACAGAAAGCTCATCTCGGCCGGAAGCTTGCCGTTGTGCGGAGTCGCGTCCACGACCACCGGTCGTCGGTTGAACTCCATCCCCCGCCGCGCGAAGGCTGCGCCCGCCCAATCGCGGTCGGACACTTCGAGCGCCAGCGGGATACGATGCGTTCCCACATCGGGCGCGGGATCGGGGTAGTAGGGACTGCGGAGCAAGGTCACGCCGATGGTGTTGTTGGTGGCGTTAAAACCGTTCTTGGAATTGCTCAACAGACAGATGCTCCGCCCATCGCCCGTCAACCCCATGCCGTACGACGCGGCGTAGTCGTCGCCGTCCTGTGGGCGTTGGATTTCGCCGAACGGAATCAGCCATTCAGCTTGGGAACTCGCGAGCGATGTTGGAAACACGATCCGCAGCATCGGCGCAAGCGTGTCCGCCGTGCCGCGCTCGTTCCAGTCCACGCGCACATCGAAGTCCACCCGGCTCAGATCGCGATACAGGATGATGTCCTTCTCGATGACGCTCTTGCCGAACTTGTACCGGGCGCGGATCACCGCACGGACTCGGCCTTCTTCGACACACTCGACGCTTTCCGGCTGGTCGAGCCACTCGCTTTTCTCGATCGGCCCGATTTCCCACGCAGACATGTCGTGCGGCTTCTCGAAGTCCACACGCAACCGCGCTCCCTCGGTCCCGGGCCCGATCCATTCCGCTTTCGATGCGAGGTGTGTGAGCCGAACGAGGTTGCCGGATTGCGGAGAAACTTCGATTTGAAGCTGACGATTGCGAAACCCGAACTTGCCCATCTTCTCTACGCCCGAATTATCCTTCCGCGTCACCGGCCGCAACCAGCCGGTGCGATAGCCGAATGCGGGCAGATCGCGTAAAACCAGGAACCCGGCCGCGTTGACGGGTGCGGTCTGCCCGTTGATGTCGGTCCATTCCCATGCCGTTCTTGCATCGGGCAATGTGAGTTGCACCGGTGCGGTGACAGGCCACGAGACGGAGTTGAACACGATGCGCGGGACTTCGGTGACGCCGGTGGTCTTCACCTTCGCCGCGAATCGCCCGAGCGTCTGCTGCAGGTCGGCGGATACATCTCTCAGGATGTTCGTGAGCACGTGCTGCACGAACAGGTCGGACGAATGAATCGTCGAGCCGCCGATGGTGTCGTGATGATGCGCCCACAGCAACGACCGCCATGCGACATCGAAGCGGTTCGCGGCCGGCCCCAGCCCGAGCAACTGCGCGAACACGGCCCAGCCCTCGGCGGCGGCGAGCGTATTCTCGCACGCGCGATTGAGCCGCTTCGTCTCGGCGTGGGTGGTGTATGTGCCGCGCCAGTTCTGGCGAAGTTCGCCCCGGATGACGGGGACATTCGTGACGAACGGCTGCCGTGCGATCGTGTCCATGTAACCCTGCAGCGTGCCGTATTTGACGGTTGGGAACACCGGCAGCTTGTCCATCGTGGTCGCGGCAACAATCTGATCGCGACTCGGCCCGCCGCCGTGATTGCCGACTCCGTAAATGACCAGCCCATCGGTGTAGCCGAGGTCGCGTTCCTTCCGCGTCAGCGTGAAATCGAGGACGCTCTCGTTCAGCACCTCGCTGTAATGGCGCGGCCCGAGCGACAGGATGCGCGTCCCTTCGATCCCCTCCCACCAAAACACCGGCGGCTTCACGCTCGTGCGGCCGCCGATGTAGTACTGGAGGCCGCTCTTGCGCAGCATCTGCGGCAGCGTCGGGAGATGGCCGAAGATGTCGGGTTCGAAACAGACCGTTGTCTCGGTGCCGAACTTGGTTTTGTTGTAACGATGCGCGTACAGGAAATGCCGCGCATGCGATTCCTCGCTGATCAGGTTGTGGTCCGACTCGCACCAGCGCGGGCCCGCCATCTCCCAGCGTCCCTCCCGGATGCGCTTCTGGACTTCGGCAAAGAGCGCAGGGTTTTCCATCTCGACCGCCTCAAACAAGGAGGGACTGGTGTAGCTGAACGTGAACTCCGGGAATTCATCCATGAACTTGAGCATCTGGCGGAAATCGTTCGTTGCGACCTGGATCGTCTCACCCCACGGCCAGAGCCAGATGAAATCCAGGTGGGCGTAGCTGACCGCGTGGATAGAGAATCGTTTCGCGTGCGGCCGCAGCCACTCGGCCCCCGCGAGGAACTTGTCGAGTTCGGGTTCGATCTCGACCGACTGGGCATCTTTGAGTTTTACGACGGCTTCGTACGACTTGCGCGTCTCCTCGATCCGCGCGAGCTCCGGCGGCTTTCCGAGTCGTTTGTTCTCATCAAGCATCAGCGACAGCCCGCGCGCCACCGCCTGCATGCGACGCGTTGCCACGCTCTCCTTGTGCAATCGCCCCATCAACGCCGCGAGGTCTTTCGTTTCCGCGATTTTGCTTCGGTCGAATACCAGCATCCACGGCGAATGAAACTCGGACGCTTCGAGAATCGTGATGTTGAACGTTGGTTCGTCGGTGTAGAAGGGCAGCTTCGTCGCGCCGCCGTTTGTCACGCGGATGTTGTCGAGGACGATCTGATAGAGTCCCGGCTTCTCGCCTTCGACGTGAAGCAGCAGCCGATCAATCTTTTCTCCCACGGCAACATCGAGCGGCACCTTGACCTGTTGCCAGCGACCCACGGCCGATTTCATCGCGGCCACGTTTTGGCTCAGGAGATTCGGAGCTTTCTCTCCGAGCAATCCGAACAGGCCTTTCGCGCCGAAAAACTGGATATCCAACCCGCCGGCAACAGACGGGATGGTGGGCGAGAGCAGCAGATCGTATTCGAGCGCGTCTCCGGGGCGGATCGCGTAGGCCTCCGCGATGTCAGGACTTTCCTTGCCGAGGAAGATGTTGCATCGCGCGCCCGGTTTGTCGGTCGGTTTCTCGACGCTGATGCAAACGGCGTTGTCGAGCTTCGGTTCAGCCGCAAGCACCGCCATCGGCAGAAGAGCGATGAGAATCCAGCGGCGATCAGATATCACAACTGTAATGCCTCCGTTCCGCCTCGTATTCGGCGGGGGTGTCAATGTCGCGCAGCACAGCGCCATCCTCAATCGGGAGCCGGGCGATGTCGTTTGCGTGGGCAGAGAGGAAATGTTTCAAGGTCAGCGTCGGCGACATCAACTGCAGTTCGTTGAGATATTTCCCCGAGACGAATAGCGGGTGTCCCTGGTCGTTTTGGGTGAACGGAATGCCGATGCCGTTGCCACACCTGCCGAACGTGGCGATCAAAGCCCGAATCGTCTCGCTGCAGATGCCGGGTTGGTCACCGAGACAGATCAGAACCGTTTCGGTGTCAGCCGGTAGCGCGCGCACCCCGGCCTGCACCGACGAAAACATGCCGACGACGTATTCTTCGTTCAGAACGAACTCCACGCCCACGTTGTCAACTGCCTGCCGCACCTTCTCCGCCTCATGTCCCAACACGACGACGACACGATCCACGCCGGCTGCCTGAAGGTTTTCAATCACCGAACCAAGCACGGTACTATTGCCGAATGGGAGCAACTGTTTCAGCGTTCCCATCCGTGAGGACATCCCTGCTGCGAGGACGATGGCGGCGGTCATGAAGAGAGGGATGAGGGATGAGGCATGAGGGATGAAGTTGGACGCTGGGCGATGATGAGTTGATCAATGGGAAGTGCCATCTTCATCCCTCATGCCTCATCCTTCATCCCTTTTCTTTTCTGCGCCCGCACCTGCACCAACTGCGCGACGATGCTCAACGCAATTTCTTCCACCGTCTCCGAGCCAATGTCGAGGCCGATGGGGGCGTGGACGCGCTTGAGTTGTTTCTCTGTGGCGATGCCTTCGTGCAGGAACTCGTCGAAGATCTTGCGGATTTTCCGTCGGCTGCCGATCATGCCGATGTACGCCGCGGTGGAGGCGATGCACTCGCGCAATACCTGGGCGTCGTTCCGATGGCCGCGCGTAATGATGCAAAGGTACGTGTCTTCGTTGATTGAGAAGTTGTGCACCGCGTCCGCAGGTGGTGCAACGATGATCTGCCTGGCCTCGGGAAACCTCTCTTTGTTTGCGTAAGCCGCGCGGTCGTCCACCACGACCACGTCGAAATCCATCATCGCCGCGATCTTTGAAGTGGCATGCCCGACGTGGCCGGCCCCGGCGATCAGCAATACCGGCTTGGGGCGGAAGATCTCGGTGTACTCTGTAGGGGCGCACGGCTGTGCGGCCGAGGTGGATGCGGATGAATCCATTTTGTGGGCGCACAGCCGTGCGCCCCTCCAGGGCAGATAGGTCGCACGTCCGATTTCGTCCGGGAGGGAGGACCGTATGGCCAGTCGCAGTTCCATCGCTTCTCGCGGCGGTTGCGCGAGAGCCCGCCAAACCTCGGCGTGCAACTCGGGCCGCGGCTCCATGAACACCTCCACCGCGCCGCCGCAGATCAACCCGTCGTCCCAGCCGAAATCATTGTCGAGCACGAGCCGAAACAGGACCGGCTCCCGCTTTTCGAGCGCCTGAATCGCGCGTCGTTTCGCCTCCATCTCGAGACAGCCGCCGCCGAGCGTGCCGAGGCACCGGCCGTCGTGCAGGAAGATCGCTTTCGCACCGCGCTTCTGGGGTGTCGAGCCCTTGTGGTCCACGAGAAACGCCAGCACGAATGGCTCGTGTGCCTCGAGCAGTTTGACCGCTTCCTGGAAAATGTTCGTCATGAGCACGCCTGGCCGGGGACTATAGCTGCGAGTTGCGGCATTGCCAACGAAAGATGCGGCTGCCTTTTGTCTTGAATGAGGTCGAGTCGCAGCGCATAGATGCCGGGCGTGAAACAGTGGTTGGCCTGGATTGGAGCGAGCACGCTGAGCGCACTGGGAGGGCTCGGTCGGATGACGGGACTGCTCCTGGAAACCATCCGCATCATGATCTCGCATCGGGCCCGTTGGGCACAGACCATGCACCAACTGCAGTTCATCGGCGTCCGCTCGATTCCGGTGGTCATCATCACAGGAGCGTTCACGGGGATGGTGTTCGCGGCGCAGACTTTCCTGCAATTCCACAAGGTGAAGATGGATACGGCGGTGGGGCCGGTGGTGGCGGTGGCGATGGCGCGCGAACTCGGGCCGGTGTTGACGGCGCTCATGGTGGCGGGACGGGTGGGCGCCTCGATCGCGGCGGAGTTGGGAACAATGCGCGTGACGGAACAGATTGATGCATTACGGGCGCTGGCGACGCATCCGGTGGACTTCCTGGTGGTGCCGCGGTTCGTGGCCATGATGGTGGCGATGCCGTTGCTGACCGGGTTTGCGGTGTTGATGGGGATCTGGAGCGGATACGTGGTCGCGGTGTATCTGTTCAACGTGGATGGCGCGTACTACGTCCTGAACACCGAACGGTTCCTCCGGGCCGAGGACTTGTACCAGGGCATCATCAAGTCGGCTTTCTTCGGTTTGTTCATTGTGATGGTCAGTTGTTATAAAGGCATGACTTGTCGCGAGGGAGCCGAGGGTGTTGGTCGCGCGACGACGGAAGCGGTGGTCATTGCCTCGATCACGGTACTGATCTCAAACTTCTTCATTACGATGTTGCTCAACACCATCATCCCGCCGTGATCGAGATCCGCGATCTGCACAAGAGCTACAACGGTCAGGCCGTCCTGCGCGGGACGACGCTGACGATCGGCGATGGCGAGAGCGTCGTCGTGATCGGCCGCAGCGGCTGTGGAAAGAGCGTGTTGCTCAAACACATCGTCGGTCTGATCAAGCCGGACAGCGGACAGATCGTCATTGACGGTACCGACATCGTACCGTTGAATGAGCGCGAACTTGGGCCGACCCGAATGCAGATGGGACTTCTGTTCCAGAGCGCGGCATTGTTCGATTCGATGACCGTGGCTGGAAACGTTGGGTTTCCGTTGAGGGAACAGCGAAACCTGAGCAAGTCGGAGATCGAGGCCAAGGTCTCAGAGGCCTTGGAAATCGTGGGTTTGGCGGGCACGCAGGAGAAAATGCCCGCCGAGTTGAGCGGCGGCATGCGCAAGAGGGTCGGTTTGGCACGCGCCGTGATCTGTCGTCCCAAGTATATTCTGTACGACGAACCCACGACCGGGCTCGATCCGCTGGTTGCGGACAGCATCAACAACCTGATCCTGCAACTGTCCGAGCGGTTCAATTGCACGTCCATTGCGGTGACACACGACATGAAGAGCGCCTACAAGATCGCCGATCGCATCGCGATGCTCCACGAGGGACGCATCCTCCTCACGGGCACGCCCGAGGAGATCCAGTCCTCGAGCGACCCAGTCGTGAAGAAGTTCATCACGGGAACGGCCGATCCGCAGGAGATTGATTTCTGATGAAGCAGCAGGCCAAAGAAATCTGGGTGGGAGTGTTCGTGCTGGTCGGGATTGTTGTCCTGTGCGGCATGGTCCTGCACTTCGGCAAGGTGAGCGAGCGCTTCAACAAGATGTACCAGTTCCATGTGCGCTTTGAGAATGTCGGCCAGATCGCGCCCAAGGCGCCCGTGATCATGTCGGGGGTCCACATCGGCAAGGTCGCCCGCATCACGCTCGATCGAAAGGAAGGCACCGTTCTGTTGACGCTGGCGGTGTGGCAGGGGATTGATATCCGCAAGGACGCCGCCTTCACAATCAAACAGGCCGGACTGCTCGGCGATCTGCACGTCGTCGTCGTGCCGAAATCCAACACCGAGCCCATCATCCAGCCCGGGGACACCGTCGACGGCAGGGAGCCGACCGACATCCAGGACACGCTCGAACAGGCTGCGCAGGTCGTGGTGAAGATCAAGACAGCCGCGGACAACATCGAGAGCGCCACGCGCAAACTTGATCAACAAATCATGAACGAACAAACTCTCGGAGAGCTTCGTTCCGCCATCTCAAACATCAACGTCACCTCCTCCGCGGCCACGCGACTCGTGGAGGAGACCCGCGGGTTGGTGGGGAAGACCACGAGCGGGATTGACTCGACGCTGGCCAACTTGAGCCAGTTCTCCACCAACCTGAATCAGTTCTCCACCAACCTGAATCAAGCCTCCGCCAAGACGCTGGACATTGTACGCGCAAATGAGGATGATATTCGCCTCGCCGTTCAGAACCTGAAAGGCAGCTCGGAGCGGCTGAACAACATGCTGGCAAACGTCGAGAGCGGCAAAGGCACGATCGGGAAATTGCTCGTGGATGACTCGTTCCACGAGGAACTCAAGCGGTTGGTCACCAACCTTCGGCGGTTCGGCGTGCTGCGATACAAGGACGCACCCCTGCCGGGCGAAGAGCCAAAGGCGGCTCCGGTGCCCGCACCCGGCACCTCCAGCAAAGGAGGCAGCCGATGACGCTGCTGATTATCCGTATCTTCTTTCTGATCTTGTGCGGCAGCGCCGGATGGGCACTCGCTCAGCTGCAGGCGGACTGGGCCCGCCATTGGCTTTGGGCGGTGCTGGCCGGACTCTGTTTCGGCATGCTCCTGGTCGGCGTGGACATGATGCTCAAGGGCTTCTCGCTGCGTGGATTCTCGGCGGCGACCTTCGGCCTGTTGCTCGGGAGCATCGTGGCATGGTTGATCGAACGGTCGGGTTTGTTCGAGAGCGCGTTTCAGGGCGACGAACGCTCCCGGTTCGTGGCCACGCTCTGCATTTATCTCGGCTTCGCCTACCTCGGGATGATCCTCGCCATCCGCGGCAAGGACGAGATCAACCTGATCGTTCCCTACGTGCGATTCAAGCGCGTCGAAGAACCCAGCCAGCCCATCGTCGTGGACACCAGCGTCATCATTGACGGGCGCATCGCCGACATCATGGAGACGGGATTCATTGACGGCACCCTGGTGATCCCGCGATTCGTGCTCAAAGAACTCCAGTACATCGCCGACTCGGCGGACTCGCTCAAACGCGGGCGCGGCCGGCGCGGGCTCGACATTCTGGCGAAGCTGCAACAGAACCCGAAGGTGGGCCTGCGAATCCACGAGGAAGACTTCACGGACATAGCCGAAGTGGACGCCAAGCTGGTGCACCTGGCGAAAATCCTGAGCGCCAAGATCATCACCAACGATTACAACCTCAACAAAGTCGCCGTGCTCGAGAATGTGCGCGTGCTGAATATCAACGACCTCGCCAACGCCATCCGCGCCGCCGCATTACCGGGCGATGAGTTGAGCGTGCGGATTGTCAAAGATGGCAAAGAACCCGATCAGGGGCTGGCGTACATGCCCGACGGCACGATGATCGTCGTCAACCAAGCGCGAAGGCTCATGGGCCAACAGGTCAACGTGGTCGTCAGCGGCTCGCTCCAGACTTCCGCAGGCCGCATGATTTTTGCGGAACTCAAAGGGGAGGGCGGGAAGAGTAGCGAGAGCACGCCTCCTCGGCCTGCCTATCAGCGCAAGGATTATCACTCACCGGCTTGATCTCCTCCAAAGTGCGCTTGCTGTTCGCGTTTTTGGCAGCGCCTTGGTATGAGAGTTTGCTTGGATGACTGACGCGTCCCAACAGGGAATGACGCAATCGGGCGGGCGATCCGTCTTTCCGAGGACGATCACTAAGGCTGCGAGTAGTCCGTTGCTCGGTTGCTCAATCCTTGTGCTGGTGACCTTTCTGACATACTGGCCGGCAACCAACGCTGGGTTCATCTGGGACGACGACTTCTACCTGACAGACAACCCGATCATCAAGATGGCGGATGGGGTTCGTCGTTTCTGGTTTAGCACAGAGCCGGAGGAATACTACCCTCTCACATACACGACTTGGTGGTTGGAGTGGCGCCTTTGGGGGACCGATGCCCGGGGCTACCACGTCCTCAACGTGGTTCTTCATACTCTAAATGCCCTACTGGTGTGGGCGGTGTTGCGCGGACTGTCAGTTCCTGCGGCATGGCTGGCGGCGCTAATTTTTGCGGTCCACCCGGTCAATGTCGCCTCGGTGGCATGGATCGCAGAGCGAAAGAACACTCTCTCAATGATGTTCTACCTGCTCGCGATCCTGGCCTGGCTGCGGTTCGAGCATCGCCCCCGAGCGAGGTGGTATGCCGCCACTCTCCTGGCTTACATCTTGGCCCTGTTTAGCAAGACAGCGGTGGTGATGCTACCGTTTGTCTTGCTGGGATGCTCGTGGTGGCGGACCGGCACCATTTCGCGCGCCGCCGTCATGCGAAGCGTCCCACTGTTTGCTCTGGGCTTGGTGTTCGGAATGGTCACCATCTGGTTTCAATACAATCGCGCCTTGAGTGGACGCATCGTGCGTGAAGCAGGCATCCTCGCGCGGCTCGCAGAGGCAGGTTGGTCGATCTGGTTCTACCTGAAGAAGGCACTCGTTCCTTTCGAGTTGAGCATGATCTACCCGCGGTGGGAGATTACACAATGGGGATGGCTCGCCTATGTGCCCGGACTGCTCCTGATCGTTACGTTTCTTCTGTTCTGGCGTTATCGCTTCACTTGGGGAAAGCACGCACTCATGGCAATGGGTTATTTTGTGGTTACCTTGTTTCCCGTCCTGGGATTTTTCGACCAAGGGTTTTATGAACATTCTCTCGTGGCAGATCACTGGCAGTACAGCTCGATCCTCGGCCCCATTGCATTGACGGTGGCGGGAATCAGGTGGTGGCTGAGGGGCTGGCAACTTCATTGGAAAGCCTTGCTGGCTGCCGCCGTCGTTGTTGGACTCTCCATCGAGAGTTGGCACGGCTGCCACATTTTCAGGAGCCAAGAGTCACTCTGGCGTGACACTCTGGCAAAGAACCCGGGCGCTTGGGTTGCACACAACAATCTCGGCGTCGCGCTCCGGCAGCGTGGCGAACTGGCCGAGGCCCTCCGACTGTTCGAGAACGCGCTGCGTCTCCGACCAAACCATGCAGATACACACAACAATCTCGGGATTGTTCTCGATCTGATGGGGCGGACTGATGAGGCGATCGTGCATTTTACCAGGGCGCTGGAATTGCGACCCAGGTTCGCACAAGCACACAACAACTTGGGATTAATCTATCTCCGAACGAACAGAATCCCCGAAGCGGCCAGCCATTTCTCGGCCGCCCTCGAGGTCAAACCACACGACCCCCTTTCGCTCAACAACATGGGCGCAGTAATGACCAATCAAGGACGAGATCGGGAGGCGGTGGACTATTTCCGTAGGGCATTAATTATGAAACCCGATTTTGAAGATGCCCACAGCAACTTGGCTGCAGCGCTTGCGAGGCTGGGAATGCACTCCGAGGCGATCTTACACTACTCCGAAGCGTTACGAATTCGTCCCCATGACCCTGAGTGCCACAATAACCTCGGCGTGGAACTGGCAATCGAGGGCCAACCGACCAAAGCGATGGTTCATTTCCAGGAAGCGTTGCGACTGCGCCCCGACTTTCGTCAGGCGCACGAGAACCTGGAGCGCGCGCGAAGCCAGGAACGGGCAACCAAAGCGCCATGACACCCACCGGCACCAGCGCCACCCGATGGATCAGTCTGCTCCTCGTGCTGACTTCCCTGGCAGTTTATTGCCAGGTCGGGACCTTCGAGTTCGTCAACTACGATGATGAATGGATCATCACCGAGAACCCATACATCCGCGACGGACTGACACGCGACGCCATTGTGTGGGCCTTCACCGACTCGAAGTTCGACTGGTGGCATCCATTGACGTGGCTCTCGCATATGTTGGACATCGAGTTGTTCGGTATGAGCGCCGGGATGCATCACCTGACAAACGTTTGGTTTCACGTCGCCAACACGCTTCTGTTGTTCGCCGTGCTGAAGCGAATGACGGGCGCAACTTGGCGGAGCGGGATCGTCGCTGCGTTATTCGCGTTGCACCCGTTGCACGTCGAATCGGTCGCGTGGGTCACCGAGCGCAAGGACGTGTTGAGCACGCTGTTTTGGTTGCTGACGATGCTGGCGTACTGCCGGTACGTCGAGAAACCCACCGGCAGCCGGTATGCCGTGATACTGGCGGCGTTCGTGTGCGGCCTGATGTCCAAGCCGATGCTCGTGACGTTGCCGTTCGTGTTGCTGCTGCTTGATTGGTGGCCATTGAAGCGGCTGGGCGCTGTTCCGATCCTGCGATTGATCATGGAGAAACTGCCGCTGCTGGTGCTCGCAATCATTTCGAGTGTGCTGACCGTGATCGGCCAGCAACAGGTGAGCGGCGTGCCGGACACGACCGCATACCCGCTGTGGCCGCGATTGGGGAACGCGCTGATTTCATATGTCGTGTATCTGCGCAAGATGGTGTGGCCAACCGATCTGGCGGTCTTTTATCCGTTCCCGACCTCGCTGCCGCTCTGGCAGGTGGGCGGTGCGCTCGTGCTGTTGCTGGCAGTGACGATCTGGGTGTTCTGGCTGCGGCGGAAACAGCCCTGGCTCGGAGTCGGCTGGCTCTGGTATCTGGGCACTTTGCTCCCGGTCATCGGACTGATTCAGGTAGGCGACCGCGCGATGGCCGACCGGTTCACGTATGTACCGCTCATCGGCATCTTCGTGATGTGCGCGTGGGGGCTGCCTGCGGTGGCCGGCGATCGTCGGGTCGCGCTCATTACTGCGACGGTGGCGACGATGGTGGCGTGCATGGTGACGACCTGGTTTCAGATTCGTACGTGGCAGAACAGTGTGACGCTCTTCGAGCACGCGGCTCGCGTTGTGCCGGGAAGTTACGTCGCACACAACAACTTAGGTGTCGCCCTGGCACTCCGCGGGCAGAGAGAAAGGGCGATGCGTCAGTTCGAGGCAGCGCTGCGGTTCCAACCAAGGTACGCGCCAGCGCTTGCGAATCTGGGGAGATCGTTGGAATTCAAAGGGCATACGGACGATGCAATCACGCTCTATGCCACAGCGATTGAGTCCGATCCGTCCTATGTACAGGCGCACTACAATCTTGGCGCGGCCTTGCTCCAGAAAGGAGAAATCAAGGCCGCAGTGAAGCATCTCTCCGAGGCGGTGAGATTGAAGCCATATTTTGCAGCGGCTCAGTACCACCTTGCAGTGGCATTCGCCCGTCAGGGGAGGACTTCCGACGCGATGGACGGTTACGCGAAAGCACTCCGTCTCAAGCCCGATTACGCCGATGCTCACTATGATCTTGCGCTTGCATTGGCACGCCAGGGCAAGAATGCGGATGCCATCCCACATTATTTCGAAGCAGTGCGTCTGAACCCCGGCAATCCAAGAGCGCACTACAATTTCGGCGTGGCACTGGCGACCGAGCAAAGGTTCGCCGAGGCCATCGCGCAGTACCAGGAAGCGATCCGCATCAAACTCGAGTACCCCGAGGCCCACAACAACCTCGGATTGGCATTTGCCAGCGTCGGTCGCACCAAAGAAGCTATCGCGGCCTATAGGGAGGCTATCCGACTCAAGCCCGACTACGCCAAGGCCCATCTCAATCTCGGCATGATTCTATTCAGCAATGGCCGGGCGATGGAAGCACAGGAGAGCTTTCGACAGGCAGCAAAACACGACAGTTCCCTGAATGTCGTCATCCAGTCCTTTCTGCAAGAAAACCCTATGTCACTTGGCGGGCGGACTGATGTCACTCCGTGATCGAGCCATGACAACCACTTTGGCGCAGAATGGCGGATGGTGGCATTGTTCTCGACGGAATCTGTTGTCTCTGATCCTGCTCTGCGCGGGACTGGCCGCCTACCACAACAGTTTCGAGGGGCCGTTCTTCTTCGACGATCGTGATTCGATCACGAACAATCCACACATCCGAGATCTCACACCGCCGTGGCTCGCGCTCCGCACGCCGCAGGGCAAGTCGGTGGCCGGGCGGCCTATCGTCAACCTCTCCTTTGCGGTCAACTATGCGCTCGGTGGTCTCAGGGTGTGGGGCTATCATGCGCTCAACCTCGCCATACACCTCAGCTCTGCCCTGCTGCTGTTTGGGATTGTGCGACGCACTCTTTGCAGTCCCAGCCTCCGGGATTGTTTTGGCGACCGTGCGGCATTCTTGGCGTTTGCCGTCGCCCTTCTGTGGATGTTGCACCCTCTCCAGACTGAGAGTGTGACGTACATCATCCAGAGAACCGAGTCGCTGATGGGACTGTTCTACCTGATGACGTTGTATTGTGTGATTCGCGGATTCGAATCCACTCGATCCTCGGTCTGGTATGTGGCCGCCGTTGCGTCGAGCGGCTTGGGTATGGCAAGCAAGGAGGTCATGGTGACGGCCCCGGTAGTGGTGTTGCTCTATGATCGTGCATTCCACTCCGGGTCCTTGCTGGATCTCATGCGGAAGCGGAGGGCGTTGTATGCGGGACTCTGCTCATCATGGATCGTGCTGCTGTTGCTCGTGGCGGGTGGACCACGCAGCGAGTCAGCCGGATTCGGTCTGCAACTTGTGACTCCTTGGGAATATGCGCGGACACAGCCTGTAATTCTTGTTCATTACCTCAAGCTTGCCCTGTGGCCGGACCCGTTAATCTTGGATTACAGTTGGAAGGTGGCTCCCGGGTTGAGGGCAGTTCTGCCGCAGGCGGCCTTGGTGCTGGCGCTTCTGGCTGAGACGGCTTGGGCCTTGGTGCGCCGCCCGTGGCTTGGGTTTCTTGGCGCGGGTTTCTTCATTATCCTTTCGCCAACCTCGAGCATTGTTCCCATCGCCGACCTCGCCTTCGAACATCGGATGTACCTTCCTCTGGCCTGCGTGCTGGTGTTGGTGGTGGTCGGCGTAGAGCTCGGCGTGGAAGCGTTCTGCCGACGTTTTCCATGGTCTGCCACGCAGGGGCCGCTGCTGAAAGTAATCGCGCTCGCAGTCGTGGCCTCAAGTTTTACCCTTCTCACGATTCGTCGCAATCATGAATACCGCACGGAAGTTGCCATCTGGCAGGCCACGGTTGAGACGTGTCCCGACAACCCCCGCGCGCACAACAATCTCGGCTTTGCGCTCTTCCAAGAGGGGAGGACGGATGAGGCCATCGTGGCGTTTAACGAAGCGCTGCGACTGGCGCCTGATCACGAAATGGCGCACTACAACCTCGGAGTCGCGCTCGCCGCAAAGGGCGAGATCGAGAAAGCCATTGTGCAATACATGGAGGAGTTGAAGTACCGACCGAACGCGCCACACGTGCACCTCGGGCTCGGCCTGGCGCTCGCTGCGCAAGGCCGACAGGAGGATGCCATCGTTCACTACTTGCAGGCGGTTTCCGCCGAGCCGAAGTTGGCTGATGCCCACTTCAACCTGGGGAACGCTTACGCCGAGCTAGGTCGCCGCGACCTGGCGGTGGAGCACTACAGCGCTGCACTTCGTATTGATCCAGATCATGCGGACGCTCACAGTAATCTGGGAATGGAACTGGCAGCACAGGGTCGGTTGGATGAGGCCATCGCCCAGTACAGGGAGGCGATTCGTCTCAACCCCTATCATGTCAAAGCGAACTACAATATGGGGGTCGCCTTTGCCAGCCAACGAAAATTCCTCGAGGCGTCCGCCTGTTACCAACGGGCGTTACACCTGAAGCCCGACTATGACAAAGCGCACTACAATCTGGCCCAGGCCCTCGCCGCGCAGGGCAAGCCCGAGGAGGCCCTTGTTCACTATCGCGAGGCAATGAATCTTATGGAATCCAGAGGCAACCACGGCATGGCAAAAACAATCCGGGGAATCATCCAACAAATCCAATCGCAGAACAGCGGGGTGCCGTATCGCTGATGAAATTGTAATATGAAAGCCCCCCATCCAGAGGTGCGACGAAGCGCCTGCCCACGAGTCTGCGGGCCGCACCACGACCAAGCCAACAACCACGCCGGTGGGGTATGACGGCACCGGAGCTTCCAACACCGGCCGATCCGCCAGCGAATCCGGCCATCCAGCGGCGGATCTGCATCGGATTGACACTTACCACTCTCGTGGTGTTCGCCGACGTGCGTGACTGCGAGTTCCTTAGCTATGATGACCATGATTACGTCAGCCTAAATCCTCACATCCATCAGGGCCTGACTTGGGACAGTGTGGTGTGGGCGTTTACGTCGGTCCACTCAACCAACTGGCATCCACTCACAACCCTTTCCCACATGCTCGATTGGAAACTGTTCGGCCCGGCCGCGGGAGCACACCATCTCGTTAATCTCCTCTTGCATACGATCAACACAGTGCTGTTGTTCGGCTTCTTCACGCGGGTGACCGGTGCGATCTGGCGGAGCGCGTTCGTGGCGGCAATGTTCGCGCTGCATCCGCTCCACGTCGAATCGGTGGCGTGGATTTCCGAGCGCAAAGACGTCCTGAGCGGACTGTTCTTCATGCTGACTTTGCGGTCGTATGCGGGGTATGTGAGTCAACCAGGTGCCCGCCGCTATGCGATGGTCATGCTCTGGAGCGTGCTGGGGCTGCTGTCGAAGCCGATGCTGGTGACGTTGCCGTTCGTGCTGTTCCTGCTCGACTGGTGGCCGCTGAATCGGCTGGGGGTTGTCCCGATCCATCGCTTGATCCGGGAGAAGTTGCCGCTACTAGCCCTGACTGCCGGGAGCTGCGTTGCCACGCTTATCGCGCAACACCACGGAGCCGCTGTGGTGGCACTGGAGGTGATTCCGGTCGGATTGAGACTCTCTAATGCTGCGCTTTCCTACTGGGCGTATTTAGGAAAGATGGTGTGGCCCGTGGATCTCTGCGTGTACTACCCGTTTCGTGGATTCGTTCCCTGGTGGCAGACGGTGACGGCCATCATCCTCCTACTTGGGCTGACAGTTGCGCTGTTGCGGATGGCACGTCTGCGGCCACATGCGATCATGGGGTGGCTGTGGTATGTGGGTATGCTCGTGCCGGTAAGCGGCATCGTATTGGTGGGCCAGGCTGCCATGGCGGACCGTTACACCTACCTCCCGCTGATCGGTATCTGGATCGCCCTAACATGGAGCGTGCCGTCGTGGCTCGCGCGCTCGCGGAATGGCAGGGTGGCTTTGGGAGCGGCTGCTGCGATTCTCGTCGCATTCTGTGCGACGGTAGCGTGGCTGCAAGTGGGACACTGGCGTGACAGCGTCGCTCTCTGGGACCGGGCGAGTCGCGCCACCAAGTTCAACTTCTTCGCGAGTTACATGTTGGGCAATGCGCTCACGGATCGAGAGCGCCTCGAGGAAGCCGTGGTCGCCTATCGCGAATCGGTCCGCGTGATGCCGAATCATGCCGAGTCTCACTACAAGCTCGCAGTGGCATTGGACGATCTCGGTCGGACGGACGAGGCAAAGCTGTGCTATCGCGAAGCGATTCGGATTCATCCCAGTCATGGCGAGGCGCACAACAATCTTGGTTTGCTCCTGGCCGCGGATGTTTCTTGGGGTGAAGCGGAGAAACACTACCGGGAGGCAATTCGCCTGTTACCTCAAACCGCGGGTCCGCACAATAATCTGGGCTTGGCACTTGCAGCCCAAGGACGATGGAACGAAGCGATTGCCGAGTACGAAGCTGCCCTGCGTCTGAAACCCGATTACGAGAAGGCGCGGCGCAATCTCGCAGCCGCGATCGCCGCCAAAAGCGGCACCAACGGAACGAACGGAGTGAAACAACCATGAGCAAGCGGTTCGCCATCTGCGCTTTGCTGGTCGTTACGACGGTGGTTGTGTTTGCCCCCGTCGCGCATCACGATTTCGTCAACTACGATGACCCGACCTACGTCACGAGCAACCCGCATGTGCGAAGCGGATTGAGTTGGGAAAACGGGGCTTGGGCTTTCACGAGCCGTTACGGGAACAACTGGCATCCCCTTACCTGGCTTTCGCACATGCTGGATTGCGAGTTGTTCGGCTTGAATCCTGGAGCTCATCACTTGATGAATCTGGCGATCCACGCGCTCAACGTCGTTTTGCTGTTTCTATTATTGCACAGGATAACCTTCGCCCTGTGGCCCAGCGTGTTCGTAGCGGCGCTGTTCGCGCTGCATCCACTGCACGTGGAGTCGGTCGCATGGATCGCGGAACGGAAGGACGTGTTGAGCACACTGTTCGGTCTGCTGACGATGTGGACCTACGCGCGGCACGTCGAGAACCGAAGCTGGTGGCAGTACGCGATCGCGCTGTTACTATTTGCACTGGGTCTCATGTCGAAACCGATGCTGGTGACGCTGCCGTGTGTTCTGCTGCTACTGGACTACTGGCCGCTCGGCAGAATCAAGCTGGATGGTGTTGGGGTGCTCCGGCAGTTCGCTCGGCTCGGGCTGGAAAAGATACCGTTTTTCATCCTGTCCGCCGTTTCCTGCTCGGTAACGATCTGGGCGCAAAACGTAGGAGGCACGGTGATATCCACCGAGGGATTGCCCGTTTCGTATCGGCTCACCAATGCTCTGGTTTCTTACGCGCGATACCTGTCCAAGACATTCTGGCCGAAGAACATGGCGGTATTCTACCCGCACCCGGGCGAATGGGGAGTGTGGACAATTTCGGCGGCGAGCGGCTTGGTCGTCGTGATGTCGCTGCTCGCCTTGAGATACGCGCGACACATGCCCTACTTGATCGTCGGCTGGTTGTGGTTTCTTGGGACACTGGTGCCGGTCATCGGCCTTGTCCAGGTGGGCGGGCAATCCCTTGCAGACCGCTACACCTACATCCCGCTCATCGGGATTTTCCTGTGCGTGGCCTGGGCATGTCGCGATTTGATCGAGAACCGGCCCGGCGCACGGAAAGCAGTAATCGCGGTTGGTGTGATCGTGATTTGTGGATGCGCCTTCTTGGCCAGTACTCAGCTTCGACACTGGCGGAACAGTTTCACGCTGTTCGAGCACGCACTGCGAGTCACCCGCGACAACCATGTAGCCCACAACAATCTGGGCATTGCGCTGGCCGAGAAAGGTCGCGTGGACGAAGCGATCGTTCACTTTCAGGAACAGGTACGCCTCCGGCCGAACTTCGCCAGCGCGCATAACAACCTCGGTTTGGCGCTCGCGGCCCGAGGCAGACCGACCGAAGCGGCGGCACATTTTGCTCACGCTGTGGAAATCAATCCTGGCTTCGCCGAGGCCCACAACAACCTCGGCTGCGCACTGGCGAGCTTGGGGAAAGTGGAGGAAGCGGCGAGCCACTTCACTCGCGCGGTCGAGATCAAACCGGAATTTGTGGATGCGAATTTCAACTTGGCGTGCGCTCTCCAAGATTCACGGAGAATCGAGGACGCGGTAACCCAGTA
>CAZOTB010000002.1:95123-116578 GCA_964582645.1 uncultured Verrucomicrobiota bacterium | reverse complement strand
TTCACATGGGTGCGATTGACCTGACCCCGCTGTTGAACATCCTGACCGTCCCATTCGCCGTGTTCGCGTTTGCGGTGGTCTGGCTGATGTCCCACGTCGTCAACGTGCTCATTCTCATCAGCCCGTTCGGCGCGGTGGACGCGGCATTGAAAGCCTTCCGCACGTTCCTGCTGTCGCTGCTGGCGGGCATCCATCTGATTGACCCCTGGGTGGGCGCGGCGCTCTCGATTATCCTCATCCTCGTTGCCTACTTCGTTGCCGGGTGGTCGTTTCGAATCATGGTCTTTGGCTGGCTGTACGTGTGGGATTTCGTCACGCTGCGCCGCCGCCGCTTCAAGCCCGACCTGAAAGCGAACTGGATGTTCACGGGACGGAAGATCGAGAAGACGCCCATCCGCACATACGGGAAGCTCCGGAGGAACGAGCAGGGACAACTTGTGTTCGAGTATCGTCCCTGGCTTGTATTGCAGAAACGCTCCCTCGCGCTGCCACAGGAGAAGCTCGCGGTCGGACGGGGCTTATTCTATCCCGAGATCATGACGGTCGAGGGCGAGAAGGAAAAGACATTGTTGGTGCTGCCGCCGCGTTACAAGAAACACGAGGAAGCCATCGGGCAAATCTACGGCATCACCGAGATGCGCGACACCGGCATCCTCAAAGGCGTGAAGGCCATCTGGCGTTGGTGGACGCGAAATCTGTTTGGAATGGACCCGAAGCCTGCCAACGCGACGGCGTGATAGCGTCCGGGGTGGTTTTGCATGAGCGAGTTCGTCATCTACCATAATCCGCGCTGCAGCAAGAGCCGGCAGGCACTGGAGATTTTGTCGGAACATGGAATCAAACCGCGCGCAGTTGAATACCTGAAGACCCCGCCCGACGCGAAGACGCTGAAGGACCTGTTGAAGACACTCGGCCTCAAGCCGCGCGACATCCTCCGCGACGGCGAAGACGAGTACAAGCAATTGAACCTGGCCGATCCGAAGTGGAGCGACGATGAATTGATCGCCGCCATCGTGAAACATCCGATCCTGTTGCAGCGCCCCATCGTTGTCCGAGGCGACCGCGCGGTCGTGGGACGACCACCGGAGAGAGTGAAGGAGTTGTTTGGATGAACTCGTCCGAGGCCATCGAGTCCGCGCCCGATCCGAAGAGCAAAGACATCGTCGTGTTCATGGTGCGCCGCGACACCGAATGCTCTGAATGCAAGCAGGAGCTTTGCAAAGGGAGCTTCATCCGGCTTGCGGATGGCAAGGCACTGTGTCTGGAATGCGCCGATCTTGACCATCTCGAATACCTGCCCCGGGGCGATGCCGCGGTTACCCGTCGGGCCGGCAAGTATTCCCCATTGCGCGCGGTGGTTGTGCAATGGTCGCGCACTCGGAACCGCTACGAGCGTCAGGGCACGCTCGTCGCACGCGAGGCGATCGAACGCGCGGAACAGGAGTGCCTCGCCGATGCCGAAGCGCGGGCACGACGACAGGAGCGGGAGGCGGCACGGCGCGCCATCGAAGACGAGGAATACCGCGTCGCATTTGCCCAAGCCATTCGAGCGCAATACCCGCGCTGCCCTGCCGACGAAGCGACTGCGATTGCCAATCACGCCTGCAGGAAACACTCGGGCCGGGTCGGTCGCAGCGCGGCGGCCAAGCAGTTTGATTCACACGCCATCACGTTGGCCGTCCGCGCGCACATCCGCCATGTTCACACGCGCTATGATGAGATTCTCATGCGGACGGATGACCGTTCGCTCGCACGCGCCGAAGTGCGCGAAAAGGTGGAACGAATCCTCGATCAGTGGCAGCGGCCAGTGTGAGACGCTATCGGCCCTTCCGCGCGGTGAACGCGGTATGGCGAATGTCGCGTTGCTTCGAAACCTGCCTTCGGCTCGACGGGAGCCGAACCCTCCGACGCCCCGCGATTCGCTTTGGAGGGCGCGGCTCCCGCCGCGCCGTGTCGGTCACGGAATGGTGCTCGGCATTTCCGCCTCGGCGACGGGCGGAAACCAGCGCCGACGATCGGCTTCGTCCCCCAGTTCCGTGTGCCGGCAACGCCGGACGAGCGCTTTGTAGAAGCGATCCGCGGCTTTGGGATCGCGGAGTTTCAGCCATGAACCTGCCTCACACAACACATTCGCGGTGGCGTCGGAGTCGTCGGGCAACAACTGCGCCGCTTGCCATGCCAACTCGGCGGCGAGATAGCGGTAGTGAAACCGTGTCTCTGGCGCCGGGGATGATTGCGAGACACGGGCACGCTCACCGTTGTGTGGCGCCGTCACGTCAAACCCGCGCGCCGTGACCCATTCTGGGAGGTCGTTGGTGCGACCGATGCCACGAGAGGCGTGGATGGGCGGCATTTCGTAGCTACCATTGCCGAGCATGTGCCAGTCGGGGTCCACCGCGGTGCCGATCAACGCCATGCCCCACCAACGCGTGATCTTGGCCGCCTCCCAGAGCCATTCGGCACATTCTTCGTCGGCGAGGGCACAGTCTTTCGACAACCGCATCGCCTGCACGTAGCGCTCGAACACCGGCTGCAACTCGGCGGGAACGTACGGCCTCGCTTCGTCCCATCGGCCCAGGCGCGTCAACCGCCGCCCGAGCAGGTAGCGGATACCCGCCGCCCGGGTTTGTTCGGTGAACAGAGACGTGCTCCATCCTTCTGAAGCTTCGCCGCCGGCTTCGGACCAGCGGCGGTTCACGTACACCATCAACTCGCCCGGCGTCAGCACGCGCTCCGCGACATACGCGGCGTCAATCGGGTAGCCGGCACGCAACAACAGATCGAGCGCCTCGGTGTATTGCCCTCGAGACAATTTCAACACGCCAAGCTCCCCGGCGACCTCGTCCTGCGTGGGGCGGAAGTTGTATCCAGGCCATTCGTGCGGTTTATAAGCTCCATTCCAGTCGTCGGCGTTGGGAAACGCGCGGATCAACTTGGCGAGCAATGCCGTTGCTTCATCCACCCGTCCGTCGCGCAGAAGCAACTTTGCCCGCACCCATTGCGTGGCCGGGGACTGTCCGGGAGCGCGGGCGATCCACCGGCGCGCGGCGTCCATGTCGCCCCGCTGATACGCAGCCCACGCGAGACGTTCGGCGCCGCGTACATCGCGTGCGCCCGATCGCTCGACGACGTCGAGCCACGCTTCGATCCATTCTTCGTCGTGGTCCTCGCGCGAGATCACCCACGCCAGCATGACCTGCCGGCACAACGGATGCCGCGCCGTGCGTCGAACCACCTCGGGTGTTTCCCGAGCCAGCGCGGCGGCGACAAACCGCACCGAATTCACGGCGGTCCAATCGCCCGCGGCGTTCTGGCAGACGTACAACTCCATCGCACGCTCGTAGTTCTTGCGGCCGAGTTCGACTTTCGCTTCCCAGCCGAGGCTGTCCACCGCGAGACGCAGGCTGTCAGCGAAACCTTCCCGCGCCAACTGGCGCACGCGTTGGAAATACTCGATCGCCCGGGGAGGATCGGTTTCGAGACAGGTCTTGCCGAGCATGAACGCCGCCCACGTCGAGCGATGCCTGCGCTGCTCCGGCGGCAGGGTCAGCACCATCTCCCACGCGACACGGGCGCGCGGCAGGTTGCCTTCGTGAAACGCAATGGCGCCGCACAGGTAATGGGCGAATTCGGCCGGTACCCCTTTCGGCACCCGCAGTCGCGGCGATGGCAGCGGTGGGACGGGGATTTCGACAGCCCGCATCTCCTCGCCTTCGCGGACGAACTCCAGGCGCGTGGGGTGCCATTCTTCCTTTGCTTGGACGTATGCCGCCAACGCTTCGCGCGTTTCGGCATAAGCGGCAATCAACGACTCGAGTGCTTCCCCTGATTGCTCCGAGCCCACCAGCGCGGCGCTGAGTTCCGACACATCCACTTCGGCGGTGGTGCGCGCGTCGAAGTTTGTGTCCGCCTGCCGCGCCCATTCGGTCGCACCGGCCCATTCGATGCGCGCCACTTCGGACGCAAAATTCGCCACCGGCGCGTCAAGCACGGCGTTGTCGCCCTCGACGAGCAGTTGATTGGGGAAGAACGGCCCACATGCAAACGCGCCCGGCAAGCCGAGCGGGCCCGCGAGCAGGACACAGCAAACGCTAATTCGCGAGGGAAGCCACATACAGTTTGATCTCCTTTTCTTCTTTCATTCGTAGCCAGCCGATCCGCTTTCGTTCGCCGGGGGCGAGCCGCGCGCGAACCACTCGCGGCGGACCTCGAAAGATGACACGGGCAGGCAATTCACTGATGAACTCAAATCCATTGAGCGCGTCCGCGGCGATCACGTCTGCGTTCGCGCAATCGAGACTCGTCATGACCCGAAGTGAATCGTCGGCATCGCCGTCGTTGACGAGTTCGATCTCGGCGATGCCGGGCTCGGTTCGGCGGACTTCCGCCCGCAGCCGCGGTTGCGGCACCTTCCCCGCGATCACCGAACGCAACGTCGGCCAACGCCAGTTGAACGCATCGCGTTCGGTCGGCAGGCGATACCAGAGGACTCCTTTCAAATTGGAGGGTCGTTGCGATGTCCATGTCTTCACAAGCCCGGCAAGCTGACCCGGATCAGCGCGCAGCTCTCGCAATCGAACCCCGGCCGGCCACGTCAACAGCGGGCCTTCCGCGGACAGGCCGAGCAGCTTTCCGCGGGAATCGAACCCGGCCACGTAACCGTAGGTCGGCAACGCCACGCGGAATGGCCGACCCAGACTGTTTGCCTTTTCGACATAGCGTCGCGCGGCGGCGGGATCGCACAGCGTCATCGGCGCGTCGGGACCGGCAGGGCGTTCAAGCGAGTGGACTTGCAGCACGTAACCGTCGGTGGTCGCGATGAGTGTCTTGAATTCCTCGTGCCGCAGCCAACAGGGCAACGCGGTGATCGTGAGCGGCACGGGAGCGACGCGACGGCGGATGGTTTCAACCCAGACGCGGTAGCCATCGAGTTTCGACTCCGCACAATCAAAATCAAGTTGCAGTTCTTTGAGAGGGAGCCGGGCGGCCCTGGCCTCGGACACGAGCGCCATGGCGAGATCGGACAGAAGCCGGGCGGGATCGTCATCGGCGGCAAACTTGCTTGTGTACGGCCCGACTCTCAGAGCGATGCCGATCGGGAGATTCGCAGCGCGCAGCGTCGCTGCATCCATCTCGACGCGAACGACACGCGGTCGCCCTTGCGCCCACGTCACCTCGGCGCCGAGAACGACGAGATCGCTCAGATGCGGTACCGCTTGCTCGATGGCGGTGCGGACGGATTCATTCCAGCTTCGTTGCCAGACATATGCGGCGTGAGGAAGAGCGGGCGCGGAAGCGGCCTCGGCGGGCGGCGCACAGACGATGAGTGCGGTCAGGGCGAGACTGACTCCAACTCCTTGTTCCTTCGGGCAAAACTTCAGGTGCGATGCGCGACCAACGGCGGGACATATACATCAAACGTCGCGAGATTCCACTGGAATCTGCAGTCTGAGAGAGCAGCAAGGACGACCCGCGCTCGCAACGCAGAGATTCCCGCGCTTGGAAAGCGGTGACGTTCTCCAACTTTTTTGTCGGCCTCAATGCACCGCCCAACGAAGCTTGGCGCTGGAACTGCGCGGATTGGATCGCACCTCTTCGGGGCTGGGACGGATGACTTTGAGCGCGATGTCGGAGTACAGCCCATCGCGCAACCCGGCCTGGAAGAACTTCTTCACGCGCCGGTCCTCGCCGGAATGAAACGTCAAAATCGCCACGCGTCCGCCCAGGTTCAGACAGCCGGGCAGAAAGCGCAGGAAGGTTTCCAGCGCATCGAACTCGTCGTTGACCTCGATGCGCAACGCCTGGAATACGCGGCGGACCGAGGCGTTCTGCTCGTCCGCGTCCGCGTCCCTCGTTGAAGCCGGGCCAGCGGCCTCGCTTACGATCCGCGAAAGGGCCGTGGTCGTGACGATCGGCCGTTGCGAACGTGCTTGGATGATCGCCAGCGCGATCCGTTCCGCGTGCGGCTCATCAGCGTTCTCCCGCAGGATCTGAATCAACGTGGCCTCGTCGATTTTTGCCAGCAACGCCGACGCTGGCTGACCGCGGTTCGGGTTCATTCGCAGATCGAGCGGGCCTTCCAGCTTGAACGAAAACCCGCGCGCGGGATTATCGAGCTGCATCGAAGAACAACCGAGGTCAGCCAACACGATATCCACGCCGCTGAGACCGAGGTCTGCGAGCAGGCGAGCCAACCCGGCGTAGTTCGAGCGCCGAATCGTCAGCACATCTTCGCCGTAGCCCAGGCCGCGCAGCCGCGCTTCGGTCCGGGGCAGCTCGATTGGGTCGGCATCAAGCCCGATCAGGCGTCCGCCGGGCAGCAACTTGGGCAGAATCCGCTCCGCGTGTCCGCCGTAGCCGAGCGTGCAATCCACCGCGACCTCGCCGGCTTTCGGCGCGAGAATCTCCATGATCTCCTGCACGCAGATTGGACGATGCGTCCCGGCCGGTGTCTTGCCCGAGTCCATCACCTTCTGGATCGTGTCCGGGTACTTCGAGGGATTGAGCTCCTTGTACTTCTGCTCGAACCGACGCGGATGCGTCCCGCGATAACGCGGCCGGCGCTGTGGCTTTTCGAAGGGTGCAGCCAAGTGTTCAGGCTTTCAGTTTCTGCTGCAATCGTTCGACCGCGAGCAGAATCCCGTGCAACAAAGCCTGCGGACGCGGCGGGCAGCCGGGAATGTACACGTCCACGGGGACGGTCGAGTCCACGCCACCGAGCGTGGCGTAGTTGACGCCGAAGATGCCGCCACTGCAACCGCACGCGCCGACTGCGACCACAAGGCGCGGCTCAGGGGTAGCGTCGTAGGTTTTCTTCAAGGCGAGCTCCATGTTGCGCGTGACGGGGCCGGTGACGAGAAGCAGGTCGGCGTGTCGCGGCGAGGCGACGAAGTGAATGCCGAACCGCTCGATGTCATAGACAGGACTGTTCAGGCCGACGATCTCGACCTCGCAGCCGTTGCACGAGCCGGCATCCACTTCGCGGATCTGGAGAGAGCGACCGAGCACGCGATGGATTTGGGACCGCAGCTTGTCGCCGAGTTCCGCCACGGCGTGCTGCGAATCAGCCGGGCGTTGCTTCACTTCGAGCAACTTCTCGTGGCGACCGTCTGGCTTGAGGTTGTACTTCGCCTGGAGGATCAAGTCGCCGCGACTTTTGACGGCGAGTTCGCATTCGCGGCTGATGGTAACGGCCTTCTCCGCGCACAGTCCGCAGAAGATGCATTTGCCGTAGTCCACGGTGACGGTGCGCATCCCGGCTTCATCGGCGCACAGGATCGCCGCGGTGGGACAAACGATGGCAGCCGGGCGCGCGTCTTCCCATTGCGGAAAATCAAACACCGGCCGCCCGCGGAAGTGCGGCGAAGTCTCGGCGGGTGACGCCGGGTAATCGCTGGTGACGATGCCCTTGGCGTAGGATTCTTTGAGAATTTTCAGCATGACCTATTCGGGAGCTTTTAGAGAATGACCATGAAGCTGCCCTCGGTTCTTAGTAACACCCCACTTCAGGGGGGTGATCTTGGTGGCGAAGGAAGATCGAACCGCTTCAGCGGTTTTCATTGGCGAGTGAAAACCGCTGAAGCGGTTAGTGTCATCACAGGCGCATCGGACACCCCACTGAAGTGGGGTGTTAATGAGAGTTGTGCTTTCTTCCATATACAGAGTGTGAAATGGTCTGCTTACCGGTCCGTTCCCGAATACGACAGGTTGAAGCTTTTATTGCACACGGGAAAGTCGGGCACAATATTGCCGAGGATCGCTTCGCTGAGCGCGGGCCAGTTTTGCAACGACGGGTCTTTGACCCGACACCGGGCGAGGCGGTTGTTTTCGGCGGTGCGAACCCAGTGAACGATCTCACCTCGCCAGCCTTCGACGAAACCGAGCGCGCAACGGTTCGGCGGCAGCGTCTTCCATTCGGTCGCCACGGGCCCGGCCGGGATCTGCTCCAGGGCTTGGGAGAGAATCGAAAGCGACTCGTGCACTTCGTCCGCCCGGACTTTCAGGCGATGCAACACGTCGCCGTTCGTGTACACCGGCACTTGGAACTTCACCTGATCGTAGGCGGCATACGGATGGTCGCGTCGGACGTCCATGTCGCCGCCCGAGGCGCGCCCGGCAACGCCGACGATCCCGAGGTCTTTCGCTATCTGCGGCGCGAGGATGCCGGTTGCTTCCAGACGGTCAATCGTCGAGGTCGAGGAAAGGACCAGTTCCAGGATCATCTCAAACTCGCGACGGAGCCGGGGCAAAAAGCCCTTCAACCGCTGGAGTTGCTCGTCATCGAAGTCACGCCGCACACCACCGATGCAGTTCATGCCGCGCAGGAGGCGATTACCGGCAAGGTGCTCGTTGAGTTGAAGCACCTGTTCTTTGAGTTGCATCGCGTGGGCGTTGGCAACGACGAACGCCACATCGGTCGCGATGGCGCCGATGTCGGCCACGTGATTGTAGATGCGTTCCAGTTCGAGCAGAATGGTGCGGAGGTATTTCGCGCGCGGTGGCACAGCGAGGTCGGCCGCGCGTTCGAGCGCCTGGCAATAGGCCGTCGAGTGCGAGAAACTGGAATCGCCTGAAATACTCTCGGCGAGGAAGACGCCATGGGGGGCCGGGATGGCTTCGAACAGTTTCTCCGTCCCCTTGTGGGTGTAGAAGAGTCGGATTTGCAGGTAGAGAACCGGCTCGCCCGCGACGCTGAATAGAAAATGTCCGGGTTCGATGATCCCCGCGTGGACGGGGCCGACCGGCACCTGGAAGACACCTTCGCCTTCGACCTTGCGGAATGAATGCCGCTCGCCCGTGAACGGAGCCAGCTTCGTCCGGAAATCGAAGTCCCTGCGCAAGGGATACACTTCCGGCCAGTCATCGTGAAGTGCCATGCGTCGTGGATTGGGATGACCGATCGCTTTCAAGCCGAACCAATCCTGGATCTCGCGTTCCTGCCAGTTGACGGCGGGCACGGCGGTGGTCAACGAAACGAACTCCGGCTTGTCTGGCCGAATCGCGGTGTGGAGCACGAGATACGCGTGCGCTGCGTCGAGCGCGAACACGTAGTAATTGCGGAAACACTTCTCTGCCGTGTTGCGCAGGTCCTCGGCGAATACGCTGGTGAGCCGCGCCTTGTGCCGGCGATACAGGAACGCACACAACGCCGAAAGCGCGTTCTGATTCGTCTGCACCTGCACCTCATCCGCCCGCGCTACATCCACCGCCTCGATCTGGGCGCCGAACCGCTGGCGCAGTTCATCAAGAATGGGTTGGAGGGTAGGGAGGGTGTTCATGTGCCAACCCAAATGATCTCAGCGGCTTGCTCGATCAACCGGAGCAACGATTGCGGCAGCCAGAAACCGAAGACGCACACGGGGATGGCCACCAATACCATCGCGGCGGTCTTCGAGTCGCGCACCTCACCGGCTTCGTCCGGTTCAGGGGTGCCGGCCGACGTTGCCAGTTTGGGGCTGAGGTTTAATCTCACCATGTGAAAGAGGAAGCCGGAGAAGATCGTCACGACGCACACGACGAAGATCGCGGCGCACCAGGGGCGTCCCGATGTAAAGGCGGCCATCAACACGGTGAACTCGCTCTGGAAAATACTGAACGGCGGCACACCGGTCACGGCGAGCGTGGCGAGCAGGAACAACACAGCGGTGAGGGGCAGGCGATGGATCACGCCCTCCTGGACACCGCGAAAGCTGGCAGAGCCGAATCGTTGCTGGACGTTGCCCGAGCAGAAGAACAGGAGCGGCTTGGTAATCGCATGGAAACTCATGTGGAGCATGGCGCCGAGAGCACCGAGTTTGCCGCCGAACCCCAAGGCTGCGACGATGATGCCCGTGTGATCAATGCTCGAATAGGCGAGCAGGCGCCGGAAGTTTCGTTGCACGAGGACG
Source organism: uncultured Verrucomicrobiota bacterium (assembly GCA_964582645.1). Taxonomy (GTDB): domain Bacteria; phylum Verrucomicrobiota; class Verrucomicrobiia; order Palsa-1439; family CAZOTB01; genus CAZOTB01. The sequence continues at coordinate 106,691 of CAZOTB010000002.1, read as the reverse complement.
AACGGCGCCGCGATCACCATCGAGCCGAGACCGAAGAAGATGAGAAGCGAACTCGAAAACTCCGGGCCGAGACAATTCGAGGCAAGGATGTGGAATCGGATGATCCCGTAGAGGGCGCAGTTCAACACCGCCGCCGCTAATAGCGCCGTCGAAGGCACGGGCGTCTCGCTATACACATCGGGTTTCCATGTGTGCATGGGCGCGAGGCCCGCTTTGGTGCCGTAGCCCATGAGGATCAGGACGAAGGCGAGTCGCATGGCCTTGGGATCGAGATCCGTCGCGTGCTGGATCAGGAACGACCAGTTGAGAGCTTCGAGCGATTCCGCGCCAGCCAGCTTCGCCGCCGAGTAATAGGCGAGAATGGTGCCGAACAACGCCAGCGAGATGCCGACGCTGCCGATGGTGATGTATTTCCACGCCGCTTCGAGTGAGGTCTTCTGATTGTAGAACGCGGTCAGGAACACCGAGGCGAGCGTCGTGATTTCCACGGCGATCCACATGAGACCGAGGTTGTTGGCGAGCAGGACCAGGAACATCGCGCCCACGAACAATGGCGTCAGCGCGTAATAGATTCGGATCTGGGCGAAGGCGATCCTCCCCTTGCGTTCGTCGTCGCGGAAATAACTCACCGCGTACACCGTGCTCACGAGCGCCACGAACGCCGTCACCAACGCCACGAGCACGCTCAACGCATCGGCATGCAGCGCGCCATGCCATTCCTCGATGGCGCCCGCCGTCGCCACGTTGCGCGCAAGGTTGCCGGCCACGAGAAGGGTGAGGCTGAACACGATCAGGTTCACCGCTTCGAGAAACCGGCGCGTGCGTCCCAGCCAGCAGGCAGCGCTACCGGCCAGCGGCACGATAAGGAGCAGGCACAGCGGGCCCAGGTTCATCCGCGCAGCCTCCGCAGTTTGCTCACGTCCATGGAATCGAACGTCTCGCGGATGCGATAGACGAGAATGCCGAACACCATCACGGCGACGAACACGTCGAAGAACACACCCAATTCGACGACCAGCGGCATGCCGTACGTGAGCGAGATGGCGGCGAGGAACAGGCCGTTCTCCACGGTCAACAGCGCCAGCACCTGCGAAAGCGCATTGCGACGGTTGATCATCAGGAAGAAACCGACCAGCACCAGCGTCAACGCGACCGCGAGGGTGTTGTGGCCGAAGTCCGTTGCTTCCTTGCCCGCCGCATCAGTGAACGGACGGGCAACGAGATACGCGACGAGCGTCAGTCCCGCGCATAAGAGCAGAGATGTGGTGGTGTTTACCAGCGGCTCGACATCGCGCACGACCTGGATGCGATCCATCACGCGCCGCAGCAGCCACGGCACAAGGAGGACCTTCAGGCAGAAGGTCAGCACCGCGACGATGTAGAGATGGGGCGAGTGTTGGAAGTAGGCGATGGTGTTGGCGATGCCGGCCAGCAGGAACGATTGGACGGCGAACAGCCGGATGTTGGTCATCAGCACGCGCTGGCCGACCATGAGAAACTGCAGCACCAGCGCCGACGCCGCCATGAGCGTGATCATGCGCGCGCCAAATTGAGGATCGTCGAAGAAGAAAAGACTGGAAGGATGAAAGGATGCAAGCGTGGTAGCGTGGAAGAATGGAATGACTCCAGCCAGACACATCCATCCATCCAATCTTCCAGTCTTCCAAACTTCCATTCCTCGCCTCATTCCACACCCCTCGCCTTGTACACCGCATTGGATTCCTTGAGGATGAATGTGTCATCCCACTCACCGGTTTCCCGGTTTCGTTGGAGACTCTCGATCAAACGCTTCAATCCGTTCTCCAGCTTGAACGCGAGGCAATCCGCTTTCTGGAATTGCTCTTCTTTGATTTGCTTTGCTTTCAGATACGCGTGCAGTCCCGAAACCGATTCACCAGCCGAACTCAGCGCGATGTTCAGGAACTGGAGATATTCGTTGATCGTACGCCGACAATAACCTTCCGCGATGTTTCGATGAATCGAATCGACCGACGCAATTTGCTGCGAGGCGACGCGTTTCAGTTCATACGGAAACGGACGGAAGATTTCACAAGTGATCGAGTAGTATTCCACGGCATCCTGCCACACGATCAGCTTGCGATAACCGCGATTGATATTGCGACGCTCAATCATTCAATTCCATCCTTCCATCCCTCCATTTTTCCACTCTTCCACTCTTCCACCATTCCCCTCTTCCAATCTTCCATCAAAAGAAGAAAATCGATATGAGCGCCATCGCCGCGAGAACGAACGCGATGCTCAACAGATCGGGCACGCGGAAGAGGCGCAGCTTGGCGTTGGTGGATTCGACCAGCACGACAGCAACCGAGAGAACAAGGAGCTTGGCGAGGAACAACCCGAGCGACACGGCGATGCTGACGGGCGTCCAATCGGTCGCGAGGCCGAACGGGAAGAAGACGTTGATGAGCAGCGTCATCAGGACGAGTTGCTTGATCGACGCGGCCCACTCCGCGAGCGCGAGGTACGGGCCCGAGTATTCAAGGATCATCGCCTCGTGAATCATCGTGAGTTCGAGATGCGTGGCGGGGTTGTCCACGGGGATGCGCCCGGTTTCGGCGATCAACACGATGAACAACGCGGCGAAGGCCAGGATCTGTGAAGGACTGAGGAAACGCCACTCCTGTGTGGTGGCAACGCGCGTCATCTCGCTCAGGTTGGTCGAGCCGGCAGCGATGGCGACGGTGAAGATCGAGAGCATCATGGCCGGCTCGGCGATGGCGGAGAGGGTCATTTCCCGGCTGCTTCCCATCCCGCCGAACGCGCTCGCCGTGTCGAGTCCCGCCAACGCGAGGAAGAAACGGCCCAGCGCGAGAAGATAGATCACCGCGAGCACGCCGCCCAGAAAACTGAGCGGCACCTGCGCGCTCACAAGCGGGACCAGCAAGCCGACGATGAGAGCGGTAAGGAAGAGAATGTACGGGGTGACATGGAAGATCCACGAGGCGTGTTCGGATATGACCATGCCTTTGCGGAACAGCTTGATCACGTCATACCAGGGCTGGAGTATCCCCGGCCCGCGCCGCATTTGCAGCATCGCTTTCAATTTCTTGATCACGCCGCTCACCAACGGCGCGAGCAGGAGCGCCAGACATCCCTGGAGAACGATCGGGAGGAGGGAGCTTTTCATAACCCTCCCGCCACCACCAGCAGCAACACCAGCAACGTGATGAAAATGTAAAGCAGGTAGGCGTGCACGCTGCCCACCTGGAGCCGTCGGATCCGCTTGGAGACGCTCATCACCGCGCGATGGAACGGATGGTAGATCCAACGCTCGAAGGTCGGTTCAATGTGCGACTCGAAACGGATCGTCTTGGTGAAATACCGGGAGAACTCGAAATCGGCCTGCACCTCGCGTCGCGGCCGGTAGAGAGCACGGAAGATCATCTGCAGCGGCTTCGAGAACGCCGTGGCAGTGTATTCCATCTGCGGCGTCAGCCCGCGCAGCCCGCAATCCCACGTCGGGCCGATCCGCGTTTTGCGCCCGCGACTGAAAGCGAGACAGAGTCCGATCGGCAGTGGCAACAGGATCAGGCCCAGCATCAGCAAGCCCAAGGGCGAAACCACGCCGCCGTTCGGATTCAGGGCGGAGATGGAGAGGCCGTTGGCAGCAGCGAGTTGGGTGGAGACCTGTTCGCCCAGAAGCTGTTGGGTGACCGGATCGAACACGGCGAAAAACGTCGTCGGAAACAACCCGAGCAAGAAACAGGTGAGCGCAAGCAGGGCCATTCCCAAAAGCATCGTCGGCGACGCCTCGTGTGCGTGCCGGGCGTGATCGCTGCGTGGTTGCGCCAGGAAGGTCACGCCGAAAGCTTTGACAAAACAAGCCGCCGCCAACGCCGCGGTTAACGCCAGCAAGGCGCCGCTGATGGGGAAAAGGATGCGCGTCAGGTCGTGAGGGATGTCGAACCCACGCAACAGACTCTGGTAGGTGAGCCATTCGCTGACGAAACCGTTGAGTGGCGGGAGGCCCGAGATCGCCACCGCACCGATGAGGAAAAAGAACGCTGTCTTGGGCATGCGACGAATCAAGCCGCCGAGTTCCTCCATGTTTCGAGTGTGCGTGGAATGCAACACGGCGCCCGCGCCGATAAAGAGCAAAGCCTTGAACGTGGCGTGGTTGATCGTGTGATACAAGCCGGCGATCAACGCCATCGCGGCCAGTGCCGGATGATGCGTGGCTTGAAACAACAGCGCCGCGCCCACGCCGAGCAGGATGATGCCGATGTTTTCGATGCTGTGATAGGCGAGCAGCCGCTTGAGGTCGTGTTCCATCAGCGCGTACAACACGCCGAGCAACGCGGACACGGTACCGATCACGAGCACCGTCACGCCCCACCACAGCGGTGGATCGCCCAGAAAATCAAACCAGACGCGCACCACGCCGTAGATGCCGGTCTTGATCAGCACGCCGGACATGAATGCGGAAACGTTGCTCGGCGCGACAGGATGCGCGGCCGGCAGCCAGATGTGCAGCGGGATGATGCCCGCCTTGATTCCAAAGCCGACGAGGAACAGCAGGAAGGCTGCGTTGCGCGTCGCTGGAGTCATCGAGGTCGCGGCGGATTGAAAGCCATCGAAGCCAAGTTGTCCCGTGGCCTGGAAAAGCAACAGGAAGCCGAGAACCAGGCAGCCGGTGCCGATGTGCGACATCACGAAGAACAAGACGCCCGCCCGACGCGATTCGTCGGACTCGTGTTCGAAGCTGACAAGGCAGAACGCCGCGAGCGCCATCAACTCCCAGACGAGCAGGAAGAAAAACGCGTTGTCGGCACAGAACACCAGCGTGGTGGCCAGCAGCAACACGTTGAAGAGGAAGCCGAGCACGCCGACATTCTTGCGGCCGTCGAATCCGCGGACGTAGCCGAACGAATACACGGAAAGACAGACTCCCAACAACGAAACGATCAGCACAAAAAAAGCGGAGAGCGCACCGAACCGCACCGTCCATTCGAGATGGGGCATTGCCGGTGGCAGGAGCGTGAGTTGAAATTCGCCGTGCGCGGAGATGCCCGTCAACGCCAGCACCGATGCTCCCAACGCCAACATCGACCCCACCGTGGCGATCCCGAAGCAGAATGCGTTCGCCGCCTTCTCGCGTCGCGACAAGAGCAGCCCGCCGAATCCGCCACCGAGGTATGCAAGGATCGCCCACGTGAACCAAGTCGAGGCGAGGTCTTGCATAGGCGGCAGAATCCTGGATTACCGGTAGTCCTTGAGGCAATCAACCAGTTTGGGACGAAAGAAAGAACTGAGGGTCATAGGGAAATCGGCTTGGCTGGCCACAGGCGAGTGCGGTGGGCCGGGGGGTGCCTTTGCTTACCACGTTTTGTGGTCGTGCCGTATCGGAACCAGAAAGTCGGGTTCGCCAGCCGCAACAGAGCCAATAAACCATCATGAAACCGAGACTAACCATAACCGCAAGCGCATCGTCAATGCGCAAAGTTGCGGGCGCGCATCTGCGGGTTGACGGTGGTAGGGCGCGAATGCCTCCGTCCCGCGTCGTTCAGGGACGGAGGTTTCGCGCCGTGGTGGCGTGTCGGACGGGCACGGCGCGAAACCCCCATCGCCCAACGGCAGGCGATGGGGGCATTCGCGCCCCACAACAACCCGCAGATGCGCCCAAGTCGCGGCACAATGGACATTCTCATCTCAGAAGCTGGCTAAAAGAGTTGCAGTACACGGTTCAGTCGGCACAATGGAGATGCCTTCGCACCCAACAGACAGGAGTCAATTATGAGCCAAGTGCTTCTCCGATTCGCCATCATGACCTGCTTGGTCGTGTGGGCTCTCGGTCATTCATCGCGAGCTGAACCCCCCAAAGCCAACGAGCCGCCCGCAAAGGTGCTGCAGTCGTTCCATGGTGAAATCACTTCCATCGAGAAGATCGCCAAAGCCATCACTGTTCGCAAATTTCCCGTGAGTAAAACCTTCCTCATCGCCGTCACCTGCAAGATCACCACGCAAGACAAACCCGAGGCTGCGCTGGAGGACCTCAAGGTGGGTGACAAGGTGAAGATTCTCTACGAACAGGAGAAAGACGGGCTCATTGCGCGTCGCATCACCCTCCGCGGCATTGACGCCGAGGACCGTGAAGAGGCCCGCCAGAAGGAAAGGCTGGAACACCGGTAACGAGCCTTGGATCGTTGACCCTTCCCAACACGTTCGGTTTGATTTTCCAGCCTGAGCGCTTGCCCTCGCCCTAGATCGCTGGCTATCTTTCGCTCATGTCCGAATTCACGCTCCTGCGCGACCTCGCCGTGGTCATGATCGTGGCGGCTGCGGTGACGGTCCTGTTCCACCGCTTTCGGCAGCCGGTGGTGTTGGGTTACATCGTCGCCGGAGTGATCATCGGACCGCACACGCCTCCCTTTCCCCTGGTGAGCAACGCGCAGAACATCGAGACGCTCGCCACGCTCGGCATCATCATCCTGATGTTCTCGATCGGGCTCGAGTTCAGCCTGCGCAAGCTGCGGCAGGTCGGCCCGGTGGCGGGGACGGCAGCGTTTCTGTGCGCGCTGCTGATGATCTGGCTCGGGTACGGCGCGGGCCGATTGTTCGGCTGGGCAAAGATGGACAGCCTGTTTGTCGGCGCGATGCTGTGCGTTTCGAGTTCGACGATCATCGCCAAGACGTTTCAGAGCCTCGGCAAACTGAACGATCCCTCGGCGCAAACGTCGCTGGCGATCACGCTCGTCGAAGACATCGTGGCGGTGACGGTCATTGCCACGTTGTCGAGTGTCGCGATGACCGGCACGCTGGCCTTGGGCAACCTGTTGCACACGCTCATGCGCATCGGAATTTTCGTGGTGGTGGTCGTGCTGCTCGGCGTGTTGTGCGTGCCGCGGCTGATCAGCTACGTGGCCCGGTTCAAGGACGACGAGGTGCTGGTGGTCACGGCGCTGGGGTTGTGCTTCGGTCCCGCGTTGCTCGCGCTGAAGCTCGGGTATTCGGCGGCGCTGGGGGCGTTTATCATGGGCGCCATCGTGTCCGAATCGAAAGACTACCCCCGGCTGCAGCCTCTGATCCCACCCATCCGCGACATGTTCCTGGCGGTGTTCTTCGTGGCGGTGGGCATGATGTTCGATCCGAAGTTGATCGTGCAGTATGCGGGGCCGGCAGTGGGAGTGGCCGTGCTCGCGATCGTGGGCCGCAGCTTGATGGCGGCATTTGCCGTGTTCACGACCGGGATGGAGGGACGCGCGGCATTGCGCGTGGGGTTGGGGCTGACTCCGCTGGGTGAGTTCTCGCTTCTGATCGCGCAACTCGGGATCGCGACGAAGGTAACGAGTGAATTCCTGTTTCCCGTGGCGATTGCGGCTTCCGCGATCACTTCGTTCACGGCGCCATACCTCGTCCGCAGCTCGGATCAGATCGTGGCTGGCTTCGAGCGGTTGGCGCCCAAACCGTTGAGCACATTCCTCTCACTCTACAGCCGCTGGGTGGGAAGCCTGCGCGCGTCGGGCAGCACCAGCAACCTGTGGCGATTTGCCCGCAAGCCCATTCTGCGCATCGGGATCGAGGTGTGTCTGATCACCGCGTTGTTCCTGATCGCCGCGTTTGTGGTCGGGCTGGTACGAGAGCAGTTTCCCCAGCGTCTCCTGTTCGAAGCCGAGGTGGAGATGGTTGTGTGGCTGGTCGTGTCGCTGGTCTCCTTGATTCCCTTCCTGGCACTCTGGCGCAACCTGGAAGTGATAGCCTTGCTGGTGGCCGAGTCCGCCTTTCCGCGCACCACGATCGCGGGCATCCCGAAACTGAACCCGCAGCGGCTTCTCAAGAACATCTTCCTGCTGATCGGCGCGATCGTGCTCGGGCTGTGGATCATCGCGCTGAGTTCGAGTTTTCTGCCGCCCTGGCCGTTGTTGATCGTGCTGGCGCTGGTGGCGGTGCTCATCGTGCGCCGGCAATGGCACTCGATCGTGCATCTGCACAGCCGCATGGAGGCCACGGTGCGCGAGGTGTTCGAGGAACTGCCGGCCGCCAAACCGGCCCAGCAAGCCGAGCTCATGAACCTGATCAAGGAGAAGTATCCGTGGGACTTCGAGCTGCAGCAACTGAGTCTGCAGGGCGACTCCATCGCCGCCGGCCGAAGCATCCGCGATCTCGCCTTGCGGACCCGTACCGGGGCCAGCATCGTGGGAATCGAGCGGGATGGATTTCATGTCGTCAATCCGAGCCCGGGGACACCGCTTTTTCCCGGCGACGGACTCGTGCTGATGGGGGAGAAGTCCCAGATCGAGAAGGCGCGGCAGATTCTCATGGAAGCAGCTCCCCGGGCCACCACGGCGGAACGGCTGTTCTCCACGATCGAGGTCGAAACCATTCCTCTCCGCGATGGCTCGCCGCTGATCGGCAAGACAATCAACGCCTCCCGATTGCGGCAACAAACCGGCGCGACGATCATCGGCATCCAGCGCGGCGAACAGCGAATCACCAACCCGCCCGGCGACACCCGAATCGAAGCGGGCGACTTGATTCTGCTGCTCGGCAATCGCCAGCAGTTGGACCAGGCAACTCGGCTCTGTTCCCCGCCGACCCCGTGAGTCACGCGGGCCGTCCACCCCGGCTCGGCTTCCTACTTGCCCTTCTTCCCGCGCCCCTTGAACGTCAGTTCCGCGATGCCGGACTTGTCGAGCTCGCCGAAACCGAGCCTGGTCATCTTGGTGTACTGCGCAAAGGTCGCCTTCGCGAGCGGCAGGTTCAGTTTCGCTTTCTTCGCGAGACCCAATGCGATGCCGGAATCCTTCGCGGCGTGAGAGCCGGAGAAATAACATTCGTGGGTGCGGTTCTGCATGTCTTCGCCGTCGGTTTCGAGGACGCGCGAGTTGGCACCGGTCTGCGCGAACACTTCGCGCAGCATCGTGAGGTCGAGCCCGAGCGCGTGACCAAGGCCGAGACCCTCGGCGAGACCGGCCGTGTTGATGTTCATGACCATGTTGACCAGGGCCTTGACCTTGGCGGCGTCACCCGTCTTGCCGATGTAGCGCAGCGACTTGCTCATCTTCTCGAGGATGGGCTTCACACACTCGAAGACGCCCGGCTTCCCGCCGCACATCAAGTAGAGCGTGCCCTGCCGCGCCTGCGTGATGCTGCTGGCCATGCAAGCTTCGAGGCTGCTCGCGCCTGCCTTCTCGCACAGCTTCTCGACCTCGACATGCACCTCGGGGCTGAGGGTGGCGCAATTGATGAACACTTTCTTTTCCGCGCCCTTGAGGAGACTGTCTGCCTTCGGCGACTTGTTGAAAATGCTCCGCATCGCCTTGTCGTCGGTGACGACGGTGAGGATTACGTCTGCCGAGCGGGTCACCTCGGCTAGTTTCTTCGCGGCGACGCAACCGAGTTCGCCGGCGAGTTCCTCCGCCGACTTGGCCCGCACATCATAGACCACGGTCACGGGATAACCGACTTCCTTGAGTCGGCGTGCGATATTCGCGCCCATGCGTCCCACTCCGACCACGCCAATACGTTGTAAATTGCTCATGAAAAGTTTCCTTTCGTTCGAGTTCGCGGAGGGGATAGTGCGAAGGTGGTGGGTCTTTGTCAACGCTGGCCTTGTGAGCGATTCAAGCTCCTTCGTTTCAGTTCACTTTTGGGATGGCGTCCGTCTTCTCAAGCATTAGGATTCCAGCCGTATGCCCGAGTCGGAATTGACCCCCATGCTGCAGCAATATCAGCGGATCAAACGCGAGATCCCGCCCGATGCGCTGCTGCTGTTTCGCGTGGGGGATTTCTACGAGTTGTACTTCGACGACGCGAAAACGGGCGCGGAACTGTTGCACCTTGCTCTCACCGGCCGCACCGGTGTGCCGATGGCCGGGTTTCCACATCACGCCGCCGAGAACCAGATCGCCCGGCTGCTCAAGCTCGGACGCAAGGTGGCAATCTGCGATCAGATGGAGGAACCGCGTCCCGGCAAGCTCGTGAAACGCGAGGTCACGCAGATCGTGAGCCCGGGGGCGCATTTCGACACGCGGATGTTGCACGCCGGGCAGAACAATTTTCTCGCCGCGGTCACGAACAAACAGAGCCGGTACGGCTTCGCGCTTGCCGATCTGACGACGGGCGATTTCCGTTTGACCGAACTCGAAAGCGATGAACAACTCCAGACCGAGATCGAGCGGTTGCAGCCCGCCGAGATCATTGTACCGACGGAGTTGAAAGCGATGCTCTCACAACTCCCGGCTCTCAGCGCTCAACGCTTCTCGACGCACGATGACTGGACGTTCGAGTACGACACGGCCTACTTCACGTTGCGCGATCATTTCAAAACACAGTCGCTTGACGGGTTCGGCTGCAACGGCATGACGCTCGGCATCGGCGCGGCGGGCGCGATCCTGCATTACCTCCAGAACAGTCTGCGCCGAACCATCCAGCACATCCAGCGGCTCACCGTCTATTCGACCAGCGACTATCTCGTGCTCGACGCAGTCAGCCAGCGCAACCTTGAGCTGCTCGAATCAGCCCGCGCTGACCGGCGGTTCACGTTGATCGGCGTGCTCGACGAGACCGTCACGCCGATGGGCGCGCGCTTGTTGCGGGACTGGATCACGCATCCGCTCAACAGGGTCGAGCCGATCCGTGCCCGGCAGGATGCCGTGGCGGAGTTCATCGAGCAGAGCCATGTGCTCACCGAATTCCGCGAGCAGATGAAATCGGTCAAGGACCTGGAGCGCACCATCGGACGGCTCAGCGTGGATACCGGTAACGCGCGCGATCTGGTTGTCCTCAAGCAATCGCTCCAGGCGGTGCCGCATCTGAGATCGGCCATCGGCCATCGGCAATCGGCAATGCTGCAAATGCTCTGTGCCGAACTCCACGCGCTGCCGGAGGTCGTGGATCTCATCTCTCGCGCCATCGTGGACGAACCGCCGTTGCCGCTCAAGGAAGGCGGGATCATCCGGGAGGGATTCGACACCGCGCTCGACGAACTGCGGCGCGGCTCGAAAGACGGCAGGGATTGGGTCGCGGCGCTTCAGCAAAAAGAGATCGAGCGGACGGGGATCGCGTCGCTCAAGGTCCGCTACAATCAGGTGTTCGGCTACTACATCGAGGTGACCAAGCCAAACCTGCCCAAAGTTCCTTCCGATTACATTCGCAAGCAGACGGTGGCCAACGGGGAGCGGTTTGTGACGCCCGAGTTGAAGGAGTGGGAGGCCAAAATCCTCGGCGCGGACGAGAAGGCCAACGCGATGGAGTACGAGTTGTTCCGCAAGGTGCGCGAGCAGGTCATCGCGCACACGGGCGAAATCCAACGGACCGCTGCCGCCATCGCCGCGCTCGACGCGCTGGGAACGTTTGCCGAGGTCGCGCGCAAACGCGGGTATTGCCGGCCGGTCGTCAGCGATGGCGACCGCATCGAGATTCGCGAGGGACGCCATCCCGTGCTCGACGTGACGATGCTCACCAGTCCCGAGCATCTGGGCAGCGGGAAGTTTGTTCCCAACGACACGCTGCTCGATTGCCGCGAGAACCAGGTGTTGATCATCACCGGCCCGAACATGGCCGGCAAGAGCACGTTCATCCGGCAGGTCGCACTGCTGGTGTTGCTGG
>CAZOTB010000002.1:0-95113 GCA_964582645.1 uncultured Verrucomicrobiota bacterium | reverse complement strand
CGTACCTTCCCGCCCAGAGCGCGAGCATCGGTCTGGTGGACCGCATTTTCACCCGCGTCGGTGCCAGCGACGATCTCGCCCGGGGACAAAGCACGTTCATGGTCGAGATGAACGAGACGGCAAACATTTTGAACAACGCCACCCCACGCAGCCTGATCGTGCTCGACGAGATCGGGCGTGGCACGAGCACGTTCGACGGCATCAGCATCGCATGGGCGGTGGCCGAGCACCTGCACAACGTGGTGGGCGCGAAGACGCTTTTCGCAACGCACTATCACGAATTGACCGATCTGATCGCCGCGTTGCCGCGTGCGAAGAACTACAACGTCGCCGTGCGCGAGTGGAAAGACCAGATCATCTTCTTGCGCAAGATCGTCGCGGGCGGCACCGACAAAAGCTATGGCATCCAGGTCGCGCGCCTGGCCGGGTTGCCGCAGGATGTCATTGCAAGGGCAAAGGAGATTCTTCTGAACCTCGAGGAGGCGGAGTTGACGCCCGAAGGAAAACCGCGGCTGGCGCAGCGGAATCTTGGAAAGCGACGTTCCAAGACGAAGGAGGAAGACAAATCGCAGTTGGGATTGTTCGGTCAGAGCGAACAACAGGCAGAAAACTGAAGCACGGTTCGAGTCAGCTTTTGCGTCTTCGCCGAGCGGAGCCGTTCGGTTTCTCCTCGAGGTCGGTTACGAGCATGACGTCAATTCGGTGGGAAGAACCGCTCGGTTCGACGACAATCACGGATCGAGCTGCGGGGTTGAACGCGAGGAACTCAGGATGCTCGACCGTCACCCTCCGACCGTCAGCCATGTGGATTGTGAATGGGCGAAAAGGCCGAGCCTCATAGAATCCACGTATGTCCTGAATTCTCATGACGCAAATCAGTACAGCGAGAGCCGCACCAGAGGCAAGCCGGCTCCTCAACTGAAGCTCATGCTCGCGAACGACACGACGGAGTTGGTGTCCTTCTCGAAACTCTGATCGTAGTAGAGCAGCTTGCCTTGTTTGACGTCCAGCGCGGACATCATCGTGTACAGCGTTGGGAAGCCGCAAACGCGTCGCGAGTCCCGCTCTTCATGGATCAGGCGAAAGAAGCGGGGGGCGTCACACGATTCGAGAATCCGCAGCATCTCACGATCATCGGACTCCAGTTGGGCGCGCACGCCCTCGTTGACCGTGAACTCGTCGCCGAAGCGTCCGCCGATGTGCGCCAGGTCCACACCGGCAATGACGCACACCCGTTTTCCCGATTCGGCAATCGTCTCGCGTAATGCGCTCGCAAAAGCCGCCACCTCGGGATCGGCGATCGGTTGCTGGCCGCTGTCCACCAGATCGTGGAACGATCCGACCAGGATCGGCGCGATCTGAAACCCGTGCTTCTGCCCCAGCACGTACTGCAGGTACACCACTTGGAACTCGATCGAGTGTTCGCTGCGGTGGGCATACTCGTCCTCGAACAAATCAAACTGCAGCTTGCCCGCGAGCACATCCATGAATGCCGTGTCGTTCTTCGCGATGCCGAGCGGCGTCTGAAACGCCTTCTTTGTCCCCGTGAACCGATGCGTGGTGCCGGTATGCGCCACGCCCAGAATCACAAACGTGTCCACCTTCGGGCCGTCGGCGAGTTGCTGGTACGCCCATGCAAAGCCGGGGCCGCCGCGTCGCAGGTCAATGTGCGGCGAGACAATCGCGACCGGCGCCTTCCGTTTCCGCGCTCCGTTGCTGCCGGGGCCTTTGGGCGATTCGAAATGTTTCGCGAACATCTTCGTGATCGCCTCGGAGGTCGCCGGGTAGGAACTGCCGGCATGACTCGCCTCGCGCACGCTTGATTCGCGGAACGCGCGGATCAGATTCTCCTTGTGCGCCGCGAACCGCGGACTGGCGAGCATCAGCGCTTCGTCGAGCTGGGTGACGAATGACTGGATCTGCTCCAGCGGCAACGCCTGATTGGTCGCGCGTCGAAACTCCGTCTGGATGTCCTGAAGGGAATGGCGTCCGTCCAGGCAGCGCAGGATCGGGAGCGCCGCCATCGAGACGGTCAGCACGCGGTCGGTGAAACGGAGCGGGTCGCGCAAACAGACATACTGTTGGCCGTCCTGTTGAACAGGGAACGCATCCACGTGACGCAACCTGGGACGATCATCGGCCATATGCTCGATTGCATTCTAGCGTTAGCGTGAGCGGCTGGCAAGAGTGGCGTTCGGTGGGCGGACGCTTGCCCGCTGTGGCGCATCCACAGGTTGTCGCTTGGACTTTCCTCGGCCCGATGCGCTGAAACAAGCTGAAGCTTGAACTCCGAACGGAACCCGTATGAAGCTTGCGTTTGGAGTTCAAGCTTCAGCTTGTCGGAGTGCCAACAACCAAAGGATGCGCCCATTGCCCGCCGTGGCGGGGCTGTGCGCCCGATCATTGCGAATCATGGGCGCACCGCCGTGCGCCCCTACTTGTGCGGGTGACCGGCGATGTGTTCCTCGCAATACTCTTCGCCATTGGCGCAATCGGTGCACACGCGGAAATCCAGTTCCGGCGAATCACGCTCGGTGCGTCCGCAGGAAGTGCAGCGATGGAACGCCTCAGTCTCAACGGCCCGTTGGCTGTGCCTGACCCCCCGCTCAAACGCCCGCCGCCGGCTGCCGCGCCGCAGTCGTTCGCGGATGGAGAACTGGTACGTGCCCCGCGCTTCGAAGCCTACGATCGCCTTCTCATGCACCCCTTGCAGCAGGATGAATCCGGCAATCAGGATGAGCCAGTAGTCCTGGGCATACAACGCATAGGCAATCACCAGGATCGCCATGATCTGGCTGACCACCACCGCGATCTTGGTCGCTTTCTCCGCGCTCATCCAGTGCCAGAGCGTGTCGCGCAGGATGCGCCCGCCGTCCATCGGGAACGCGGGGATCAGGTTGAAGATCAGCAGCCAGAGATTCAGGACCATCATGTCCTGGATGAACACAAGCACGTAACCGGGTGCTCCCACAAATTCGGGTTGTAGAAAAGTCACCGAGAACCAGACGCCCCCGAACAGCAACGCCAGGACAAACGTCACAAACGGCCCGGCTACGGTCGTGATCAGGTGGGCGGTGGGATGAAACGCCGGGCGGCAGTAGGCCAGACCGCCCAATGGCCAGAGCAGGATCTCCTCCGCCTCGCCGTCGCACCACCGGGCCGCGAGCGCGTGTCCAAATTCATGCAGCAGGATGCACACATACAACCCGGCGATGTACGCGATGCCATAGCCGAGATTGCCGAAACCCTGCGCCCGCCAGAAGGCGTAGAGCAGAAATGTGATGTGCAGCCGGACCGTGATGCCGAACCAGCGGCCGATCGGGATACCGGCATTGAGGAAATCCATATCCAACCGAGAATGGCACAAACATCCAATCCTGTCCACCCGGTGGCAAGGTTGCTTGAATAAAGTTGAGCCACCCAAGTCGAAGCGATGTGGGGTCGGCCTGTGGCTTGACCTCGAACTAAATCGGAATAGATTCGAACGGAGGCATGTATGAAGAAAGCTCTGCTGTTTGCGGTCGTTCTGGGCGCATTCTTGTTGTTCACCCGCACGAGTGACGCTGGCAGTTCGTACTCCTTCAGTTTCGGCTACGCCGGGAACGGGTATGGCGGTGGATTCAGCTACGGCAGCTATGGCAAGCATTCGATCTACGGGTTTGGATTCTATGGCGCGCCTGTTTACTGTGCGCCGCCGGTATACTATGTCCCTCCGCCGGTGTACTGCGCTCCTGTGCCGCGATACTGCTACCCCCGCTACTACAATTCGTACCGCTGCTATCCGCCATCGCGTGGGTGTTGGTAAGCGGGCTGGAAGATGGGAAGGGTGGAATAGTGGGAGAGCGGCGCCGATACCGATCTGCACACTTCCATTTTTCCATTCTTCCATCCTTCCCGCCGCTTCTGTTAGCCTGCTCGCGTGTTGACACGTGACGAACTCCAACGTTCGGAGGCCGATCTCCTCGCCCCTTACGCCCAAAAGAGTGGCGAATCCCGCGGGCGCGTTTATCCCGAGCCGACCCATCCGTTTCGCACCGAGTTCCAACGCGACCGCGACCGGGTGATCCACAGCCGGGCGTTCCGGCGTCTCGAATACAAGACGCAGGTGTTCCTCAACGGGACGGGCGATCATTACCGGACGCGTCTGACCCACACGATGGAAGTGGCGGCGATCAGTCGCACGGTGGCGCGGTGCCTCCGGCTCAACGAAGACCTCGCGGAGGCCATCGCGCTCGCGCACGATCTCGGACACTCTCCATTCGGTCACTCGGGGGAGAAGACGCTCGATGAACTGATGAAGGAGCACGGCGGGTTCGAGCACAACCTGCAGGCGCTGCGGGTCGTCGAGGAATTGGAGCAGAAGTATCCCGGCTTCGACGGCCTCAATCTGACCTGGGAAACCCGGGAAGGGATGGCCAAGCACTCAAGGCTTCCCGGGACGGAGGAGTTTCATTCGCCGTCGCTCGAAGCGCAGGTCGCGAACCTGGCCGACGAAATCACCTACTACAGCCACGATCTCGATGATGGCCTGGAGGCGGGACTGATTCGCGAAGGGGACCTGAATCAGATTGAGTTCTGGAGCGAGACGTTCACGCGCGTCCTACGTGAACATCCGACCCTCGACGACGAACGCCGTTATTACTACCTCATCCGTTGCATCATCAATGCGGAGGTCGAGGACCTGATTGCGACTTCGTCGGAGCGTATTGCTGCCGCGGGAGTGCGGTCCGCCGATGAGGCACGACAACGGCGGGAGAAGCTGATCGGCTACAGCGACTCCTTGCGAAAGCAGAACCAGGCGCTCCGCAGGTTTCTGTACGCGAACCTCTACTATCATCCCGCCGTCAGCGGTCCGAACTCGCGCGCCTGTGAGATGATCCGCGAACTGTTCCACGCGTACGCGAGCAAGCCATCCCTGCTGGGTTCGCAGGCCCAGAAACGGATCGAAAGGGTGGGATTACATCGGGCCGTATGTGATTACATCGCCGGGATGACGGATCGGTACGCGCTCGACGAGTGCGAGCGGATTCTGGGAAAGAAGTGGTGGTCGGTGTGGCGCTTGTAGAGGCCGCCGTGCCGGCGGCTTTCCGCACTCCTTGCCGCCGGGACGGCGGCCACGACAACACGTTCATTCCAACCGGATGAACACCTTCCCTCCTTCGACTTTCACCGGATGCGTCTTGAGGTTGATGCAGGCGGGTGCGCCCATGGCTTTGCCGGTGATGAAATCAAAACGCCCGTTGTGCTTGGGGCACTCGATGATGTTCTCCATCACAAAACCCCCGGCAAGATGGACCTTCGCGTGGGTGCACAGGCCGTCGGTGGCGTAATACTTGTCGTCGGTTGTCCGGTAGATCGCAAACGTGCGGTCGCCGTGATCGAACCGGATCACGTCTTCCTTCTGGATCGCGTCCGTGGCGCAGGCCTCAATCCAATCCTCGCTCATGCGGATTGGGGCTCGGAAACCGGCTTCACATGGCTCGGTAGTTGGCGTTGGACGTAATACGTCGGATCTTTCACCTGCTTGAACAGGGTGGGGACGATTTCCTTGTATGCTTCCCAGATGCTGCCATAAGGCTTCGGCATGTCGGCCTTGATTTCCTGATGCAGCTTGCCCAACGCGTGATACGGCACCATCGGGAACATGTGGTGTTCGACGTGGTAGTTCATCTCCCAATACAAGAATCGGTTGATCGGATTCATGTAAACGGTCCGCGTGTTCAGCCGGTGATCGAGCACGTCCTCCGCGAGTCCCGCGTGTTGGGTCAACCCGTACACCACCATGAGCCATTGGCCGAAGAACGACGGCAGACCCACGTACATCAATGGCAGCCAGGTGCGACCGATGATCGCCCACGTGATGAAGCTCGCGTATATCAGGATGTAAATGCGGGCGTTGCGGAAAACCTTGTGATGCTCCGATTCGGGAATGAAGGTCTTTTCGTCCGGCTGCAGTTTGCCGAAACAATGGATGAGCATGGCCTTGAACTCCTTGGGGCCATGGGGGAGATTGATGAACGCTCCCGCGATGGCCCACAAATTCGGCGGACGCGGCGCAGCGATCTCCCGGTCGCAGCCGACGATGATGGTGTCGTCATGATGCCGGGTATGGCTCCAGCGCCACACGACGGATTCACGGAATACCATGAACGAGGCGATCTCATAGAGCACATCATTCATCCAGGTCGTCTTGAATGCGGTCCGGTGAAGGCTCTCATGCCAACGCGAATCGGAGGTCGAGCCGTAGATCGTCCAATAGACGAAGAAACACGGCACCGCCCACCACGTGCCCCACGTCAGATAACCCAGCGTGCCCGAGACGATCATCAACCCAAACCAGATGATCGTGTCGCGGATCGCCGGCACGTCCCGGCGTTGCAACAGTTCCTTCATCCGTTCGCGTGAAATCTTGCATTGATACCATTGGGCTTTGACCAACCCGCGTTCCTCGGCGAGTTTGCACTCGGGCCCGGTCAGACTGTAATCGCGCTGGATGACTTGTGTCGTCATGACGTTTTCCTTTGCTGAATGCCAACGTTCCCTATATCCAAAAAAGGTTCCTTCTGCAAGTATGCGACAAACAAAGGTAGGGGTGCATCGTCGAGTTGTCGGTTGTAGGGCGCGAATGCCTCCGTCCCGCGTTGTCCCGGGACGGAGGTTTCGCGCCGTCGTTCTGCTGCCGGCGGGCGCGGCGCTAAACCCCCACCGCCAAACAGCTGGCGAGGGGGGAATTCGCGCCCTACAACAATTCGCAGATGCACCTGTCGCAGGATAAAGAAGTAGGATTGCGAAAAAATGAGAAAAGCACGAACGATCGACAAACGATACATCCCGCCGGTGAAAGGCATCGACCTCCAGCAGGCATTTAATTACATCGACGCCCGGGACGTTACCCCGACATTCCTTTACGACCGATACACCTCAAGCCGAATCACCTACGTGCCCGGCAACCGACCGGTATTGGAGAAGATCGTCCGCGACCTGCACTGTGCCGGCAAGAGTCCGCTGGAGAAGGTGAAACGCATCGCCGATTACGTCGCGCACAAAGTGCCGTGGGCCGGTTATTACCAGAAGAAGACCGGCAAAACACTTCGAGGCGATCGCAACTTGACCGAGGAAGAAATTGCGAAATCGGGTTACGGCTGGTGCATGGAGCAAGCGCGCCTGTTCTGCGCCCTCACGCAGATCGCGGGCGTGCAGAGCCGACTCGTATTCGCGGCCAACTTCCGCAAGCACTATGGCCACGTCGTGAGCGAAGTGCTGTTGCCGCAAGGCTGGATGATGGTGGATGAATCGTTCGGCTATTGTTTCATGATGGGCAAGAAGCCGGTGCGGGCGATCGAGGTGTTTGGTTCAGCCAAGCATCGTCGCTACTTCCAGCCCATCTACAAGAAGATGTGCCTGCAACTGATTGACGAACTGGGCCACAAGATCCTCGCCCCATGGTTCGGCATGAGTGTGGCGCCCGACCCGCTGGATGGTTTCAAGGACCTCGGGTTCTGCAATCATTTCGTGTAGTTCATTCTCTCCATCCACAAGACGCACCTGGTTCGTCAGGAGCAGATCCGACGCACATGGTATTGATTGGCAAACGAAACACACTCCGTGTGGTGCGAGAAGCATCTCCCGGCCTTTATCTCGACGCCGGCGACCAGACGGAAATCCTCCTGCCTGGTCGCCTCAAGCCGCGCGGCGCGATGCCGGGGGACATCCTGGATGTGTTCGTGTACCTCGACTCCGAGGACCGGCTCGTCGCCACCACGGAAACTCCGCATGCCATGGTCGGCGAGTTTGCGTATCTGAAGGTCGTCAGCGTGAACCCGCGGATCGGCGCGTTCCTCGACTGGGGGCTTTCCAAGGACCTGCTGCTCCCATTCCGCGAACAGGAATTCCATGTCCGTGCCGGGCAGCGGGTGATCGCGTTCATCCATCTCGATCCGAAAAGCAATCGCATCGTGGCGACCACGCGGTTAAACCGTCACCTGAATCGCAAAGCGCCGACGTATGCCAATGGCCAGCCGGTCGGGCTGCTCATCACGGGGAAAACGCCGCTCGGTTACAACGCCATCGTGGAAAACGCGCACCGCGGGTTGCTCTACCACAGCAACCTCGGCGTGGCACTCGAACCCGGCCAGAAGTTGAAGGGATTCGTCCGCGCGATCAACCCCGGCGGCAAGATTGACCTGAGCCTCGACGCCTCCGGCTATCAACGAGTCGCCTCCCTGAGGGATAAGATCGTCCTGGCGCTCCAGGGCAACGGTGGCCGGCTTGCGTTCGACGATTCGAGTTCGCCGCACTCAATCCGGGAAGCTTTTGGCTGCAGCAAGAAGGCATTCAAGCAAGCGCTGGGCGCACTCTACAAAGAGCGTCGCATCCGATTTCAATCCCCGGGGATCGAGCTGGTGGAAAAGTCGCCCGCTGCCGCCGTCGTTCGATGAAACCGAATCGCAAACTCGCTGAAGCGACGACTCCGGACGGTGGCCGCCTCACGCTCCACGAACATGACGGGAACTACTGCATCCGATTAAGCGGGCAGCCGTTGATGCATTCCACGGTTGCCTCGTCGGAACTCCTGCTGGGAGAACTGGCCGTTGCTCGACTTGCGGATCAAGCCAATCCCTGTGTGCTGGTCGGAGGATTGGGCCTTGGGTTCAGTTTGAAGAGTGTGCTGGCAAAGCTGGGTGCCGACGCCACGGTCCACGTGGCCGAGTTGATCCCGCAGGTCGTGGATTGGAATCGAACGTTTCTGGCCGGTCTGAACGGGGCGTTGCTCGACGACGCCCGCGTCGAGGTGTTTGTCGAAGACGTGTGGGACGTGCTCGCGCGCGCAGGACCGGACCGCTATGATGCCATCCTGCTCGATATAGACAACGGCCCCACGGCCATGGCGCACAAACCAAATGCACGTCTCTACAACCCTGCCGGGGTTCGGATGATGTCGGCCGCGCTCAAACCCGGCGGACGCGCCGCCTTCTGGTCCGCTGCTCCCGATCGCGTCTTCGCTGCCACGCTTTCCATGATCGGATTCCGTGTGGAAGCCATTCCCGCGAAATTGTACGATAAAGCCAAGCGGTGCGGTTGCACCATCTACGTGGCCGACAAGCCGGCAATGGTTCGGTCCGCTCTCTGACGATCACCCTCCGGCAAACACCGGCCGAAAACCGGCTTCGGTCAGGATGCGCGCCACCGCTTCACGCTTGTCACCTTGAATTTCGATTCGTCCGTCCTTCACTGTGCCGCCGGTGCCACAGGTTTTCTGCATCGTCTTGGCGAGCTTCTCTTTCTCGGGAAGGCCGATGCCGACGAAGCCGGTAACGACCGTCACCGTTTTGCCGCCGCGGCCCGCGGTTTGACGGATGATATCCACCCGGCCACGACTCTTCCGGGGGGCTGGAGGTTCATTCACAGGTTCGTTCCGCGTTTCCGGAGCTGACGGAAGTCCGTCACTGCTCAGTTGCGCGAACGGGTTCTGTCCGAAGCTTCCTCCGCCACCGGTGGGGATGCGTTTATTGCGGCTCATGTTGAATGTCGCTACGAAACCTCTGCCCGCAGGATCGCCAGCGGCGGGTGATTCAGCACGCCCAGACTCATCGCCAGGCCGGTCACCACGGTCAGCAACGGCACAATCAACAACGCCACCAGCAACGGGGCCAGCACCGGCACGAAGGTCACTTTGAACACAAACACCGACAGCGCCCAACTCGCCGTCACCGCCAGGAGCAGCCCGGTGAGCGCCGCCAGCAGGCCGAGCGAGAGATACTCGACGATCAGGATTTTGAAGATCTGTCCGCGCGACGCGCCCAACGTGCGCAACAAAATGCTCTCCTGGATTCGTTGATACCGCGCCGTGAGCAGCGCCCCCACCAGCACGAGGAAGCCGGTGAGGACCGTGAACATCGCCATGAAGCGGATCACGAAGGAGATCTTGCCGAGAATCGAATCAATGGTTTGGAGGATCAGTGTCAGGTCAATGGTCGAGACGTTGGGGAAGGCTTTGACGACTTCCCGCTGCAGCCGGGCGGACTCCTCGCTCGACTGCACGCGCGTGACCAGGACGTGCATCGTCGGCGCGGCTTCCAACACTCCGAGCGGGAACACGACGAAGAAATTCGGCTGCACTCGCCTCCAGTCCACCTCGCGCAGGCTGGCCACGCGCGTCGTGAGTGGAACGCCCTGCACGTCAAACACCAGTTCGTCGCCGAGGCCGACTTGCAGGTCCTTCGCGATGCCTTCTTCCATCGAGATCGGGATGACCGCGGTGTCGTTGGTCACCTGCTTGTGCCATTGGCCCGCGATGACTTTTTCGCTGTCACGCAGGCCATCGTTGTACGTGCTCCGGTATTCCCGGCGCAATGCCCAGCGAGGCACGACGTTCTCCTTGTCGGTAAGCAGCGATTCAACCGCGCGGCCTTTCAGGGTGGCGAGTCGCATGGTGACGATAGGCGCTTCGTCCACCACGGGCAAATTCAACGAGCGGATGAGCTGGATCACTCCTTCCCTCTGGTCGGTCTGAATGTCGAACAGGACCGCATTCGCCTGGTTCTTGCCGCCGGCGGGGATGAGTTGCGTCAGCAATGTCTGCTGCACCATGTACAGGCTCGCAATCAGGAACGTGCCGAGCCCGAGCGAGAGGAGCAAGAGGAGCGTGCGGTTGTTGGGACGATGGAGATTGGCCATGCCCTGGCGAAGGACGAATGGCATGGTCGCCGGCACCGAGTGGCGCGTCAGGAACACCAGGAGCTTTGCCGTGGATGCCAACAGCGCGAACACGACGCCCAATCCAACGGCGAATCCGAGCCCGATCCTCCAATCGCGGCTCTGGATCAGGGCGAACCCCACGATGCCGGCCGCGAGGCACGCCCCCACGAGCCACCGCAACGGGTCGCGTCGCGCGGCCTGCGGCTCGAACGAAACTCTGATCGCCGCCAGCGGTGACACCCGCCGCACACTCAGCAGCGGCAACAGCGCGAACAACAGGCAAATGGCGAACCCGACGCCCATGGCGCGTCCCACGGCCAGCCACGAGGTGTGAAACTCAAACGTGAAGGGAATGAAATCCGCCACGACCTTCGGGAGCGCGGCCTGGATTCCGATGCCCAGTGCCGCGCCCAGCACGGCGCCGAGTAGTCCCAGCGCCATCCCCTGCGCGAGGTACACGGCGAATGTTTGTGCTACCGATCCGCCCAGGCAGCGCAACACCGCGACCGTGCCCAGCTTTTGTTTGACGTGAACGTGGATGGCGCTCGCCACGCCCACGCCGCCCAGCAGCAACGCGATGAAGCCGACAAGGTTGAGATAGTGATAGAGATTGTCCATCGAACGACCGAGGTCGCGCTTGCGTTCGTCCACGGTGTTGGCGCTGAGGCGATGTTCGTCGAGTTGTGGCCGGATCTGCTCGACGAGTTTGGGCACATCCCGGTCGGCGGCGAATTTGAAATGGACCTTGTACCGCGCCAGGCTTCCCTCGCGAAGCAGGCCCGTGCGCGGAAGGTCCTGCATCGGCAAATAGACCCGGGGTGCGATGGTGGCGAAGGCGACGGTTTCACCCGGCACCTTCTTCAATCTGCCCACGATGGGCGTCGTGAGGTCGCCCAGCCGGATGCTGTCGCCGATCGTCGCGCCGAACTGGGTCAGAAGACTTTCCTCGACAATCGCGCCGCCAGTGCGGCGGAATTCCTGCGCTGCGCTCGCGGGCTCGGTTTCGAGCAATCCATAAAATGGGAATCCGCCGCTCAGGGCGCGCACCTGCACGAGACGGGTGCCTTCCGTTTTCTCGAAGTAGATCATCGAGGAGAAAGAAGTCTCGCGCGCTTGCTCGCCGCCGAGGTTGCGAAACAGCGCTTCCATTTCCGGGGAAAGCTCCCGACGAGACGTCAAGACCAGGTCCGCGCCAAGCAAAGTCTTGGCCTGCTCCTCGATGGCCCGTTCGAGGTTGCTCCCGAGCGACCCGATCGCCGTCAGCGCGGCGATGCCGAGCATGATCGAAGCGGAGAACAAGAGCAGCCGCTGCCGGCTGGTGCGGCTGTCGCGCCATGCCATGCGCCAGACCCATGGCGAAACGAGGTGGCGGGGGAAGGCGGCTTTCATCTCGTGAACGCGTTTGTAGTCGAGCGCTTCAGCGCGGGCGTGGGATTTGGGCGCCGTTCCTTCAAGACCGCGCTGAAGCGCTCGACTACGAACAGTCGCAGGTCCAGGTGAAGGCTCATATCGTGTTCGCCTTACTCGGCGGGGACGATCATCCCGGCTTTGAGCCGGATGATGCGCTGGGCGCGCGCGGCCAATTCCGTGTCGTGGGTGACGAGCACGAGGGCGGTGCCGGCGTTTGCGTTCAGGGCAAACAAGTTTTCGATGACCAGGTGGCCGGTCTCGGCGTCGAGGTTGCCGGTCGGTTCGTCGGCGAACAGGATTTTGGGGCGATTGATGAACGCCCGGGCCAGCGCCACCCGTTGTTGTTCGCCGCCGGAAAGCTGTGTGGGATAATGCGACAGGCGCTCGCCCAGGCCGACGCGGCGCAGCAACTCGATGGCCTGGTCACGGACATGGTTTTGCCCGCGCAATTCCAGCGGCACCATCACGTTTTCCAACGCGGTCAGCGTGGGAATGAGCTGGAAATTCTGGAAGACGAACCCGACCAGATCGTTGCGCACCCGCGCCCGGCCATCCTCGTCGAGCGCGCCCAAATGAATACCGCCCAAACGAACCTCGCCTTCGCTGGGCTGATCGAGTCCGGCGCACAAGCCGAGGAGCGTGGTCTTGCCGCTGCCCGAAGGTCCCAGGATGGCGCAAGTGGACCCCGAGGCGAGGGCGAAGTTGATGTCCTTCAACACCGTCAGGGTGCCGTCGCCGTTGGGATAGCTCTTCGTCAACCCTTGGACATCCAGGATCGCGCTGGCGGTTGACACTTGTGTTTGGGTCATGTTTTGTACGGTGGCTTCGCCGTTGCTTGGATGAAAGTTTTCGCGATCATGTTTCAATTGATTCGGGCGTCGGTCCATTGGACCGCGATGGCCGCGCTTACGCTCACGGCAATCGCGGAGCCGTCCACGGCAAAACCGGAGCGCCAAACTATCATCGTGCTGGGCGACAGTCTAGCGGCGTGTGCCGGGGTGGACCCGGAGGAGGCGTTCCCCGCGTTGCTGCAAAAGAAAGTGGATGAAGTTGGGTGGAACTTCACGGTGGTGAACGCCGGTGTCAGCGGCGATACGACCGCGGGAGGCCTGGGCCGCATTGACTGGGTGTTGAAACGCAAGATGGACGTGCTGTTGCTCGAACTCGGCGGGAACGACGGCCTGCGCGGAATCCCGGTGGAGACGACACGAACCAACCTGCAGGCGATCATCAATCGCGCAAAGCAGAAGTATCCCCAGGCGCAGGTGGTCCTGGCCGGCATGCACATGCCGCCGAACATGGGCGAGGAGTACAACACGGCGTTCCGCAGGATTTTCCCCGAACTCGCCAAGGAAAACGAAGCCGCGCTCGTGCCGTTCCTGCTGGAAGGAGTGGGCGGCAAAGCGGACCTCAATCTCCCCGACCGAATCCATCCGACTCCCGAAGGTCATGCGATCGTCGCGGAAAACGTGTGGAAGGTCCTGAAGCCGGTGCTGGCGAAGATGGCAACAGCCGATCCGTGAACCGGGATGCGCCTTTCGGTCAATTCCGGTCTGCCAACTCGGTGTTCGTTAAACGCCTCCTCCAGTGCTGATTCAACGCGTTTTCTTGTGGGAGGTTTCCACCAAACGCCGACCGGGTGATTGAGTTTGTCTCAGAGGGCGACCGACTTCGTGTGCCGCTGCGTGGATCGAGTTCTTAAGCCATGCCGTCAGTGGGAGACGACCTTGATCTGCGCCGACTTCGTCACAACGATTTGGGGCACGCCCTCGAAATCTGTGATCCTGCCGGTGACGCACACGCGTTTGCGCAGGAACATCTGCTCGGGCGGCTGCTCGAACTGCCCGCGATTCTCCATCCAAATCACGATGGTGAACAAGGGAGGCTGGCCTGCTTTGTCGAGATTCAGGAACGTGGGCGCTCCCTTTTCGCGCTCGGCAAAATGGGCGCTCACGACCTTGCCGCACACGGTGTTCGTTTCGCCGATGTGCTTGCCCGCTTCTTCCGCAGCGATACTGCCCGCCTCTGAGAGGACGGCGACAGCAGAAACCAAAATGAAGACAACCCAAAATCTCACAGCGATACTCCTTCCTCACTCCAGATCATGAACTCGCGGTGCTTGTTGAGTTCGGCTTTGCAGGGTTTGCCGTTGGCGACGGCGACAATCTCGTCGAAAATACGCCTTCCCGCCTGCTCGATCGTCTCCTCGCCGTCAATGACGGTACCGCAGTTGACGTCCATGTCGCCTGCCATGCGTGTGGCCATCGGCGTGTTGGAGGCGATCTTGATCACCGGCGCGATGGCGTTGCCGATGCCGGTGCCGCGTCCCGTCGTGAAACAGGCGATTTGCGCGCCGCTGGCGATCAATGCCGGCGTGCTCTCCTGATCGTAGCTCGGGCAGTACAACAGCCACAAGCCTTTGCCGGGCACTTGCTCGCCGTATTCCACCACACCTTCGACCGGGGCGGTGCCGCTCTTGGCCAGCGCCCCGAGGCTCTTGATGGTGATGTTGATCAGGCCGCCCTCCTTGTTGCCGGGAGAGGGATTGTCGCCCATGGCGTGACTCTCGCCGCGGGCGCTGTATTTCGCGAAGCGATCCATCGCCTTGAAAATCGCCATCGCTCCTTCCCGCGTGCGGCACCGCTCCGCGAACAAATGTTCCGCGCCAAAGAACTCAGGCACTTCCGTGATCAGACTTGTGCCGCGATGCCGGACGAGCAGATCGCTCGCGTAACCGAGCGCCGGGTTCGCGCTGATTCCGCTGAACCCATCCGAACCGCCGCACTTGGTGCCCACAATCAATGCCGAGATCGGTACCGGCTCGCGCTTCGATTGGTTTGCCGCCGCCAGCAGTTCCGGAATGAGCGACAATCCATGCTCGATGGTTTTCTGCGTGCCGCCGCATTGCTGGACGCCAATGACCTTGATTGGTTTGTCCACGCGTTTCTTGTGTCGCGCGATCCACGAATCGAGCAGGCCCGCGTTGGTTTTCTCGCAGCCGAGTTCGATGACGAGCGCCGCGCCGACGTTCGGGTGATCGAGGTAGTCGGCGAGAATCTTGAAGGTCACGTCCACTGTCGCGCCATCGGGACACCCGCAGCCTCGATTGTGCGGGATGGCTGTTACACCGTCCACGTTTGGGTATTTCTCGCGCGAGTAGGTGCCGTTGATTTCGGCCATCATCGAGATCGTCTGCGACTCGTGGCTCGAACACATGCTCGTCGGGACAATCAACACCCAGTTGCGCACACCCACTCGGCCGTCGGGACGCCGGTAGCCCATGAAGGTTGGGATCTTGTTTTCGGGAACGTACTCGATCTTCGGCGTCTTGAGTTGAAGCGTGGCAGCGTCCACCTGCGGCACCGCGCTGTCGAGGTTGGCGTTGGTGATGGGATCGCCCGCGTGGATGCCTTTCGATTTGCCGAACGGCTGGTTGTATTGGCGCGCCCATTCGCCGGTAGGAATGTCGCGCACGGCGAACCGATGACCTGCGAGGACGCTGCCCTTGACGGTGACCGACTGCCCGTTGAACTGGACGAGCGTGCCCGCTTGAATCGGCTGCTTCGCCACCGCGACATTGTCGGCGGCGTTGACGATGATCGCCTGGTGATTGGAATCCATGCCCGATTGATTCCACCACAATTCGCCCGCCCGGTCAAACGCCGCCATTGGTTTCGCCGCCATTGGTTTGCGTTTGACGCTTCCACGCGCTCTGTTAGCGTGTCGCGCCAATGACCATCGGACAGGCCGTTGTTTACGGGATTGTGCAGGGATTGACCGAATACCTGCCGGTCAGCAGCACAGCACATCTGGCCATCGTGCCCGCCCTGCTCGGCTGGGAAAATCCCAACGTCGCATTCAAAGCGGTGATCCAACTCGGCACGCTCATCGCCGTGCTCTGGTATTTCCGCACCGACATCGTGAAGATCACTTCCGCCGCGATTCACGGTCTGATCGCTGGCAAACCGCTGCAGAGCGCCGACGCTCGCCTCGGTTGGATGATCGCCGCCGGCACCGTACCCGTGGTGGTCGCGGGCCTGCTGTTGAAACGGCAGATCGAATGGATGAACTCATCGCTGCTTGTGATGGCATTCGCGTTGATCGGTTTGGCGCTGGTGTTGATGGCTGCCGAATGGTTTGTCCATTGGCGCGTCAAGTCAGGACACAAGCTCAAGGAATTGTCCGAGCTGGGTTGGCTCGATGCGATCGTGGTCGGGTTGGCGCAGGCAGTGGCGTTGATCCCCGGATCCTCGCGCAGCGGCGTCACGATCACCGGCGGATTGTTCCTCGGGATGACTCGGGAAACAGCGGCACGATTTTCGTTCCTGCTCTCGCTGCCGGCCATATTCGCGGCTGGAATCTACGAGCTCATCGAGCAACGCGAGGCGTTGCTCGCCACGCAGACCGGAGTGGTGAACCTGATTGTCGCGACCCTGGTCTCCGGCGTGGTCGGTTACGCTTCGATCGCGTTCCTGCTCGGCTACCTGAAACGGCACACAACGTATCTGTTTATCCTCTACAGACTGGCGCTGGGCGCGCTACTGCTGTGGTTGCTAGCAGCGGGGAAGCTGCGAATGTGAACTGGTCAGCCAAGACTGATCAGCAACGGCGTGCCATTCTGAGCCGGTTTGCCGTGGTCGAAGACAACGCAAGAGCGTTCGCAGACGAAATGACTCCTTCTCCACGAGCGGCGGAGGTTGCTCGATCGACACTACTGTCGCCAGCAGAAGCAGAAGTTGGCTGTGGTGATCCGGCACATCCTCGACACTGGGCATGTCGACACCAAACGGACACTCTCGGTCATTGCCATTGATGGCCCCGCAGTGGTATTGTCCTCCCCGCATGAGAAGGCACCGACTGTCCGCCCGTTAGGCTTGCCATGACGACTTCGAGCGCTCCCAACGCGGGTGACTCCCTGCCATTGATGTCGGTGATACTCTCATTTCGCAATGAAGCCGAAGTCATTCCGGAGTTGATAGAACGGCTGCAGAGGATGTTTCGGTCACAGCCCGTTCGGTATGAGCTGATTTTCGTCAATGACGCTTCCACCGACAATTCCCTCGACCTGCTGTTGGAAAAGCGCTCGGCGGATCGGAACATCAAGATCCTGAACATGTCCCGTCGTTGGGGTGTATCCGAGTGTGTGTTGGCCGGCATGGCGCACTCCAGCGGCGATGCCGTGATCATGATGGATGCCGACCTGCAGGATCCTCCCGAGGTCATTCCCGAAATGATCGCCCGTTGGCGAGCGGGTGCCGAGGTCGTCTATACCGTCCGGGTTTCCCGCGCGGGCGAGTCCGCAATCAAAATGGGCCTCACAAGGCTGGCGTACAAGGTGATTCGATGGCTCTCCGAGATCGAGTTGCCGGAGAATGCCGGCGACTTCAAATTACTCTCCCGCCGGGCGGTGGATGAACTGCTGAAGATGAAGGACGAGAAGGACCTTTACTTGCGCGGGCTTGTCATGTGGATCGGTTTCCGTCAGGCGTCGGTGAGCTACAATCGCCAGCCACGCTTTAAAGGGGAAACCCACTTCCCGCTCCTGCGGAGCAAAAACCCATGGAAAACGTTGATTTCGGGAGTTACCGCTTTCTCTCTGTTTCCATTGCAGTTGTTTCTTCTGTTCGCGGTGCTGGCGTTCCTCGTCGCATTGATCTGCCTGCTGGTGCTTATCTTCCAGTTGGTTCGCCAAGTCCCCGTGCCCATTTGGTGGCCGATGCTGGTTGCGCTCCTTGTACTCTCGGCCTTTCAGTTGGTCGGTATCGGTATCGTGGGCCTCTACCTCGGCCGGATCTACAATCAAGTCAAAGGCAGGCCGAATTACATCGTCGAGAGCATGGAAGGGTTGCCCGGTGAAAAGCAGCCAGATCCGTCGCGACGAACCGCACCGTAGTCAGTTGCGCGGGGTCTTGAAGCCTTCCGGGGTGGAGGGGACGGTCAGGTGGGGTGGCGGAAACCATTTCGGAATCACGAGCCGGTTGGCTTGGAGCACAACCTGCCCGAAACGCATGTTCAGATCGCCACGGGCCTTTTTGTGCGCGGGGAGTTGGGCTACCAACGTGTAATTCTCCAAAACGGCCCTGATGGTGGGGTCCGATTGATCGCCGTAGAGGTCCATGATCACATAATCAAATTCCTGACGTCGGAATGGCTCGACCAGAGAATCAGGCTTGTTCGCAAAATCCATTTGGCTGTTGGTCCAACGCGACAGTTCGTCCCCATAATGTCCCGAAGGAGGTTGGCCGAAGACCACAGGCAAGTAAACGAACCCGCCGTACATGCAGGTTTTCCCCGCCCGAAAAATCTCTGCGATTGTCTCATACTTGCGCCGATCCAAATCGTCTGCCAAATAGGCCGTATAATCCCGGAGGCCGGGAATCATCACGACCGTCAACTGGATGGCTACGAACAGCAGCTTGAGTCGTTTACCGAGCAACCCAGGGACGTTCCGTGAAAGCCACGCTAGACCTATGCATCCGCAAATTGCCAATCCTGCAAACGCCATGAAGACGTGGTTCGAGCCGCTGCCAAGTTTCGGCTGAGCCACACACGCCACGGCGATCCCTGCTCCGCACAAGACATACTGGGGCGAAATCAGAATCCGCCAAAGGCCTCGGCGATGAACCAACAGCAGGGGAACGAACGCCGATGCGAGCATCAATCCGTACTGGCCAAATAACTCCCCCGAGACGACCTCGCTCCACAAGCGATTGACCAACCACGGTGGCCCCTTGGCTCCGCTAACCACTTGGCGATAGAATTCACCACTTGTCGAGGCGTCAAGCCAGAGGCATAATCCACCCAACGTCGCCAGACTCACGCCGGCATACAGCAGTCCCAATCTCCATGAACTGACGAACACAAACAACGCTGCGGCGAGCAGATATGCAAGGCCGGTCTGCTTTGTCAGGGTTGAGAGACAAAAAAGGATCGCTGCGCCAACCACCGTGGCAGGTGTTAAGCGAAGGGAGAGACAGAAAAATCCGGCAATCCCAAACGCGAAGTGGAGCGCGTTCAGATTCACCGCGTTAAGCCACGGCCCGGTTAGGTTTGTCGAAAGCACGAAGCAGGGCGCCGCGAGAGACAGAAGAAGATCCCCCTTCGTACCCCTCCAGACAAAGGCGGCAATAAGAACTGCAAAAACTCCAGCACTCGCCAAACTGACCAGCCGTGGCCAAATGAGCGACGAGCCGGCGACCTTGCACACGAACCCGGAAATCCACCAGTACATCGGCGTGTAGGTGATCGAGACATGTTCGGGACTGACCGGAGCATATACGGGCTGGCCCGTCCTCACGCGTTCGATCAAGTGCATGTGTTCGTATGTGGTACGATCCAGGTCAAACTCGAGAAACGTGCGATTGAGCACCAAGTGGAGGAGCGGGAACTGCAAGAGCAGGAGAACAAGTATCAGCACGCGGGAATGAGAGTCCAAAGCGTAATACTTGCTCGCCAGAATGTGCAGGAAGCCTTCCCTAGCGGTAGGCGTTTCGGCCGATGGAGTTTCCATGCCTCGTTCCAATCAGAACCGAAGCATCCACGCAGACAGGCGTCTGAGACGCGCGAGATGCCTGTGGACGCGGTTCACGGTCTCAGGTCCAAACAGGTTTGCCCGTCCTTGCCGATTCGTCCGCGGCGAAGAGGACGCGGAAACTCTCGAGCGCGATGTCGAGGTCGGTCAAGGCCATCGGACGGTTCTGCTGGATCGCGTTGACGAATTCCTGAAACTGCGCGGCGTAGGGATGATCGTTCACGTCTCCAGAATCAATCAGCGCGGTCGGCAACGTCGCCCATTGCTTCTTCAATCCTTTCAGCTTGTCGGTGTAGAGACGGTTGTCGAGGAGGCTGCCTTCGCTGCCGACGAGATGGACGTGGAAATAGTACGGTTGAAGACAGTCAATGACCGACGCCACCTTCGCGACGGCGCCGGAGTCGAACTTCAACAGCGTCACGCTCGTGGTCGGATACTCGTATGCGGCGAACACCTTGTTCTTCGACTGCGTCGAGAGACTGTGCACTTCGGTGACCTTGCCGTCCACGAGCATCAGTAACGCGTCGAGCGCGTGACATCCCGCCGAGAGCAGGCTGCTGCCGCCGTTCGTGCGGGTGATGTTCCAAGGATACTGTCCATACCACGGGCCGATGCCGTGATAGTAATCCACCTCGGCGTAGTGAATATCGCCCACCAATCCGCGATCCACGACGGACCGAAGCAGGGTGAACTGCTGGCTGAACCGCACCTCGAAACAAACCGCGGCGCGCACTTTGTTCTTCTTCACGGCTCGCTGGATGGCGAGGCAATCCTTCCAGCTCAACGCAAGCGGTTTCTCGATCAGGACGTGCTTCTTCGCCTCGGCGGCCGCGATCGCTTGCGACGCGTGCAACGACGGCTCGGTGGTGATGTCAATGACGTCAATCTCGGGGTCTCGCAGCATCGCTGCGTAGTCATCGTACATCTTGAGCGGGACGTGGAACTGCGCCTCCAATTGCTTGCGATCCAGTGCGCGGCGTGAGCATACGGCCACCACCTTTGCATTGGGCAGGCTGTTGAACGCATGCACATGCGCCCCGGCCGCCCAACCGAACCCGACGATGCCCACCCGGGTCACTTTTCCGTTTGTCGCCATGGATTCCTCTGGAACGCGTTATCGGTCCGGCAGTGGCGGCCGGCTCTGCACTTCGATGCCGTACCGCTTGAGCAACTCCGCTGCCTCCGCGCGATCCTTGGCTTCTTTCTTCAACTCCTCGAGGAGGTTCTGCATGCCGTTCTTGTTCTGTTGGTACAATGGGCTTCCCTCGATCTGCTGAATCTGAGCACGCAGCTGGTTGACTTGAGTCTCGATGTTCCGGTTCTGTTTTCGGATGTAGAGGTTCAGCGACAGGCTCATGAGCAACACGAGCAATCCCAAGCCGTACAGGATCAGCCGCAATTCCAGGATCGGGTCCACCTCGGCTGCGGTCGGCTCGGTGCCGTACTCGTGTTCCGTGGTATCGGGTTCGCTCATGGTACTCCCTTCGAGGCCGCGCCCGGCGCGGAGGACGGTCCCTGCTGCACATGGACCAATCCGTATTTCTGGAGATACGGAACCAGCCACGGGAAACGCGGCGCGAAGCTGATCAGATCCTGGGCGATGGCGTTGACCTGTTGCTGGGTGGCGTTGACTTCCTGGAGCTTGTTCGCGGCGGCGACGAGTTCGATGTTTAAGGTGACGTTGCGGCGCGCGTAGGCGAGGTTGCCGATGACGCTCGCGAGCACCGCGACGGCGCCGATGAGCACCAGTACCCGATGCAATGTAGAGTAGTCGGTTGCGGGTAACATGTGGGCGCATCGTAACAATCGCGCTCGGATTTGCACTAAAAAACTTCCGACCCGACCCCCCGGCTGCTACAAGGCGGCCAGCGCATTCAATGACCTTTGACGAACGTGAAATGGTTGTCGTCGCTGCTGCAGGGCGCGAATGCCTCCGCCCCTGCTGTTTGGGGCGGAGGTTTCGCGCCGCGGCCCCTCGCCCTGCCGGCACGGCGCGAAACCCCCGTCGCGAAACGGCGTACGACGGGGGCATTCGCGCCCTGGCATCTTCGGAACTGAGTTGACCATGAAACGCGACATGGAATCTGTCAGGGCGTTCCTGGAATCGCACGGCGTGCAGTTTGAGTTGCGGCGGTTCGATCACTCGACTCACACTGCCGGTGAGTCCGCCGCGCAACTCGGCATCCCCGTGGCACAGGTCATCAAGACGCTCTGCTTCGTCGCGGACGACAAACCAATCCTGGTTCTCTGCCCGGGGCCGAACCGGGTCTCGATGAAAAAGCTCAAAGCACTCACCGGCTGCAAGAAACTGCCCACGGCCCGGCCGGAGCAGATCGAAGCATGGACCGGCTTTGCGGTGGGCGGAGTGAACCCGTTTTTCGAGGACGAATCGGTCCCGATCTACTGCGATCCGCTGGTGCTGCAACAAGAGCGAGTCTGGTTTGGCGCCGGTGGGTCAAACGCACTGGTGTCGGTGGCGGCTGCGGAACTGTCGCGCGTTCTGAAGTTGCACGTGGTGGATGTGAAGGAGGAGGGCAGCGTGTAGTCGAGCGATTCAGCGCGGGCTTCAAGTGCAATGCCCTTTCCCCCACGCCCGCGTTGTAGCGCTCGACTGCAAACCAGTCATCGGAAGCCCGCCGTTGACTTTCCCATCCCCGCTGTCCATCTTCGGCGATTATGAAACGGTGGTTTGTTGCACTGATGGTGGCCTTGACTCAGATCGCGCACGCAGCGCAGGAGGAAGCGATCTCACTGACTCTTCGTGAATGCATCGAGCGCGCACTCGCCAACAACCTCGACGTGGCCATCGAGCGCGTGAATCCCAAAATCGAGGACGCCAACATCCTGGGCACGTACGGCGATTTCGATCCGAGCCTGCAACTCAACGCCAACTGGACCGAAGTCCAGACGCCGTTGTTCGTTGTGCAAACCAACAGTGCCGCCAACGAAACCCGCAACAGCATCTTCACACCGAGTCTGACGGGAAAACTGCCCACGGGTACCGAGTATGATTTCTCCTACAACGGAACGCTCCAGGAAACCTCGCCCAAATTCGAGAATCAACACCGCAGTGTCTGGACGGTCGGGTTGACGCAGCCGCTGCTGAAGAATTTTGGGCTCGGCGTCAACCTCGCCAACCTCCACATCGCCCGCAAGAACAAGAACATCGCCTACGAAGGGTTTGTGACCAAGGTGGCCGATACGATCAACGAAGTGTACAAGGCCTACTACGATCTGGTGTTCGCCATCGAGGACCTCAAAGTACAGGAGGATACGCTCGAACTGACCCGCGCTTTGCTCGCCGAGAACCAGAAGCGCCTCGAAGTCGGAATGATGTCGCCGATTGACGTCACCCAGGCCGAGTCCGGCGTCGCCGCGCAGGAGGTCGCCGTCATCGAAGCCAAACAGACGATCAAGACGCAGACCTTGCTGTTGCTGCGGCTGATCAGTTCCGACGTCGCCTCGCAACGCCAAACGCGGATCATTCCCGTGGACACTCCGAGCGTCGAGCCCGTCACGGTCAACGTGGACGAAAGCGTCGCGCGCGGCATCCAGAACCGGCCCGAGTATCTGCAGCAGAAACAGGTGATCGAGAAGAACCGCATCCAGCTTCGGTTTGACCACAACCAGCTCTTTCCCCAGTTGGACGTCACCGGCACATACGGCCAGTCGGGGCTGAGCGGCACACGCGGAGACGCGCTCGACACCGCGTTCACCTCGTCCGAGTTCCCGCAATGGTTTGTCGGCGTGGTGGTGGAGTTTCCGCTCGGCAACGCGTCCGCACGCGGCGCCTATCGCGCCGCCAAGTTGCGGCTCGAACAGGCGATCCTCCAACTCAAGCGCATCGAGCAGACGATCATTCTCCAGGTGGACAATGCCGCAGCGCAAGTGCAGACCAACCTCAAGCGCGTCGAAGCCACGGGCATCTCGCGACGATTGGCGGAGGAGACGTTGAACGCCGAGCGGAAGAAACTCGAGGCCGGCACGAGCACCAGTTACACCGTGCTCCAGCACCAGCGCGACTTGCGCGAGGCGCGCTCGAGGGAGATGCGCGCCATCGCGGATTACAACCAGTCGCTGGCCGAGTTGTGGCGCTCCGAGGGAACGTTGCTGCCGAAGAACAATGTGACGGTGAGAGAGTAGATTTCGCGGACGCAAGTCGCGTGAGAGCGTTGGAACACGAAAAGGTGATCGCGGCTTCAGCAGCGGGTAATAGGTGATTGGTTGTCGGATTTTGGGGGCATTCTCCTGCCGCCGTCCGTGGGCGGCGCCCTCGTCAATCACGCCGCGTTCCTGATGGGCAAAGTTCCCGTCAACCTCAACTACACCGCCCACGAAGAAGTCCTCGCGTCGTGCGCCCGGCAGTGCAACCTGCAGACGATCATCACCTCGAAGGCGTTCCTCGACAAACTCAAGCTCAAGGTTCCGGGGCAGACAATTCTGTTGGAGGAAATCGCCGCCAAGCCATCCCTCGGCGAGATGTTCTCCTCGGCGTGCAAGGCCTGGCTGTTGCCCACCCCATTGTTGGAGCGGGCCGTCGGCCACGCTCCACGCTCCACACTCCCCGCATCACACAACCCGCTCGATGATCTCGCCACCATCATCTTTTCCAGCGGCAGCACCGGCGATCCCAAGGGCGTGATGCTGACGCACTACAACATCGCTTCGAACATCGAACAGCTCGGCCAGGTCTTCGCGTTCGAGAAGCGCGATTGCCTGCTCGGCATCCTGCCGTTCTTTCATTCGTTTGGGTGCACGGTCCGAATGTGATAAAAGGCCACCTCGGTCGTCCCGACAAAACCGCCGAGGTGTTGCGCGATGGCTGGTACAGCACCGGTGACGTTGCCACGCTCGACGAGGATGGCTTCTTGCAGATCACCGACCGTCTCACTCGGTTCAGCAAGATCGGCGGCGAGATGGTGCCGCACATCAAGATCGAGGAGAAACTTCACGAACTGGCGGAAGCGACGGAACAGACCTTTGCCGTCACCGGGGTTCCCGACGAGAAGAAAGGCGAACGCCTCGTCGTCCTGCACACCCTTCCCGACGACAAACTCAAGCCCTGTGTGGACAAGCCCGGCGCGTCGGATCTCCCCAATCTTTGGAAGCCGCGCCCCGATCAGTTCATCCACATCGAAAAGCTGCCTTATCTCGGCACCGGCAAGCTCGATCTGCGCAAGATTCGCGAGCTGGCCTCGGTGAAGTCGAAGGAAGCCTGAGCCGGCGCTTCCGCGGCCGGCTTTCGTCGCAGGGCGAGATGACGCAGGCGGGTGAGTTCCACGAGCGGCCTCCACGCCGCGGCAGTCAGCCGATGCCTGATCAAGAACCACCATAGCGGGTTCGACTTGCGGTAGAGATAGGTCATGCCGAGATACGCCGGCACGGCGCGCCAATCGGCGGGTTGGCGAGCCCATATGCTTGC
The DNA here is from genome assembly GCA_964582645.1 of uncultured Verrucomicrobiota bacterium. GTDB lineage: Bacteria > Verrucomicrobiota > Verrucomicrobiia > Palsa-1439 > CAZOTB01 > CAZOTB01. The sequence goes on along the minus strand of CAZOTB010000002.1, from coordinate 70,052 downwards.
ATGCGTGAACAGCCGTTCGTAGCACCACTCGTAGCCGGCTTCGAGTTCCTCGGGCGTCATGTGCCGGGGACGAAATACGGCGTGGGCGGTGTCGTACAAGTCCCAGTGGCGGTGGAGCAACCGGCCTTCACGTTCCATCTGCTCGAACAACGGCGTGCCCGGGTACGGCGTGAGAATGTGGAACGTCGCGCATCAGGTACGGCATGGGGAGACCCTTGGTGGACCAACAGGAGAATCCGCAGCGATTGTGGCAGCCTCGCGTGGCGATCATGCTCGTCGTAGTGAGAAAATCTCGATGCGGCAACCGGTCGCGGCGCGGTGCCGGCGCGTTCCGATAGGGCTCGGCGTACGAACCGCGATACTGGCGTTGGAGGGTGCCGCGTTCGATATCACTCTGGATTTGCGGCCATACCTGCGCGCCCTCGCCCAGAGCGATGGCGCGCGTTGGGTCCGGCATTTTGAACGATTGCCCGGTCTGATGCGACGAAAGCCGCCCGGATTTGAGGCGCGTGCATCTCTCGTCATTCATGGGATGATCACCGACTTGTTCGTGGATTCTGCCAAAACCAGAAGCGCTACCCGTCGGCCACGGCAGGGAACGGCAGCGACGGCGCAACGGAAAGCCTGCCGGAACCTGTCCGGCGCGCCCCACCGCTACATCAGCCTGAAAGAACTGGTCTTCAGCAGCGGGGTGAGCCGGTCGAAGTTGTATCCGTTGTTCAAGAAATGCCTCGGCCTGTCCCCGATGGCGTACCTCGCCCGGTACCGCATTCAGCACGCGCAAAAGCTGCTCGAACACACCAATCTGCCCATCAAGGAAGTCAGCGTCCAGTGCGGGATCGAAGACGTGAATTATTTCTCACGATGATTTCGGCAGATCACCGACGCAAGCCCGAAAGAGTATCGCGCGCTTGGACCAATCGCCTCTTGTCACACCGTGCCTCCGATTCGTAGGATGCCGCGACGATGAAAGGGACGAAGTTTGATCTATCCGGGAGAGTGGCTCTGGTCACCGGCGCCGGCGTTGGAATCGGGCGCGCAATCACGCTTGCGTTGGCCGGCGCCGGAGCGTTCGTGGGCATCCATTACCGAAGCAGCAAGAAGGAGGCAGAGGCCGTGCTTGCCGAAGTGCGCCGGCTCAAGAGCGACGGTGTGTTGCTCCAGGCCGATCTCGCCAACGAAGCCGCGGCCAACGCCATCGTGGATCAACTCGTGGCACAGACGAAGAAGCTGCATATTCTCGTCAACAATGCCGGCGATCCGATTCAGCGCGCGAAGATCGAGGATTGCCCACTCGACATCTGGCGGAAGGTGTTCGATGTGAACATGACCAGCGCGTTCCTCGTCACCAAGCGCGCCATCCCGCATCTCAAGGCCACCGGCAGCGGCAGCATCATCAACGTCATCTCGCTCTCGACGCAGACCGGCGGCGCGAACGGGGCCGGTCCCTATGCCGCTGCCAAGGGCGCATTGCAGGTCTTCACCCGCACGCTCGCGCGCGAGCTGGCACCGCAGGTCCGCGCCAACACGCTCTGTCCCGGGGTCATCGAAACGCGGCATCATGAAGTCTATAGCTCAAAAGAACGGATGGAGCAGTACCGAAAGGAAACACCACTCGGTCGCAACGGCACCGCCGAGGAAGTCGGCCAGGCCGCGCTCTTCCTCGCCAGCGACGCCTCCTCGTTCACCAACGGCGCGATTGTGGATGTGAATGGGGGACGGTTCCTACGGTGAGCCGGTCGACAGGCTCACACGCATTGACGGCTCCGTGTCTCGCCATCTCCGCCGCTGAATCGGTTCAAGATCAGTGCGAGCACAGACCAGAGTCCGAGAAGATAGGACAGCGCGAGCACGCTCATCACTGTCTCACTGAGATCAGCTTCGTCACCAATGCCCGCACAATCTCCTTCTGCCCGGTGATGCTCGGGTGCAGTCCGTCGTCCATGAGCAGCTTTGGGTTGGCGGGATTGCCGAAGACCTTTTGCAGGTCCACCACCGGCTCGGGTTGGCGGCGAATGACCGCGGCGATGGCGGCAAGGTCTTTGTTGCGCCACATCATCTGTCCCTCGCCCAACAACCAGTGCTTTGGAATTTTCTCCTCGATGACGGTGGCGGGCGTCATCCAGACCCAGCGCGCCTTGGTTTGCGTGGCTGCGTAATTGCGGAGCATGGCGATGTTTTTCTTGGTCTCTTCGATGCTGACGAGTGTCTTCGTTGGTTTCTCTCCGTGGAGACGTGCGTCGTTCGTGCCCGGCATCGCAATGATCCAATCGGGCTTGGCGTTCACGACTTCCAGGAAACGCGTGATCATCTGCGAGGTTGTGTCTCCGGAGATGCCGGCATTGATGACGGTGATCCCCTCCTCGGGACGACGCAGCAGGAGCAGATCAGTCAGGATTTCGAGCCACGATTGGTGGTCATCGGTGATGCTGTCGCCGAGACCGACGACGACGGACTTGGGGGCGAACGGCAGCTTGTCCACGCGCCGGGCGAACGGGTCGTCCTTGAGCAGGTCGAGCGCGGCCTCACGGACGCGGCTCGCGAATCGCGCCCGGGAGGCCCGGTAGTCGGTCACGTCCACTCCGTAGATGGTGGCGAGCACCCGTTCGTCCACGGTCGTGGACCACTTCAGCATTTTGTCCGGGTGGGCGAATTGAATCAGGTATTCGATTTGGTCGGCGGTGAGCAGGTTGGGCATGGGTTTTTCCTTTCGGGTTCGTAGCCGCGAGCGTGAGCGAGTGGCAGGGCGATCCACTCGCTTACGCTTGCGGCTCCAGTTTCACCATCGTATCCTTTCTCCAGTTCGCATCGTCGCGGTTCGGGTAATCGAGGGTGTAATGCAGTCCGCGGCTTTCCTTGCGCATCTCGGCGCATTCGATGATCAGGCCCGCCACGGTGGCGATGTTGCGCAGCTCCAGCAAGTCGGGCGTGACGGTGAAATCCCAGTAGTACCCCTGGATCTCGCGCTGCAGGTTCTGGATCCGCGTCCGTGCTCGTTCAAGACGTTTGGTGGTGCGAACGATGCCGACGTAATCCCACATGGTGCGGCGGATTTCGTCCCAGTTGTGCGAGATGACGACCAGTTCGTCCGGGTCGTGAGCCTTGCCGGGCTGCCAGGGGGGGATGGCACATCGCGAATCGTGAATCGTGAATCGTGAATCGGTGGCAACACGGGCAGCACGATGGGCTACGACGAGCGCTTCGAGCAGCGAATTGCTGGCGAGCCGATTGGCGCCGTGCAAGCCGGTGCATGCCACCTCGCCCACGGCGAGCAGATTCTTGATGTCGGTGCGTCCGTCCACGTCGGTGTTGACGCCGCCGCAGGTGTAATGCGCTGCGGGCACGACCGGCAGCGGCTGCTTCGTCATGTCGTAGCCGTATTGCAGACACGTCTGATAGATGTTCGGGAAGCGACTCATCACGAACGGCGCGGGCTTGTGCGTGATGTCGAGGTGCACGTGAGGGTCGCCGCGTTTCTTCATCTCAGCGTCAATCGCCCGGGCGACGATGTCGCGCGGAGCGAGGTCGGCCAGTTTGTGATACGCGCCCATGAACGCTTCGCCCGCGAGGTTCTTGAGGATCGCCCCCTCGCCGCGGACGGCTTCGCTGATGAGGAACGACTTCGCCTTGGGATGGTAGAGGCAGGTCGGGTGAAACTGGATGAACTCCATGTTTGCGACCGTCGCGCCCGCCCGGTAACCCATCGCAATGCCGTCGCCGGTCGCGATGTCGGGGTTGCTGGTGTAGAGATAGACCTTGCCGGCTCCGCCGGTGGCAAGGAGCGTCACCCGGGCGGCGAAAGTCAGAACCCGGTGGCCGGCTTTATCGAGAACGTAGGCGCCGAGGCAGCGATTGGGAGCGCTGAGTGCTGAGTGCTGAGTGCTGAGTGCCGCCAGTTTCCGACTTGTGATCAGGTCAATCGCGTGATGATTTTCGTAGATGTGGATGTTGGGTTGCTTCGCGACGGCGTTGAGTAAGGCCCGCTCGACCTCCCTGCCGGTGATGTCCGTGGCGTGGAGCACACGACGACGGGAGTGGCCACCCTCCTTGCCGAGATCGAACTCCACGTGGCCGCCTTCCTCATGCGTGGCGAAACGCAAACCGATCTCGATCAACTCGCGGACGCGAGCCGGTCCCTCCTCGACGATCGTGCGAACGACCGCCTCGTTGCACAACCCGGCGCCCGCTTCGAGCGTGTCCTTGATGTGCAGATCAAACGAATCGTCCTTGGCCATCACGGCGGCGATCCCCCCCTGGGCATAGTTGGTATTCGACTCGGCTCGGTCTTTCTTGGTGATGATCGCGACGGTCCCGCGCGGCGCGACTTTCAGGGCGAACGTCAGCCCGGCAATCCCGCTGCCGAGAACGAGGAAGTCCACGTTGATTTGGTCGTCGGCCATGGAGCAGTTATTGGTTCTCAGTCATTCGTTATCAGGAAGATTACGGATACCATAAACCAATGACCCATAACGAGTAACCAATCTCGCCTCATTCCACCACCGCGTTGTCAATCAGCCGCGTCTTTCCGATCCACACCGCCATCACGATGCGCGTTCCCTTCTTCACCGTCGGCACGATCTCGAATGTGTCCGGGTTCACAAACTCGATGTAATCCAACTTCGCATCCGGCGCGTAGAGGATGATTTTGAGCATCCCCTTTCGCAAGGCCAGCGATTCCTTCTCGCCTTTGCGGAACGCATCGAGCGCCCAATCCAAAGCCGCGCGGAGGGTGCCGGCTTGTTTGCGTTCGGCGGGAGAAAGGTACGCATTGCGGCTGCTCATGGCGAGCCCGTCGGCTTCGCGCACGATCGGCGCGATGAGGATCTCGATGGGAAAATTCAGGTCGCGCACCATGCGTTGGATTACGAGCGCCTGCTGCGCATCCTTCTGCCCGAAGATGGCGACGTCGGGCAGCGCGATGTGAAACAGCTTCGCCACCACCGTGCATACACCGCGAAAATGAGCCGGGCGCGTCGCCCCTTCCAGATGACGGGAGAGCGATTCCTCGACGACATAGGTGGAGTAGTGAGCCGGGTACATGTCGGCGTCGGTCGGGACGAACAGGTAGTCCACGTTCTCGGCGGCGCAGAGCGACTTGTCTCGTTCCAGGTCGCGCGGATACTTTTTGAGGTCCTCGTTGGGCGCGAACTGCGTCGGGTTCACGTAGATGCTGACGATGGTGACATTGCAGCGTTTCCGCACTTCGCGCACGAGGCTCAGATGACCTTCGTGGAGGTAGCCCATGGTGGGCACGAGGCCGATGCGTTTCCCTTCGCGTCGCAGACGAAGGGCGATCTGTTGCATCGCGCTCGGCGAGGTCACCAGTTCCATGGCGAGACAACTAAACTGGATGACGGGAAGGATGACAAGAGTTTGTAGGGCGGCCAAGAGTCCCTGTTCAGCGCATCATTTGCTCTCGTTTGGAGCTCACACTTCAGCTTGGTGCAGCAGTCGAACCCAGACAAGCTGAAGCGTGAACTCCAGACGCAAGCTGTTCGAGCGTCCGGCAGGGTGCCCATCCCAGATCCGGTCCCCGATCAGGGCGTGTCGAGACACGGCAGTATCGTATCCGCCGCAGGTGGAATGGAAATCGAAAAGGGCAGGGCGCTGGCGCGTTGACAAGACGCGCTTTTTTCCCCTACGATGCAGCCGTTTTCACAGGCACGACGATGATTTGTCCTGAACGCGCGGGGGAGGGTGTGTGTTGATCGCGGATATCCTTGCCGAATGGCGGTTCAGCAGAGCGTGGCACCTCGGACGCTTTGCCGCTCTTGTCCGCAACCAAATGGCGCGGCCGGTGTTCAGAACACAAACGGCGCGTTCCGACGACAACCCGATTCACTCGAACATGGCCATGATGACAACACGGATCCTCGGCGCATTATTTTTTTGCTCTGCGTTGGCGTGGAGTACATCTGCCCAGACCAACGAGTTTTACCCGCCGGGTGACGTCAACGGCGATTTCCATGTCACGGGCGCCGACTCGCTGCTCATCAACCAGGTCATGGTCGGTCTCAGGAGCAACACCCACCCGATCTTCGCCGTCACGGGATTCGAGAACGGCGACGTCAACGACAATGGCACCGTCTCGGGCGCCGACTCGTTGGTGATCAACCAGGTCATGGTCGGTTTGCGGGCGCACGTGACCACTGCCATCTTTCCCTTCGCGCGCACCAACCCCGTGCCGATGCCGGTGACGGTGTTCGGCATTGGTTTCCCGACGAACACGCCGCCCCTCATCACCATCGGGTCGCCGATTAACGTCACGCTCTCCAACGTCGTGGTCGTCAACCGGGAACAGATCACCGCCATGCTTCCTGCGGGCGGCGGTTGGGGCACGGGTACTGTCAGCGTGGCCGGGACGATCACGAATGGGGTGACATCATTCGGCAAGTTCATCACGGTCCCGAACGTTCTTTCGGTCGCGACGCTCAATCCGAACGCCACCGAGGATGGGCCGCAACCGGGCATCTTCGAGATCCGTCGCAACGGCGGCACGAACACACTGACGGTGCTCTACACGCTCGGCGGCACCGCGACCAACGGCGTTGATTTTTCACCGCTGAGCGGCTCGGTCATGCTCCCGCCCGACGTGACGAATGCCACCATCGCCGTCACGCCGATGGCGGATGCGGCGGTCGAGGCATCGGAGTTGGTCACGCTCACACTGGCCACCAACAGCGGTTACATCGTGGATGCGCCGAGCAGCGCCTCGCTGGTGATCGCCGACTCGTCCACGCCCACCGGCACCGGCCTCACGGGGCAGTACTATGATAACGCCAGCGCGACGTACACGAATGCCGCGAATTTCACGGGGCTGATGCTGACACAGGTGGACCCGACGATCAATTTCGATTGGGGCACCAACGCGCCCATCGCTTCGATGGGTACGAACACATTCTCCATTCGCTGGACCGGCCAGGTACAACCCGAGCACAGCGAGACGTACATCTTCGGCACGCGCAGCAGCGACGGTGTGAAGCTCTGGGTCAACGGTCAGTTGCTGATTGATCAATGGCAGACGCAGGGCACGACTGATTGGACAAACCAGATCCCGTTGGAGGCGGGCGTCCGCTACGACATCAAGCTCGAGTATTTCGAGAACACCGGCAGCGCCTCGGTGCAACTCTACTGGTACAGCGAGAGCCAGACGAAACAACCCATTCCCCTGGAGCGCCTCTATCCGACCGCTGCCGCGCCCGCCGTGATCACCAGCCCCACGAGCGCGGTCGGACTCGTCGGCGGAGCGTTCAGCTATCTGGTCACGGGCAGCAACCTGCCGCTCGGGTTTGACGTGAATAACCTGCCGCCGGGTTTGACGTTCAATCCCGCTACCGGCCTCATCAGCGGCACGCCCACCGCCGCGGGAGCCTATCAGGTCATGCTCACCACTTCCAACGCGCTTGGCGTGAGCTACGCCGTGCTGAATCTGACGATTCAGGATACGGGCGGCTCGATCACGCGGGATTACTGGACGGGCATCGGCGGCACTGCGATCAGCGCTATCCCGGTCGATTCGCTACCGAGCGGCGCCGGCACGCTCACCAATCTCGCGAGCGCCAACTTCGGCGACGACTACGGCGCGCGCATTCGTGGCTATCTCACTGCGCCGGTAACTGGCAACTACTACTTCTGGATCGCCGCGAGCGATACCGCGGAGCTTTGGATTTCCAATGACCACGAGCCGGTCAACAAAGTGAAGCGCGCCTCCGTCACGAGCGGCACGCCCCCGTTGAGTTTCACCAATCAACCCAACCAGAAATCACCGTGGCTCGCGCTGGTGGCCGGGCAGCGCTACTACATCGAGGTCCTGCACAAGGCCGGCACGGGCACGAACGACAATGTCGCCGTGGGATGGCTGCGTCCCGACCAGGCCGGCACGGGACCGAGCGAGGTCGTGCCCGGGTTCGTGTTGTCGCCGTACGTCGAACCGCCGCCGAGTTCCATCCCCGGTACGCTTTACGCGACCACCATGCTCGCCCAGGGTGCCGCCCAATCGCAGGGCATCGGCACGTCCACGTTGCGACTGAGCGCCGATGAATCCCAGGCGACCTTCTCGTTCGCCTACACCAATCTCACTTCCCCATACACGGCAGCCCACATCCACTCCGACCCGTACCTGAACCACCCGAGCCAGATCATCTTCGACATTGATGATGCCACGCCGGAGGCGGACGGCAGTTACATCTGGCCCATCGCAGCCGTAGGAACGCTCTCGGCGGCGGACGTCCTCGAGGTCATCAAGCAGGGCAAGGCCTTCATCAACATCCACACCGTCAACTACCCTGCCGGCGAGATTCGCGGCAACTACACGCTCGCCAATGGCTCGCAAACGTTTTCGCCGCCGCCCGATCCGCCTGCCTGGACGGACGACCACGCCAACGCCAACGCCGCAGCGCGGTTCCTCATGCAGGCGACGTTCGGACCGAGCCAGAGCGACATCGCGGCCGTGCAGGCGATGGGATACGAAGCGTGGATTGACGATCAGTTTGCCAGGCCCGTGTCGCATCACCTGCCGTTCGTGCTGGCGAACCTCAGTTCCGATCCGACCGCGCCCTATCCGCGCAACCTGACCTTCAACTCGTGGTGGCAACAGTCTGTCACCGCGCCCGATCAATTGCGCCAGCGAGTGGCGTTTGCGTTGAGCGAGATCCTGGTCGTCTCCGAGATCGGCGTACTCGACAACAACGGACGCGCCCTCTCCGCCTTCTACGACACGCTGCTCGACAACGCCTTCGGCAACTTCCGCGAAATCCTCGAAGCGGTCACGCTCACGCCCGCGATGGGGTTGTATCTCGACATGCGCCGCAACGAGAAGGGCGACCTCGCCACAGGACGCATCCCGAACGAAAACTACGCGCGCGAGATTCTGCAGCTCTTCTCGGTCGGCCTCTACCGCATGTGGCCGGACGGCACGCTGGTGCTCAACTCGCAGGACAACCTGGTGCCGACCTACGATCAGAATGTCGTGATCGGTTACTCCCGGCTGTTCACGGGCTGGAACTACAACCAGCCGAACCAGAGCAATGGACGGCTGCCGACGAACTGGAGCCCGGCTGCCGATTACATCAACCCGATGAAGCTCGTTCCCACCCGCCACGAACTCGGCACCAAACGCATCCTCGACAACGTGGTCATGCCCGCTGCGGCGGGAAGCCAGGCCGACCCCACAAACGCGGAGTACGACAACTATGGTTTGCAAGAACTCGAGACCGGCCTGGACGCGATCTTTAACCATCCAAACGTCGGCCCATTCGTCTGCCGGCAACTCATCCAGCGACTCGTGACGAGCCACCCGAGCCGGGACTATCTCTACCGGGTGGTGAAGGTGTTCCACGACAACGGCGCCGGCGTTCGCGGCGACATGGCGGCGGTGATCAAGGCAATCCTGCTCGATTACGAAGCGCGGAGCAGTTCGCAGATCACCCGCTCGACGTTCGGCAAGCAGCGCGAGCCGTTACTGCGCGCGACGGGCGTGGCGCGGGCGTTCCCGTCGCCGCAGCCGAATGGCGGCACCTACAGCCAGAACGGCGGGCGCGCGATCACGGTGACGACCACCAACGCCCACCGGCTGGCCACGGGCAACAATATTTTCCTCCAGTTTGATTCGGGAACTCCGGTACCGACGAGCACCGCGTACCCGGTGACGGTGACGGGCGTGAACACTTTCACGGTCAACGCGACGGGCGTGTTGACGGGCGCGTACAACCAGGCCGGGGGCTTCATCTCGATCAACTCGGCGGGCCACGGACTCGCCGTCAGCAACCGGCTGCACATCACGTTCACCACGGGCGGCGCCTCCAACGGCGTGTACGAAGTGGTGAGCGTGCCGTCGAATTCGGCTTTCAGCGTGACGACCCCGGACGCGGCGACGCTTTCGGGCAATTGCCTGCTCGCGTTCTACAAGGGCGGCTACTCGCAGCCGAACACAAACATCATCACCGTCAGCACGGCCGGCAACCACGGGCTGAACCCGGGCGACCAGGTCTATATTGATTTCATGTCCGGCACGGCGGCGGACGGCCAGTATGCGGTGGCGTCGGTCGTGGATGAGGATCACTTCACCATCGTCGTCGGCGCGGTCGCCAATCAAAACCAGAACAGCCACGTGGTCGCGCCGCTAGCCGGGCCGCCGCTGGTGCGATCGGGCAACGTCACGGTCCAGTCGAGCACGTGGAACATGGGCGTGACCGACCTCGACCTGACCCAGACGCCGTTGCGGTCGCCGACGGTGTTCAACTACTTCTTCCCCGACTACAAGTTCCCGGGGCTTCTCGCCTCGGCGGGATTGACCACGCCCGAGTTCCAGCTCACGTCCGACACCGGTGTGGCGCTGCAAAACAACTTCCTCGCGGGGGCGATCATCAACAGCCAGGGATCGAACACCAATGGGTTGAACAGCTTTAAGAACGGCAACGGCTCGATCGTCCTCGACATTGGTCCGTACATGACCACCAATTACACCAGCAACACCGGCGTCCCGAGCCTGGTGGGCACGCTGAACTCCCTGCTGCTGGCGGGTCAGTTGTCCACAGGCGCGTCCAACACGATTGTGACGTACGTCACCTCGACCAACTTCCCGTATTCGACTCCTCCAACCGCCAGCCAGCAACGCGACCGGGTTCGCGCCACCATCCACCTCATGGTCACCTCGCCGGACTTCACCATCCAGAAGTAATCTTATGAGCCGCAAACGTTACGCCCAGCCCATCACCCGCCGCGATTTTCTCCGCAAGGCTTCCTGCGCCGCCGTCGGCACGTGGGCGGTCACCAGCATGTTGCGGGACCTGCGTTTCATCAACGCGGCGATGGCGCAGGGCACAATCACCGATTACAAGGCGCTGGTGTGCGTCTTCCTTGCCGGCGGCAACGACTCGAACAACCTGATCGTGCCCGCCGGCGACACCGAATACCAAAACTACGCGGCCATCCGTCAGAACCTCGCGCTGCCACAATCCAGCCTGCTCCCGATTACACCGATCAATAATGACGGGCACACCTATGGGTTGCATCCCAGTTGCACCGGCCTGCAAACGCTCTTCGCCGAGAACAAACTAGCGGTCCTGTTCAACACCGGCACGCTCGTCTATCCGATCACCCGCGCCCAGTACCAGGCAGGGAGCGTCGCCAAGCCGCCGCAGTTGTTTTCCCACGCCGACCAGGTCACACAATGGCAGACATCCATCCCCGATCAACCGCCACTGACGGGGTGGGGCGGACGTTGCGCCGACCTGCTCGATACGCTCAACACGAGCAACGGCGGAAAAATCTCGCTCACCGTCACGCTCGCGGGCGCGAACACATTCGAGGTCGGCAACATCGTGTCGCAATACTCCGTCTCCACGACGGGCGCGGTGTCCTTGACCGGGGTGACGGGCCCGCGCTTGCAGGCGGTAAAGGACATCCTCGGGCTCAACTACCCGAACATGCAGGAGCAGGCCTACGCCACCGTCGCTGCCCATTCGATCAACACCGCAGACGTGTTGAACACCGCGATCGCGCCCACGGCGTCGGCTACGTACTGGACCGTGCCATTTCCGAACACCACGCTCGGCAACCAGCTTAAAATGGTTGCCCGCCTCATCGCGGCACGCTCGGCGATGAACATGAAGCGGCAGATTTTCTTCGTCTCGGTCAGTGGCTACGACACGCACACGGGACAGGTGGGCAACGCCGCGAATCCGAACGACACCACCGTCGGCGGCCACGCGAATCTGATCGGCGAGTTGAGTCAGAGCCTCTTCGCCTTCCAGCGCGCCATGGAGCAACTCGCGGCGCAGGCAGGAGAGGACGCCGCGTTGCCTTCGAAGGTCACGGCGTTCACCGCGAGCGATTTCGGAAGGACGTTCCCGACCAATGGCCAGGGTAGCGACCATGGTTGGGGCAGCCACCACATCATCGTGGGCGGCGGCGTCAATGGTCGGCGCACGTTCGGAATTCTTCCCGCGCTCACCGTCAACGGCCCCGACGACACCGGCTTGGGTCGTTGGATTCCCACCACTTCCGTGGACGAATACTCGGCGACACTCGCGAAATGGTTCGGCGTCGGCAGCTCGGACATGGCCACCGTGTTCCCGAACATCGGCCGTTTCGCCCATCCTGATCTCGGCTTCATGCTCTGAGCGATGAAGACGCGGTTGCTGTTGCTGGTCTTCATCCTGATCGCAATTTCCGCCTTCCTCTGGTGGAGCGCCGATTGGTTTGGAACGCATCTGAAGCCCGCCTCGCGAAGCGCACGGTCCCAGCCCGTCTCGCAGTCTCACGACGAAAACAGTCCGGCTGTCACCAATACCGGCGGTCGTTTCGGCGGCAGGGTTGCAACCCCGCCGGTCGAGACAACCAACGTTGTAGCGGCCGCCCTCCCGGCGGCAACGGCTTCCACCAGCACCCCCGGCGTTTCTCCCTCACCGGCTCCCCTCGAAGCCCACACTCCCGCGACGGTTGCGCTGGACAGCCTGCGCACGACGTTCCGCCAATACAACGCGATGTACGGCGGCAACCCGGTCGGCTCGAACCCTGAGATCGCGCGCGCGCTCAACGGCGACAACCCAAAGCATGTGAGATTCTCGATCGCCGACGGGAACCGAATCAATGACAAGGGTGAGTTGGTGGACGTCTGGGGTACGCCGTATTTCTTCCATCAGCTTTCTGCCAACCAGACCGAGATCCGCTCCGCCGGCCCCGACCAGAAGATGTGGTCATCCGACGATGTGGTGATCCGATAGCGGATGGAATCGCCATCGCCGGGAGAGCAGGAAGTGGCGTTGGCCACATCGCGTCGCCCCCCACGCGGCTCAGGACGGCGGCGGCTGCAACGGCGCGTACCAGGGTTTCTTCTCGGGAGGACCGGGTTCTTCAGGCAGAGCCGGCACGTCCTGTTTCGGAATGTTGTCGAGTCCCTTGAATTTGTTCCTCAACTTCTGCGCTTCCTTCATGGCTTCATCGGCGCTGCGCAGCACGGTGGGCCGCAGGAACACAATCAATTCGATACGGGAATCCTTCCACGAGGTCTGCTTGAAGGCGTAGCTGAGGAGGGGGATATCGCCCAGAATCGGCACCTTGCTCTCCGTTTTCGTCTTGCCGTTCTTGATGAGACCGCCGAGCGCGACGACGCCCCGGTCCCGTACGCTCACCAGGGAGGTCAACTCGCGACGGGAGACGATCGGTTGCAGGTTGTTGTCCACCCGCACTTCGCCGGAGACGTCCTCGACGGTCTGTTCGACCTCGAGTTCCACCAATCCACCGGGCGTGATGTTGGGAGTCACATCAAGGGTGACACCGATGTCGAACTGTTCGATGGTGGAGCGCAGCGCATCGTCACCGGTGAAACTGGTTTGTGTGGCGGTGATGATTGGGCGCGTCTCGCCCACGAAGATGTGCGCGGGCTCGTTCTGCGACGATTGGAGCAATGGCCGCTGCAGCACCTTGAAGTTGGACGAACCCGCCACGGCGCGCACGATGACATCGAGATCGAGGCCGCCGAGGTCGAGAAAATAGGTAAGCCCCCCAAGACCCGCCAGACCCGAGGCGGCAAACTGTTGCGGGTCGCGCAGGAACGCAAGTTTCTGCAGCGCGTTGGTGGCAACTACCGATGGCAGGGAGGCGCCGCCGCCCTTGTTGCTGCCCTTTTCCCACTCGCGCTGGAGGATGTTCACGCCGAACTCGGCGTTGTTGTCGAGCGTGACCTCGACGATGATGGACTCGATCATGACCTGCGCCAGGGCCAGGTCAATTTCCGGGATGATCATCTCGACCAGTTCCAGATCGCTGGCCGTGCCCAACACAAGGATCGAGCCTTGCCGGGGATCGGCGATCACGCGCGCTCGTTCGCTCAACACGAAATCCGGCCTCTCCACACCCTGCCCGGGTTGGGTCGCGGTGGTCCCGGTGGGCGTGGTCGGTTGGCGCGCGATGGGCGGCAACTGCGGCTGCGGCTGTTGCGCTCCCGTCTGTGTGCGGTCGCGGGCACTCGAGCCGTAGCTCGTGCGTCCGAGCCGGTTGCGGTCGGCACGCTGGGTGGTCGAGGCGCGGCGTTGGATCGTCGGTTGGCTGCCGCTGCCCGTCAGCGACAGCAAGATATCGGCGGCATCCTCCGCGCGCGCGTGTTCGAGCTTGAATTTCTTGAAGCGAATCTCGGGTTCGACCTTCGCATCGAGCGCGCTGATGATGCCTTCGAGGAATTCGAGGTTCGATGGTCGGGTCAAAATGATGAGCGTGTTCGTGCGCTCGTCCGCCTGGATGATGACCTTGCCGGCTACGATGGACTCCTCGGTAGGACCTGCCGCCACTGTGGCTGGCTGGCCTGGCCGGGGCGGAGGTCGGGGAGCGCCCCCTGTCGCCGGCGCCGATCCCGTGATCAACGCCTGGATCGTCGCGGCGACCTTCGACGCCTCTGCGTTGGTCAAAGGACGATAGTAAGTCTGAATGCGGTTCTCGACCTTCTGATCGAGGCGCTCGAGAATCTCCTGCAACCGTTTCACGATGAGCGTGGTGTCAATGATCAGCAGACTGTTCGAGCGCGTCAACGGCAGGATCGTGCCTCCGGGTTGATGGATGAACTGCGACAGGCTTTGCACGATGGACGCGTCGCCCACATCCAGGTACTGCAACGGGATCACCGTCGCCGTGATGCGGTCGCCCTCGGGAAACTCCGCGTCCGCCCCGGCAATGGCGATGCCCTCGCGCGCGATGGCCTGGTTGGCGGCGGCTTTCACAAACTTGTCGCCCATCGGTGTCAGCGAGATGCCGTTGGCGAACAACACGCTCTCGATGGCGAGGAGCATCTCGTTGGTGGTGAGCATGGTCTTGGTGTCCAGTGAAACCACGCCCGAGAGCGCGGCGTTCTGGATCACGGTGCGCCCGGTGAGGTCGGAGTATCTCTGCAATGCAGCCGCGGCCGGCGCGCTTTCCCAGCGGACGGTCAGGCTGGGTTTCTCATCGGGGTTCGACGAAACGCGCATGCCGGTCTTGGTGGGAACGGTCGCCGGCGGCGGTGCGGGCGGCAGATCGGTGGCAGCCGGACGCAGAGTCGGCCCCTCAATCTTGGGCGTATCCTGGCCGGGAACGGAAACCGGCGCCACGAGCACGACGCACAAGAATGCGGCGAGGCAGCGGCGAACCATGTCCATCCAAAGTCGTTTACTCATCCTTGGCGGCATATTGTGCCAGTTCCTTTGAAAACTGCAAACGCAAAGCTTGTAAAAGGTGCGTAAGAAGAGCCGGTGGTGGCAGCCTCGATTCTCATCCGACGATTGCCGCTCCGTCGCTCGCCCTGCAAACGTAGATGTTTGGCTTCCTGCCTGTCGCCTGCTCATGCTGGGCGACGACCGACGGCACAAACTGCTCGCTCTCCGCTGCATCAATCAAAGCCACCGCGCAGCCGCCGAATCCCGCGCCGGTCATCCGCGCCCCGAAGCAGCCGGGCTGACGCTGCGCGCATTCGACGATGCTGTCAAGTGCGTCGCTGGAGACCTCGAAGTCGTTCCGCAAGCTCTCGTGGCTGGCGTTCATCAATGTGCCAAGCGTTCCGGCCTCGCCACGCTGCATGGCCTTGACCGCCTGCAGGGTGCGTTTGTTCTCGGTGATGATGTGCCGGGCGCGGCGCCGAGTGAGTTCGTCCAGGCCGGAGCCGTGCGCATCGAACATCGTCGGCGTCACGTCTCGTAACGCACGCACGCCAAAGAACTGACTGGCGGCTTCGCACTGGGCACGGCGTTCGTTGTAGGCGGAGTCCACCAGCCCGCGGCGCGTCGCGGTGTCGAGGACCACCACGGCAGCCCCGGGCGGCAGCGGGGCAGGGGTCATGTCGAGCGTCCGGCAGTCAATCAGCATCGCGTGCCCCTCGCGACCGTTGGCGGAGATGGCTTCGTCCATGATGCCGCAGTTGACGCCGATCCATTTGTTTTCGGCGCGCTGCCCGAGTTTGGCCATCGGCACCGGCTCCCATGCAACCCCCGACACGGCTGCGAAGGCCCGCGCCGACGCCATTTCCATCGCCGCAGATGAAGCCAGGCCCGCGCCGATCGGGATGTCGCCGGCGATCACTCCTTCCCAACCGCGCAGCGTGTGGCCGGCGTCCTGCAACGCCCACGCCATGCCCTTGATGTATTCGGCCCAGTGTTTCTTGTTCTTGGTGAGCGACTGCAGGTCGAACTTTGCGACCTCGTCGAAGTCGAGCGAGCGGACCGACACGTGCATATCGTGGCGCGGCCGCAACGCGATCCAGATCGCGCGATCAATCGCCAGGGGCAACACGAAACCGTCGTTGTAGTCGGTGTGCTCGCCGATGAGGTTGACGCGACCCGGCGCCCGCACGACGAACGGCGGCGCCATGTGGAAGCGGTTCTGAAATTCCTCGCGAACGCGGTCTGATAGCAACATGCGCCCTTGCCTAACATTCGCTTTGAAAAAAGGCGAGCGTGTGTTTGAATCTCCCCCGAATGAAATGGAGACTCGTGGATCTTTCGACGCCCCCGTCGGCCTGTTTTGTTCTGTTGATGTTGCTGCTGTGCAGCTCCGGCGTTCCTGCCGGGCAAACCAACCGCCCCCCCTTTCCTTATGTCTGGGCCAAGGCCTACCATGTCCTGCCGGAAACGACCTCAGAGGAATCGGGCTACTTCTCGTTGTGCGAGGGCAGGAACGGCAAGGTCTATGTCGGCACGGCGCAGTATCAGTTCAACTCGTACCTCGTCGAGTTCGACCCGCGCACGGAACGGCAGCGGATCGTGATTGATACCCGCAGGCTCTGCGGTGTGACGGCGGCGGGTTACGCGGCGCAATCGAAGATCCATACGCGCAACTTCGTTGGGCCATCAGGAAAAATCTACGTCGGCAGCAAGCAGGGGTACCGGGTGATCCCCGGCGACACCTCCGAGTACCCGGGCGGTTACGTGATGACCTACGACCCGAAGGGGGACAAGGCGGAATGTCTCGGGATGCCCTATCCGAAGGAGGGCGTGATTGATGTCGTCGCCGACGAGAAGCGTGGATTGATCTACGTCGTCACGTGCGAGGAACAGCATTACATGGTTTATGACACAAAGACGAAGAAGTACCGCGAGCCCGACCCGGCGCTACAATTGACGCCGTACGCAACGACGTTGATTGACGCAAATGGCCGGGCGAACTCGATCACGGCGGATTTCCGTCTCGTACAGTACGATCCCGAGACCGGCAAACTGCGGACGCGCGATCTCATTCTCGACGGACAGAAGTTCACCCGCAAGGATCAGGAGCGCATCTACACCTGGAATCTCGCCGCGGACGGGCGAACCGCATATCTCATCCTGATGACGGACACCCGGCTGTTCTCAGTGGATTTGTTGAGTGAAGGCGAGACGGTCCAGTTGGCGAACCACGGGAAAATGATCGAAGGCAAAAATCCCGACTCGCGCTGCGCGTTGAGCATCGCACCGGATGGCCGCGTCTATACGGTGATCCGCGTGGACAACACGACCAGGTTCGGCACCGGCTACCTGCATCACCTCGCGCGCTTCACTCCCAAGACCGGCAAGATGGAAGACCTCGGCGTGCTGGCGGTGAAGAATCCCGACTTCGCCGATTTTTCTCCGCTCTGGAACGGCAAGCCCCGTCCCTACCGGCATGGCTTCCACAAGTTGCCCGATGGCACACTGACGCCGATGTATTCTCACATGGGCATGGTCGTCGGACACGACGGACGAATCTGGGTGACGATCTTGTATCCGTACACGCTGCTGAAGATTGAGAGACCAAGATGATCTCGATGAATGGAAGCATGGAAGAGTGGAAGACTGATCTTCGCTGCATGATCCCAACCTTCCTTTCTTCCATCCTTCCACTTTTCCATCGCTTCCAATGAAACTCGGACTCGGCCTCTATCGCCACATGTTGACGCGCGAGAACTTTGCGTTCGCGCGGCAGGCGGGCGCGACGCACATCGTCGTGCACTACGTGGACTACTTCCAAGGCGGCAAACACAGCGCGCACGACAATCAACCCACCGGCACCGACACGGGCTGGGGCTTGGCGGGCGACCCGAACCAGCTCTGGACGCTCGAAGAAATCGTCGCGTTGCGCAAGGAGATCAACGCCGCAGGGCTCGAGTTGGAGGCGTTTGAGAACTTCGATCCTGCTCACTGGCACGATGTGTTGCTCGATGGACCGAAGAAGAAACAGCACATCGAGAACGTCAAGACGATCATCCGTCGGCTCGGGAAGGCGGGAGTTCCCGTGATGGGCTATAACTTCAGCCTTGCCGGCGTCACCGGACGCGTGACCGGTCCGTTCGCACGCGGCGGCGCTCTCTCCGTTGGCATGGACGGCCCGCTCGACACACCGATGCCAAACGGGATGGTTTGGAACATGATCTACGACCCGCACGCGCCGAAAGGCACCGTGCCGTCGGTAGATCGTGAGGAATTGTGGAAGCGGCTGGAGGATTTCCTCGACGAGGTCGTTCCCGTCGCGGAGGACGCGGGCGTGAAGCTCGCGGCGCATCCCGATGATCCGCCGTTGCCGACGCTCCGTGGCCAGCCGCGTTTGGTCTATCAGCCGCACTACTACCAGCGGTTGCTCGATCTCAAGCCGAGCAAGGCGAATACACTGGAGTTTTGCATCGGTTCACTGGCCGAGATGACCGAAGGCGACATTTACGAGGTCGTGGACCACTACAGCAAGCAGGGGAAGCTGGGGTACGTCCACTTCCGCAACATTCGCGG
The DNA here is from genome assembly GCA_964582645.1 of uncultured Verrucomicrobiota bacterium. GTDB lineage: Bacteria > Verrucomicrobiota > Verrucomicrobiia > Palsa-1439 > CAZOTB01 > CAZOTB01. The sequence continues at coordinate 51,354 of CAZOTB010000002.1, read as the reverse complement.
CAAGGTGCCGCACTACGAGGAGACTTTCGTGGACGAAGGCGACGTGGACATGATTCGTGTGTTGCGCATCCTCAAGAAGAACGGGTTCGAGGGCGTGTTGATTCCCGACCACACGCCACAGATGAGCTGCGACGCGCCGTGGCATGCCGGCATGGCGTACGCGCTCGGCTGGATGCAGGCGGCGTTACGGATGATTTAACCGAGAAAGGGTGGCTTGCGTGACACCCCCAAATAGGGTAAAAGGTAGGCCATGACAATCGAGGAGTTTCATGAACTGGTTCACTCTCAGCCATTCGTGCCGTTCACGATGCATCTGGCGGATGGCCGCAACATCCCCGTGGCGCATCCCGACTTCGTGGCGGCGTCACAGACCGGACGCATCGTCTGTGTTTTCCACGGCCCGAACGACGCATCGAGCTTCGTGGACATGTTTCTGGTGACCGCACTGGAATTGAATCCTGGCAGCTCCCCGACCGCATCGGCGTAGGCAAGCTACGGACACCGCCTCAGGCGCCCCGATGCACAAAGGCGGCGCTGCGGATGATCCGATTTCTCCGAGAATCCGGCAAAATGATTGCGGGCAGAATGATTGTTCCGGTAATGGTTTTGCCGGCTCTCTGGGACTGCATTACTTCGACTTGTCGAGAAGCAGGCTCTCGGGCAAAGCGACGATCTCCATTCGCGCGCCGTCCGCTCTCCAGACCACCCGGCCATCATCGAGCAAGCGGACAACTGCGCCTCGGGAGGAGCCGCGCAGAGTCTTTACGCGGTCGCCCGGCTTGAGTTCTGCGCTCTGGCAAAGCTCCTCGACAATCTCAACCATGAACTGCCGGTCAAGCACACCGGCAATGTAGTGGGCGACGGCGGAAGTGGCTTCGCGGCGGCGGACGGCGGGGAGTTCCGCAAAGAGGTAGTCTGAGAATGTGCGGCCGATCTCAGCGAATGTGTTCCCGTTGAAGAAGAAGAACGGTGCCTCGCGGTGACAACGGCGGAGGAAATCGAGGGTGTCGCCTAGCGACGCGGCGACGAGCCGTTTTTCCTCCCATTGGCTCCGGACTTTCGCAACGCTTTCTGAATTCGTGCCGTACTGCGCGCGACCTCATTCGCAGACTCTTCGGTTGTGGCGGACGACAGACTCCCAGTCCCAGTTTTGGAGAAACGCGGCTCGGGCTTGTAACGGTGAATGTTCGCCAGTCCCTCCTTGAGTGCTTCCTTTGGAGTCGCGTGCTTGAGCAGGTCCGTCCGGAGTTTCATCGGGCATACTCTAATCCTATTGAAGCCGATTCACAAGGATCGTGATGGGGAGGTCATGGAGCAGACTGTAGCCACGAATTACTCGAATGGCACCAATGATCGGAGGTATGCACCAAGCCCGACATTTCTGCATGAGAAGCTGCTCTCACCCCACGCGGCTACGACAACTAACACATCCCTCTCATTAACAAACAACCTTTTCTCATAAGTAATCGAAGAAAATAATCTATTTAAAAGTTTATAAAATAGTTAAATTCCTCCAGGAAATTTTACCTTGAGAATATTCCAATAATTTGATAAACGAGCCGGAACATAAATACCCAATTCATTACTTATATTATTTGCTGTTGCAACATGTCCATCAGCAAATAAAACGTTTACTAACTTCCCTCGATGATTCTCATTTGGACTACCATAATATTTGTTAAAGTCCGTCATAATAAGATTATTTGGTTCTTGACCATTTAGATCACCAAGCTTTTCAAGTCTTCCATGCATTTTACTTCTATACAAATAAGAACTTTCTGGTACTCCGCTTGGATTTGACCAATCATCATCTAATTTCTTAAGTGTAAAATAACTGGCATCGGGACAAGCAAACGATTTATAACTAGCAATATTTCCAGTCGAGATTGTTGTGCCTGCATTTGCTATAACCATGCCCGCATTAAAATTTGTGCCTAAAGGAGTTCTAAGCTGCCAATCTGAAGTTACATCATTCATGAGAGTCCCAGTTGGAGGTAGAAAATCTTTATTATCTCCAGCATACATCGTCATGGCTTTTCCAATTTGATTCAAATTATTAATGCATGATGCTCTTTTCCCGGCAGCTTTAGCAGAACTCAAAGCAGGCAAAGTCATCGCAGCTAAAATAGCAATAATTCCAGTAACAACAAGTAATTCAATCAGCGTAAATGCTTTATTACCAGCATAATTAATACCTGGTAATCCAGATCTTTCTTGTCCAACATACTCCAAATCAAATACACCATCTCCTAACAATCTATTCTTAATTCCTTCATATCCACCAACAACTTTATCCTTCATTCTTCCGAAGAAACCTCCACTTGAATGATTACATGTCATGGCTATTCCTCTGGATGCGTCCCGCCGTGTTGTTCTGAGGCTGCGTTTCGGGTCGTGAGTACCGGACCGAGAAACGGGCTGTTTACAGGGCGATCGGCACTGTGGCGGGGTTTAATGTCGAGGGCTGAAGGTTGTAAAGAGTCGTGAGGTGACCGGCGCGGCGAGAGCCGAACGGGTTTGCTGTTCGGGTGATAGGGGCTGATGACCAGTGTGCGGTCCGGCGTCAAGCTGAAGGTCAGGGCACCCGTCAGCCGGGTGGAGAGCACGGGGGCTTGGCACGCGGTCCGGCAAACCGCGAGTGTGGCGGAAAAGAGGGACGGGTCACCGTCGCACAGGACGATGAGTTCCGGGTTTGCGGCGGGGATCAACGCTCGGAGCAGGTCGTGGTACCTGGCTTGAGCCGGACGATCTGACGGTCCGAGTCGTCCTGGGACGACGAGCACCTCCGCCCGCAGGTCGTGGGTGGCGAGGGAATCCATGGCGTCGTCGCTGAAGGCACAGTCAGTGGCGATCAAGAAGCGGTGTCCTTTCCAATCGAGTCGGACGAGGCCATGGAGTGCTTTTTCCTGCTGGCGCTCAACCGGGATCCAGTCAATCGCGTGATCGTTCGGCGCATGTGATTCGCCTTCCCTTGTTTGGCCGAGAGTGTGCAACGCGCACCCGGCCCGGTCAAGCTCTTTCAGGAGCGATTGTGGGGCCGGGCCATACGGGCGGAAAGCGGTGTCCCGAGGTTGTCGGTCACTGCGACATGTGCAGGAGCAAGCTGAAGCTTGAACTACGAACGCTGGCGCCGGGATCGTTCGATTCCCAAGAACGGGGTTGCTGCTTGCGTAGGTAGTTCAAGCTTCAGCTTGCCACCGTGAGAACGGGTTCGCCTGGATCCGGCATTGACGCAAGTGGGACTTTCGGTTTGTATCGTGGTGATGAAAGCTGATTCGAGAAGACTTTTCTGTAGTGCAAACAGTTCGCAGGTGTAAAACCTGCGGCGACAAGACTGGAAATAGCTGCTCAATAAGGAATGGAGAACACATTATGGGATTCGAGACGTTTACAGGAGTAAATCGGAAACCCAGGAGCTTGGAGCCGACGGTCAGCGTGACCAAGAACGGCACCTTCGGTCTGAACCAAGCGTGCCAGGAACAGTATCTGCCGAAAGCCGAGGCGGTACAGTTACTCTATGATGCCAAGTCGCGCCGGATCGGGATTCGCCCGGTTGCGCCGGAGACGGAGCACAGCTACAAGCTGCGGCCCGTGAAGGGCGGAGGGTTTCAAATCACCGCCATTTCCTTCCTGCGGCACTACGAACTCGAGCACCCGAAGACGAAGCAATACGCTGCCACATGGGATGACGCTGAAAAGGTCGTTGTGGTCAAGCTGGCGGGCAAGTAGAGCGGTTTGACACCAACCCGTCGGTCTATTAATTTTGGCACATGCAAACTACGTTGCGGTTCGATGATCGTATCATGCGCCAGGCCAAAGCGGAGGCGGCAAAGAAGGGCGTGACTCTCCACCACTATATTGAGGATGCCCTGCGCCAGTATCTGGGGGGACGCTCCGGCAACGGGACGCGCCAGCGGGTGCGCAGGGTCAAGCTGCCGGTGAGCCGTGCCAAGGGCGGGTTCGCACGAGGGGTTCGGGATTTGCGGCACGCCCGCGAGACCGCGGAAGACTCGGAAGCCGCCAGGCTCCTGAACAACCGCAAATGAGCGACATGGACGCGCATCGGTTGCACGGTCGCCCCGCCTGAGTCAACATGCTACTGCTCGACGCCAATGTGTTGATCTACGCTTTCCGCCGAGACCTCGTCCAGCACGCCAAGGCGAAGCGGTGGGTGGAGAAAAAGCTCGCAGAACGAGAGCCGCTGGGTTTGCATGAGTTCACCGAACTGGCGTTCCTCCGGATCACGACGAATCCCCGGGCGTTTGCCCAGCCTTCGAGCCTGGAAGAATCGCTCAGTTTCTTGAACGCCATCAGGGCTTGCCCCCTCGTGACCGAAGTCCGCACCGCGCCGGGGCATCGGGAAACATTCATCCGCCTCTGCCGGGACCTTCGCCTGGCGGGCAACGATATCACGGATGCGTTCATCGCGGCGGTTGCCATCGAGGCGGAAGCAACCCTGGCAAGCGCCGACAGCGGATTCGCGCGCTTTCACGATCTGCAGTGGATAGACCCATTGAACGAACAAGCCGCGTGAGCGGAGCCACTCACCCTCGGATAAGCGCAATACCAAGTCACGCTCGCAGCGAATGATCCGGCCGTCATCCCAAGCCAGACTCGGTTCCGGTTCAATCGGATTATGGTCGCTTGCGACATCGCTCCAACGCAGTGAAAACTGTTCGCTACCGGACTCGAAAGCTCGCTTTGGACAGCATCGGGCTTCCACCGATCACTTCTCAAACGCCGCGTCGAACGCCACGGCGCTCGGCTTGAAGCTGAGTTTCTTGACGAACGCGCAGGCTTCGGCGGCACCGTACTCGCGATCCATGCGGATGTCTTCCCACTCGACGCTCAACGGGCCTTGATAGCCTACGTCGTTGAGCGCGACGATGATCTCCTCGAAGTTGATGTCGCCGTGGCCGAGGCTGCGGAAATCCCAGTAGCGGCGCGCATCGCCGAAGTTGGTGTGGCCACCGAACACGCCCACGGTGCCGTCGCCGTGACCCCACCAAACATCCTTCATGTGGACGTGATAGATGCGGTCGCCGAAACGACGGATGAACTTCACGTAATCCACGCCCTGATAGCCGAGGTGCGACGGATCGTAGTTGAAGCCGAACTCCTTGCGGCCCTTGAGCGCAGCGATGGCGCGTTCAGAGCTGGCGATGTCGAACGCGATCTCCGTTGGATGCACTTCGAGCGCGAACCGCACACCGCATTTCTTGAACTCGTCGAGGATCGGATTCCACGCTGTGGCAAACTGCGCATAGCCGTCGTCAATCATCTGCTGCGACACGGGCGGGAAACTGTAGAGGTAATGCCAGATGCTGCTGCCGGTGAAGCCGTTGACGACTTTCACGCCGAGGTTCTTTGCCGCGTGGGCCGTCTTCTTCATTTCCTCGGCGGCGCGCTTGCGCACGCCATCGGGTTTACCGTCGCCCCAGACGTGCGGCGGGAGGATCGCCTTGTGCCGGGCATCAATGTGGTCGCAAATGGCCTGGCCGACGAGATGGCTGCTGATGGCCCAGGTCTTGAGTCCATGCTTGGCGAGGATCTCGTGTCGCCCGTCGCAGTAGGATTTGTCCTTGTGTGCCTTGCTGACGTCGAAATGGTCGCCCCAACAAGGCAACTCGATTCCATCGTAGCCAAACGATTTCGCTTTCTGACAAGCCACCTCGAACGTCAGGTCGGCCCACTGTCCCGTGAACAACGTAACTGGTCGTGCCATGTCAATTCTCCCTCGTGAGTGGGACGGGCAATCTCTGCCAGTCCGCTGGTTAAAGTTGCGCTGCGTGAGCAAAATCTGCCCGCCCGCGACGGCGGCAAGTGATATTGGGCCGGCGCATGGTTTTCAAGGAAATACGCCTGATGGCGCGCAAGCGCGACAGTTCGCGCCCCCGCCGACACGCGTCCGTCGCCGCGTCGGAACAAAAATGGCTTTGCGAAGTCCCGGTTCTCGGATAGAATGTATGTGCCCGAGGATAAACCGACTCATAACGAAAGGAGCCATCTATGGCTACAGACTTGGGACAAAATCGTGTCTTTGGAGTGCAAACCCGAACTTCCTCTGCGCGCTCGCGCCAACGCGCCGCTCGCAGCGTCGCATCAACTGCGAGTGCGACAGCAAGTGCAGAGGAGATCGCGCGACGCGCTTACGAAATCTGGCAGTCGCGCGGATGCCCGCATGGTCAGGACATTGAGCATTGGCTCGAAGCCGAACGTCAACTCCGTCAGCAATCATAAATACCATTCTGGTCCCGCGTTGAACCGACTCGGGGTGGTGGCAGGTGTGTTGGGCGGCCTTGTGGTGCTCGCCTCCGCATGGGGTGCGCATGCCGATGTGGCGCCCGACCCGAAGGCAATTCCGTTCGACAAGCTGTCCGGGGAATCACGAGAGCTCGTCCGTGCGGTGACACAATACCCGACCTTCGAACTCAACATCGGGCCGCGAACACTGCACGGTGACCGGGTGATCTTCGAGTACCTGTTCGACAATCTCGAGCATTGCGCGCTCGCCGGACGCAGACTCGGGGTCGCCAACTTCACCACCCGCCGCGAGAAGGACGGGCGCATCTTCGGCGACGACGGCGAGACCTCGACCGGCTACCTGACGTTCGTCCATGCCGCCGAAGGCAAACGGGTGTTCCACGTGGAAGGAACGCAGAAAGGCTTGTTCACCGTCGGCGGCCACAGCGTGGTAGTGCTCGAGTACGTGCGACCAAAGAACCCGGCGCTGAATCGCAGTGAGATGCTGGACTACCGGCTGGATGTGTGGGTGAAGGTGGACAGCGCCTTCTTTGCGTTTCTGAGCCGGGTGTTCCTGAGCAAATCGAAGAGCACGGCCGACCGGCAGTTCACGCGACTGCTCGGCGTGCCCGTGGGTGTGACGGAGAAAATCCACCAGGATCCTTCCGCGGTGCTCAAAACGGTGGAATCACTAAACGAGACGGAGAAGGCGGCGTTGAAGGATTTGCGAGCGCTGATCGAGAAGAGATGCGCCGCGAAGTGAGAAGGCAGGCGTCACTCACTGTTTCAATATCCACTCTACTGCCGCCGTTACATCGGCCGCGACATGCTCGGGCACGGCGAGTTTCTGCGCGATGACCTGCTCTCCATAGCCCGTCTTCACGAGCACCGACTTGCAGCCAACTCGTTGCCCAAGTTGCACGTCCAGTTCGCGGTCGCCGACCATGAAGGACCGGGTCAGATCAATCCCGAATTTTTCCTTTGCATCCTGAAGGAGCTTTGTCCCCGGCTTGCGGCACTCGCAGTTGTCCTCGGCTTGGTGCGGACAGATGTAAATGCCGTCGAGCGTGGCACCGTCTTTCTGCAACACGGCGATGATGTGGCGGTGGACACGCTGCACGTCCTCCATCGTGAAATAGCCGCGCGAGACACCGGATTGGTTCGTGACCAGAATCAGCAGGAACCCTTTCTTCCGCAATTTCGCCAGCGCGGTGCCGACGCCGGGAATGAACTCCACGTCCTCGATCTTGTGGAGGTAGTTCTTCTCGACGATCAGCGTGCCGTCGCGGTCGAGAAACACGGCGCGGTTCATCGTTCCGCCTCGAAGCTGGCGACGAGTTCCTCGGGTGAGACCGTGGCGGTGCCGATTTTGCCGACCACGACGCCCGCGGCGTGGTTGGCAATGATGGCCGCCTCGACGGCGCTCGCGCCCGCGGCCAACGCCAGCGTGAAGGCCGCGATTACGGTATCTCCCGCGCCGCTGACGTCATAGACCTCACGCGCCATCGTCGGGATGCGGAACGGTTTCTTGTCCGGCTGAAACAACGCCATCCCCTCTTCGCCGAGAGTGATCAGGACGTTCTTCGCCGCCCATTTTCGGAGGAGGGATTGACCGACCTGCTCCACGGGGCGGTCCGCAGGCGCGGCGTCGGCCAAATACGCCTCGGCGCGGTTCGGGGTGATCCCCGTCATGCCGCGCATCCGCAGCGCATGCGAAGGTTTGGGGTCCACGGTAATGATCTTTCGCGCACGCGTCGCGAGTCGCACCGCTCCGTCGAACAATTGCTGCGTGAGAAAGCCCTTGTGATAGTCGGTCAGTACCACGGCATCGGCACGGGAAAGCTCGCGCTGCACGCGTTCCAGCGCCATCACCGACACGTCGCTGTTGAGTCCGCTGCGGTCTTCACGATCAATGCGGACGACCTGTTGCTGATGCGCCATCACGCGCGTTTTGACCGTGGTGGGATAGCGACCATGACGGATCAGGTGTTGCGTGCCGACTCGGTCCTCGGCAAGGAGCGACTCCAGTTTTCCCCCCATCTCATCGGCGCCGACTGCGGCAATGAGTTCGGCGTGGCCGCCGAGCGAGACGATGTTGCGACTGACATTGGCGGCACCGCCGGGGACGAAGGTCTCCCGCGCTACTTCGACGACGGGCACCGGTGCTTCGGGCGAAATGCGCGAGACCTTGCCCCAGATGTATTGGTCCACCATCGCGTCGCCGAGAACGATGAGGCGTTTGTTGCAGAACGCGGCGAGGAGGGAACGAAGTTTTTTGGCGGTCACAGTCTGCACAAGTGCAGAGTGCCAAAGCCCGGAGTGTTTGGCAAGCGGCTACGACCCGGCGACCAACGAATCGCTATCCCTGAATCGCCTTGACCTTGACTACCGTGAGCTCCTGCCGGTGACCCACCTTGCGGTGATAGCCTTCGGTACGACGCATCTTGAACGCGATCAGTTTCGGTCCACGCTTGTGCTTGACGACCTCGGCGGTGACCTTCGCGCCGGCGAGCGTGGGCTTGCCGATCTGCACTTTGTCGCCGTCGGCGATGAGCAGCACCTGGTCGAGGGTGACTTCCTTGCCCTGTTCGGCGTCAAGGAGCTCGATTTCGAGCGTGTCGCCTTGTTGAACCCGATATTGTTTGCTGCCCGTTTGAACTACCGCGTACATGATGGACCTCGTTTCGTTGTTTCCCGTCGTAAAAGGGCGCGCAACTTGCCATAGACGCCGCCGGCTGACAAGCGAAATTTCCGCGCAAAAACAGGCGTGCATTCCCGCCGCTTCGCGCTATAAGCCCGGGGGCGATTTTGCAACATGAACGGGAAAACTTTTCGCGCCGCACTCGCGTCGGGGGTTCCCCAGTTCGGCCTGTGCATCATGTATCCGTGCCCCGGCGAACTGGAACGAATCGCGCCCGACTGGGACTGGTTGTGGATTGATGGGCAACATGGCGAGATGGGCTACGAGGACCTGCTCGCCATGGTGCGGGCGTGCGATGCGGTCGGCAAACCCGCGTTCGTCCGCTCACCATCGCATGATACCGGGCGCATCGGCCTCGCGCTCGATACCGCTGCCGCGGGCGTGATCGTACCGCTCGTGGACACCTCAGAGGAAGCACGCAAACTCGTTCACGCGGCCAAGTTCCCGCCCATCGGCGGACGTTCCTATGGGGGACGACGACCGGTCGATCTGCATGGGCGACTCTTCTCGGACAAGGCGAACGAGGAAGTGCTGCTCATCGTCCAGATCGAATCGCCCCAGGCCATCGAGAACGCAGACGCGATCGCTGCGGTGCCGGGCGTGGACGTACTGTTCCTCGGTCCCGACGACGTGATGATGCGTCGGGGGTTCTCGATGGACTCTCCGCGCTCGAAAAACACCCTTGGCAGCGACATGCAAGCGGTCGTGGCCGCGTGTCGCAAGCACGGCAAGTTTTCGCTCGCCAGCGGTGGCACGAACGCCGATATGATCCGGTTTTGCGTCGAAGCTGGATTCAACATGATCGTTGCGGGAGGCGATATCCGTTTTCTGCCCGAAGGTTCCAAGAAGGCAGCCAAGGAAGCCCGTGAGGTTGTGCAGCAGCCGCGATAGACCATGAACGAGCGTCCATATTGGGCTGACCTCCACAACCACAATGGCGTGGGCTACGGGAAGGGATCGCTCGAGCGTTCGTACGAAATTGCGAAGGCTTGCCGGCTCGATGTCTATGCCTTCACGCCGCATGGTCACTGGCACGATCTTCCGCAAGATGATCCGAAGATCGCGGAAGGCCACCGGCAAGGCTTCGAACTGGTGCGGCAGAAATGGGATGCTGTCCAACGGAAGGCCAACGACGAAAACCGGGACGGCGCGTTCACGACATTCGTCGCATTCGAGTGGCATTCGAGCATGTTTGGCGACAATCACGTGTTGTTCCCCGGCGCCGAGGGCGAGATTTGCCGGGGGAGCACGCTGGGGGAGTTGCAGGAGTTTGCACGACAACGCCGCGTCCTTCTCATCCCGCACCACATCGCGTATCGGCAGGGCTGGCGCGGGATCAATTGGGAGACGTACCGGCCCGATGTTTCACCCGTGGTGGATGTCTTTTCCGAGCACGGCAACGGGATGGAGCCCGAAACGCATTGGCCGTACGTGCTGCACTCGATGGGCGGCACGGAGAAATCGCAGACCGCGCTCGAACAACTCAAGCGCGGTCGCATCTTCGGCATCGTGGCATCCACCGACAATCATTGGGGTCATCCTGCAAGTTACGGCGAAGGGCTTGCCGCCGTATGGGCGGAGAAACTGAACCGATCCAGCGTGTTCGACGCGATTCGCCAGCGTCACACGTACGCGGTCACGGGCGACCGCATCGCGCTGAAGCTCCATCTCGCCGACGGCATGATGGGTGACATCCTCCCGCCGCAAACGCGACGGCGCATCCGCTGGGAAACGGAAACGCTCGGGGCGCTGGATTACGTGCAGATCCTCAAGAACGGAACGCCGGCGCACCATTCTGTCCCGTCGGCTCCGTCCGATTCGACAGATCACCGGTTCCTCGCGCGGCTCGAATTCGGCTGGGACGGCATGAACTCGAAGGAAGTCACCGACTGGCTCATTCAGGTTTCGGTGAACGGGGGGCAACTGATCGAGGCGGTGCCGTGTTTTGCAGGCGGCAGCGGCTCGATCGAGAAGGTCAGCCGCGTTGCGTCGCTGTTGCCACACGAGGCGGCGATCGAAGCAAGCACCTCGCGCCTGAACTCGCGTCCGACGAGTGCGGTCGTGCTTCGCGTGGAGGGAACCGACTCGACGCAATGCCGGGTCAGCGCGTCGGCGCGATACAAGGGGGCGCCGTGCGGTTGCGGTTTCGCCACGAGGATCGGAGAGTTGAGGCAACGTACCGCATGGGGAACGATTGCCAAGGCATTCTCCGCCCCGAAGATCTGTCTCGGTCCAGCGCACGCCGAGAGCGAGCTTCGTTTCGCGGGCGAGTGGACCGATCCCGCACCGGGTAACGACGATTTCTACCTGGTGAAGGTGCAACAGAAGAACGGTCACATTGCCTGGAGCAGTCCGATCTGGTGTACGGAGCGCACGCCATGACTCTTGCGGAGCTGCGCGTCTTCCTCGAACGGCACCTGCGGGAGGACATCGTTCCATTCTGGCTGAAACATGCGATTGATCGCCAGCGGGGCGGCATCTTCTCCTGCATCGGCGACGATGGCGTGATTCAGAGCCGTGACAAGTTCATCTGGTCGCAGGCGCGCGGGTTGTGGACGTTCTCGGCCCTGTATAATCGCATCGAGAAACGCAATGAGTGGCTCGAGGCCGCCCACGGACTGTTTCGATTCCTCACGGCCCATGGTCGCGACAATAAGGGTTACTGGGTCTTCACCACGGATGAATCCGGCCGCGTCACGAAGGGCGAGGACAGCATCGTGACCGACGCCTTCGCCATCATGGGGATGACCGAGTACGCACGGGCAACGGGAAACGAGGAGGCGAAACTGATCGCGCTCGAGACCTACGGCAGCGTCTGCGAACGACTTGCCCACCCGGGCACGTACAAGACCGCGCCGTATCCGACACCGCCGGGCATGAAGGCGCACCGCGAACGAATGCAGTTCTCGCTGGCGTTCTACGAACTCGGCAAGCTGCTGGGCGACGAGAGGATTCGCTCCCATGGCCTGTCGCTTGGGATGGAGGTGCTGGATCATTTTGTCCGTCGCGATCGTCAGGTCTTGCTGGAATACCTCGGCATGGATGGTCAACCGCAGGACACTCCCGCCGGACGGACGATGGTGCCGGGGCACGGGATCGAGTCGTGTTACTTCCAGATTCTGATTTTCAACGACGCAAGCATGGAGGAGCAGGTCACGCGCGCCTGCGAACCGATCCGCTGGTGCTTGGAGAAGGGTTGGGACGCAGAGTATGGTGGGTTATTCTTGGGGATTGATGTCGAAGGCCGGCAGCCCGTGTACTGGCGCAACGCCGAGATGAAACTCTGGTGGCCGCACGCCGAAGCGCTGGCCGCGTGTTTGCTCGCGCACGAACACTGCCGCGAGCCGTGGTGTCTTGATTGGTACTGGAAGGTGCATGAGTGGAGCTTCCGTCATTTTCCTGTTCCCGAGCATGGGGAATGGACACAGCGCTTGGATCGGCGTGGCAATAAGGTGGACACGGTGGTTGCGTTGCCCGTCAAAGACCCGTTTCACCTGCCGCGGGCGTTGATCGTTGCCATCGAGAGTCTGCGGCGGATCGAGCGGGAATAGTTATTCCCTCTGAAGCGTCGCCACGGCCCACGTCACCGGGCTGAGCCAGGTGATGCCCGCGTTGGAGGTGCTGATGTACCAATTGCGACGTGGCGTTTGCGAGATGATCGGGACGTTCAAGCGGATCTGCTGGTCGCTCCTGAAGCGCTTCACGCCCGTTACCGAAGCAGGAGGAAACCGTTTCGTCTGATAAGCAGGGTCGGCACCGGTTTTCCCCGCTGGGTGCGAAGCGGCGAGAAGATTGCAGCAATCAATGAGCAATGGGAGCAAAGTGAGCTTGATCTGAACTCACCAGCCCCGCGATGCGGCGATCCATCGGTTCAATCCGCGCCCGCCGGCACCGGTGCGGGAGGAGGAGTTGAGGGGGGGGTTGTCGGAGGACTTCTTCGCGGGCTTAGCCTTGACGTACTCCCACCAGCCGTGGACGCCGAGATTCAGTTCTTTCTGCTTCTCGATGTAGCGGATTACCGACTCGCGTGTCTGGAAGTCGTACTCGACGAGCTTCGAACTCGGTCGCTCAGCAATCTCGCGCAGCTTCGAGAACCGCAGCCCGCCGCTGGCCAGCTCGTAGCTGTTGAAGGCGACCTTATATCGTTGGCTGTCATCGAGCGGCTTGCCGTCGCGGTCGGTCAGCGCGACGACGCGTTCACCCTGCGGGGCGCTCATCCGCAATTTCATCTTCAGCCCCCCGATGCCGCGGAACCGGTCGCGCGAGTCGGCGTTCTCCTCCAAAATCTCCTTTAGCTCGGCCGGCGTGATCTCGATCACACCGACGGTGTTCTCGTAGGGAACGACCTTCCAAGCGTCCGCTTCACGCAGCGTTCCCTGACGCAGCATTACGCGATCATCGAGCAAGCCGTGAACGACCGCGTCCACTGCCACACCGCGTTCTTGCAGCGAGGCGGCGATGGCTTCGAAGATGAGGTTGTGGATCGGCGTCTCCTGTCGCGGCGCGCCCGCCGGCGTGTACTCCTTTGGCGCGGTGCCGATCTCACGCGAGAGCTGTTTGTCGGCGGCAGCGAGTTCGTTCTTCGCCAATTCGAGCACCTTCGCGTCGAGCGGCACCGAGTCGTCCATGAGAAACGTCTTCGATTTACGGCTGACGACCTTCCTGGCCTCGGTGTCGTACACAAGATCAATGCGACCGAGGCACGTTCCCCAGTAGCCAGCCTGGCAGTAAAGGACGTCGGAGCGGGGAAACTTGTACTCGGGGTGGTTGCGATGCGTGTGGCCGCCCGCGATGGCGTCAATCTCAGGGAAGCCGCTCGCGATGGCGTTCAACTGGTTGGCGTGGTCATCGCCGCTTTCGCGAATCCCCTGATGCGCCGCCAGCACGATCACCAGCGCACCGGCTGCTTGCACGGCAGGCACAATCCGCCGAAGCGCGACGGTGGAATGCTCGAACTCGAGGCCGGGGATCAATCGCGGCCGGCTCCAATTCGGGATGCCGGGCGTGGTCAACCCGATGATGGCGACTTTCACGCCGTCCACCTCCTTGATCACGAACGGTTGCACCTTGGCGAACCTGGCTTTTGCGTCGTCGGAGTTCGTCTTCAGGTTGCCAGCCAGCACGGGGACTTCCGCTTTCGCCAGGCAGGCAGCAAGGGTTTCCGTTCCCCAATCAAACTCATGGTTGCCGAGTGTCCATGCGTCGAATTTGAGATGATTGACGAGCCGTACAATAACCTGCCCCTTGTCGAGAAAACTGGCCGCTGTGCCCTGAATGGTGTCCCCTGAATCGAGCAGCAGCACGTTCGGTGTCTGGGCGCGGATCTCGGCGATCTTGGTGGCGAGCCGCGCGATCCCGCCGCGGTTCGTGTTCCCTTCGTAGTCTGTGGCCGGCAGGATTGTCCCGTGGAGATCGGTGGTGGAGAGAATCGTGATGGGGACTTCGCGGGCCAAACCGGTGGCGACGCAGAACGCCGCGCAGACGATGAGAATGAAGTGAAACAACGTGCTCCGTTGAAACGACATGCCGCGCAGCATGGAGCTGCCGGAACCCGTTTGCAAGTCGGCAGTGAGCGAGCTTCAGCTGCGGCGACGCTGGGCGAGCAAAAGCAACACACCCGAAAGGGTCATCGCCACTGCGGACGAAGGCTCAGGGATGAGGAGGTTGAATGACATCCCCTGAACAAAGGCATTCTCTCCCGCCGCGGAGAAACTGAACTTGATGGTCCTCGTATTCGCGATCACGGGAATGGGGCCAGAACCGTACAGATCCGTCGCGGTAAAAATGTCGCTTAACGTGCCGCTGTCGAAAGTGAATGTGCCGGTGCCACTGTTGAAAGCGACGTTCGCGCTGCCGGGAGTGATTACCAACCCGACCAACTCGGGCGACTGCACTGAAAATGCGAAGTCTTCTGCTAGTGTGCTGTACCCGCCCAGATCGATCCCCACAAATTGTGAGTTCTGACTCCATGAGAAGATCCAGCTCTCCCCATTGTCAAAGGCATCCACTGTGTCCGCGCCCGGATCGTTGATGCCAAGCTGGCCAGCGACCGTGTTCACCACCGAACCAGCCGGTGCGACCGCGCTCGTGAGAATCTCGGCAGTGAGTGGTGTAGCGGCGTCGGTGAATGGCCCCGCCAAGCTGCCAGCAACATCCCCGTCGAACGTGTCACCGTTGGCAAATGTGATGGTAACAGTCGCGTTCGCAGGTCCAACCGCAACCACTCCAATCAATGCCACTGCGATAAGAAGAATCCTGACTTTCATAAGTACACTCCTCAACTTCATTACAAATCTGGTGCGCCTTATGACACACCTGCACACGGAAATGCAAGAAAAACCCGCCGAAAAACCGGTTGACCCACGTAACAAGTGCGTCTCGGTCTTGTGTCAGTCGTGCGAACGCTCCTGACTGCGGACGGAGGCTTTCTCCACGCGAGAATTCACCACGTTTCCGCAAGGAATTGTCCCGTCCTTGCCTTGGTACATTTCATGTTTCTTACCTGCTCTCAGGGACACCTATGGGACTACTCGTGAATGTGGACGATGCCTACGATCCGGTGATCATTCGCGTGGCGGGGCGATTGGAGACGGGCAATGTCACCGTGCTGACTTCTTCGCTGACACACCTCTTTCGCGTCGCGCGGTGGCGGGTGATTCTCGATTGTAACCGGTTGGATTATCTCCACGCCGCCGTGTTGCCGTCCCTGTTGTGCTACGAGCAGGAGGCCCAATCGCACGGAGGCGACATCAAGTGGGTGGGGCTCAACGACGAACTCGCCGGCGTCATCCGACTGCTCGACAGGGATCATCAGATCACGATCTTCGATGACATCTTCAAAGCCATGAAAGCCTTCCAAGCCGCCGCCGATGCGCGGGCCGTGGCCTAACCCAAGCCCACCAGTTTGAAGGTCCGATCCACGTCGCGAACGTGACGCTGGATATCGAACAACTCCTCGATCTCCTTCTTCGTCAGGTGTTTCGCCACTTCCGGATCCGCCAGCAGTGTGTGCTTGAACTCATCGCCGGTGGGATACGTCTTGCTCGAACGCACCGTCTCCCAGGTCTTCATCGCATTGCGCTGGACGATCCCGTACGAATCCTCCCGGCTCACACCTTTCTGCGTGAGCTTCAACAACACGCTCTGGCTGTGGATCAGCCCGGCGCTGTTGGCGAGGTTCTGCGCCATCCTTTCGGGATAGACCAGCAACTGCGCCATCACCTTGTCGAGCGTCACGAGCATGTAATCGAGCAACGTCGTCGAGTCCGGCAGGATGATCCGTTCGACGCTGCTGTGGGTGATGTCGCGCTCGTGCCAGAGCGCCACGTTCTCCATCGCAGCGACCGCGTTGCCGCGGATCACGCGCGCGAGGCCGGCAAGTCGCTCGCAGGTGATCGGGTTGCGCTTGTGCGGCATCGCACTTGAACCTTTCTGGCCCGCGGCGAAAAACTCTTCCGCTTCCAAGACTTCGGTGCGCTGCAAGTGCCGGATCTCCGTCGCCCAGCGCTCGATCGAGCAGGCCACCACCGCAAGGTGGTTCAGGTACTCGGCGTGCCGGTCCCGCTGCAGAATCTGGGTCGAAATCTTCGCCGGCTTGAGTCCCAACTTCTCGCAGACATACTTTTCGACGAACGGATCGAGATGCGCGTGGGTGCCGACCGCGCCGCTGATCTTGCCCACGCTGATGATCTCGCGGGCGCGTTGCAGGCGTTCGAGCGCACGGCCAAACTCGTCGTACATCAAAGCCACCTTAAGCCCGAACGTGATCGGTTCGGCGTGGATGCCATGGCTGCGGCCGATCATGGGCGTGAGCTTGTGTTCCTTCGCCCGCTTCGCCACCGTCTCACGCAGTTTCTTCACATCGTCGATGAGAATGTCCGCCGCCTGCTGCATCTGCACCGCGATGCAGGTATCGAGCACGTCGCTGCTGGTCATGCCCTGATGCACCCACCGGCTGGCCGGGTCTTGGATGTGATTGGCGACGCACGTCAGGAACGCGATGACGTCGTGGTTGGTGACTTTTTCGATCTCGTGGCATTCCGCGACGGTGAACGCCGCCCTGGCCTTGATGATCTCGAGGTCCTTCCTGGGGACAATGCCCAGTTCGCACTGCGCCTCGGAGGCGAGGATTTCGATCTTGAGCCAGATGGAGAGCTTGTTCTGCTCTTCCCAGATGTCGCGCATCACAGCGCGGGAGTAGCGGCGGATCATTTGCGGGAGGAAAGGGCGGCTTTCGGCCCGGCGGTGCTGGCGCGCACGATGACTTCGACCGGCATCCGACGCGACTCGGTGGGACGGCCAGCCATCTTCTCGAGGAGAAGCTGGATCGCGATTTGGCCGAGCGCCGATTGCGGCTGACGAACGGTGGTGAGCGGCACCCGATACAGCGACGCCACTTGCACGTCGCCGTAACCCACGATCGAAATGTCCTCGGGCACACGCCATTTTTGAGCGAAGAAAAACTCGGCCGCGCCAATGGCCACCAGGTCGTTATGGGCGAGGATGGCGGTGCATCTGGCACGCTCGTTGACGAGTTCGGATGCGGCCTTCTGTCCGTCGGCCACGTCGGTACCGGCGGAGAAGACAAGCTCATCGCGATAGGCGATGCCGCTCTCTTGCAACGCTCGTTTGAACCCCTCGGTGCGTTCCTGCGTTGATGTGCAGCCTGCCGGCCCGCTCAGCAACGCTATGTCGCGGTGACCCATGTCAATCAGATGCTTCGCCGCGAGATAGCCGCCCTGCCGGTCGTCGGACACCACACGAAGGAAATTCCCGAGCTGTGCCGGATGCCGGTCCATGATCACCGTCGGCACGCGGCGGCTTTCGATCAACGAGTAAATCTCGTAGCTGCTGTCGAATCGGCTCGCGGGCACGATCAACAGCCCGTCCACCTTGCGCGAGAGCATTTCCTTGATTTCCGCCATCTCCTGATTGGCGTCATCGTTGGTGTGCGACAGCAACAGCCGGTAGCCGCGCGCCCGGGCGACCTGTTCGATCCCGACGAACACCCTCGGATAGTACACATGGCTGATGCTCGGCAGGACCACGCCGATAGTCTGCGTCGAACGCGTCCGCAAACTGCGAGCGGCCCCATCCGGCACATAGCCGAGCTCGTTGGCGATGGCGCGGATGCGTTCCTTCGTCTTCGGCGCGATATCGGGATAGTCGCGCATGACCTTCGACACGGTCATGATCGAAACGCCTGCGGTCTCCGCGATTTGCTTGAGAGTTACCATGCTACTAACAGCATCGCTTCAGGCATTACATGCCTCGTACGCACCGCAGTCAAGGTTGATTAACGTGAGGGAGCCCAATGCTATGGAGCGCCCGGCATCTTCAGCACGTCGCTCGGTGGTGGCTGGGCTGGCTCGGTCTCCGGCCTCGCGCCGACATACACCGTTTCGTTCTCGCGTGGCCACTCGCGCGGCGGCGACCACGGCAATTTCGTCGCAGGATAAACCTTCCCAGCCACTTCCAACACCCGCAACCGTCCCGAAACCACCTCCAGCACCGCTTCCGATACGGGGACGTGCTCGGAGTGCGGGTCGCTCACAATCCGCGTCGGGAATGGAAAGATCGCTCGGCCATTCTCGACGGGCAGCAACAACTCGAACTCCGTGGACTGGGTACGGCGCGTACTCGAAGCCGAGCCGGTCTTCGAATTGTGCTGGGCCGACTGATTGCGCGCGATGAACCGTTCAAGGAAGAGGTTCTCGACCCGCAGCTTGATATAGACTCGCTTGCCTTCGCGCTCCACGCCGGCGAAGCGGTACCGGAACGCGGGGCCGATCTTGTAGCCGGAGGGCAGCCAGGCGTCGCTGGGGGCGATCATGTAGCTGGTGGTCTCGTGCACAACGGTGCCGGGGGCATGACTGCTGTGCTTCTTGACCAGATCGTCCACCTGAACGATTCTGGCGGCGCAGAGTTGAGGCACGAGCAACAGCAGCCAGAAACGGTTCATCGCGCCCAACCTAGTCAACCGATGCCTCAAATCAAAGCCATTTTCTTCGACGCCGCCGGCACGTTGCTGCATGCGCATCCGAGCGTGGGACACGTGTATGCAGAGGCTGTGTCCCGTCACGGCCCGAAGGTCGAACCGCAAACAATGGAGACCGCATTCCGCAAAGCGTTCGCGGAACGGCGCGGTTCTCGGTTCTCGGTTCTCGGTTGCCCGTCACCCCTCGTCAACGAAGGCTACGATTGGTGGAAGGCGCTCGTGTTCGACGTGCTCGATTCGCTCCACATCTCCGTCCGTGAGCCAGAGAGGTTCTTCGCCGAACTCTACTGGCGATTTGCCGAAACCGACGTGTGGCGGCTTTATCCCGACGCGTTTCCCGCGTTGCTCGAAACGCGAGGCCGGGGACTCAAGACCGCCTTGATCTCCAACTGGGATGTTCGATTACGTCGGCTCATCGAAGGCATGGGCATCGCATCCTTGTTCGACACCGTGCTCATCTCCACCGAGGTCGGCATCGAGAAACCCGACCCGCGCATCTTCCAACTCACCTGCGAGCGGCTCGGCATCCAGCCCCACGAAGCGCTGCACGTCGGCGATCACGCACGCGAGGACGTTGAGGGAGCAAATGCAGCGGGTTTGAATGCGGTGAGGCTGGATCGGAAGTTGGAGGCCGACCGGCAACGGGCAGTCATCGGCGATCTGCGAGAACTGGTGCAGTGCTTGTGAAAAGCGGCACTGCTTGTAGTCGAGCGCTTCAGCGCGGGCTTGAAGGGACAGGCCAGATTCGCCATGACCGCGCTGAAGCGCTCGACCACAAACAATCCGCGAGGGATTTACTCACCCGCCGTGATGCGCCAGGAACCGTTCCGCATCAATTGCCGCGGCGCAACCCATGCCGGCAGCGGTGATCGCCTGACGATAGACGCGATCCACGCAGTCGCCCGCGGCGAACACGCCCTCCACGCTCGAGTAGCTGCCCTGCTTGCAGAGAATGTAACCGTCGGCATCCATCTCGATCTGGCCCCGGAACACCTGGGTGCTCGGCGAGTGACCGATGGCCACAAACACCCCCGCGCACGCCAGATCCTTGGTCGCGCCCGTCTTCACATTCTTCACCTTCACGCCGGTAACCTTGTCCTGCTTCACGTCGTACACGTCCTCGACCACGCTGTCCCACACCGGTTGGATCTTCGGATTGCCCAATGCCCGGTCGGCCATGATCTTCGACGCTCGAAGCTGGTCGCGACGGTGGATCAGATACACCTTCGACGCGAACCGCGTCAGGTAGGTTGCCTCCTCGCAGGCCGAATCGCCCCCGCCGACTACCACAAGCGGTTGGTTGCGGAACATCGGCAACGCGCCGTCGCACGTCGCGCAATAGGTCACGCCTTTCTTCTCCAGCAGGTTCTCGTTCTTCAACCCGAGATGCCGGTGCGACGCGCCCACCGCGATGATGACCGTCTTGGTTTCAATCAAATCCTCGTCCGCCCAAAGTCGAAATGGTCGCTTGGAAAAATCCACCTTCGTGATCGTCGTGCCGTACTGCGTCTTGGCGCCGAACCGTTCCGCCTGTTTCTGCATCCGCATCATCAGCTCGGTCCCGTCCACGCCTTCGGGGAAGCCGGGATAGTTCTCGACGATGCTGGTGGTGGTGAGCAACCCGCCCGGCTGCGCGCCCGTGACCACGACCGGGTTCAAGTTCGCCCGCGCCGTGTACAACGCCGCCGTCCAACCCGCGCATCCCGAGCCGATGATGACTACGTTTTCCATGTCGTTCCTTTGATGATCCAGCTTGCGATTCAGTTCCAACGAAAGAGGCGGTGACAGTAACGAGCGAGATGCAGCGGGTCAAGCAAGGGAGCCACAGATTGGCACGGATGGAACACGGACCAACGCATTCTGTATCCGTGAAAATCTGTGTCCATCCATGGCCAACCCGACAACCGCCAACCCTGGACCGTGAACCGGGAACGGTGAGCCCGCCTACTTCCATCCCATCAGCTTGTTGATCGTGGCGGCCACGGCGAGGTCGTCGGGGAAGATTACGGGCGTGTCCTTCGTGCGGACGGTCTTGTCTCCCTGTCGGCGGGCCATCGCTTTCACGGGACAACCGCATGAGCTGTAGATCATGGTCACCTCGCGCTCCTCGCCCTCGGGCCAGAACACGTCGAGCGGTTCGCCGCTGTCGTTGAGCGTGGCTTCGAAGATCGAGTTTTTCACCTTGGTGCCGTTCAACACACGCGCCTTGCCCTTGTCGTCGGCGACCATGATGGTCAAGCCCTTGCCCGCGAACGAGGACGAAGGCGGTTTGGTCGCGGGGAGGATGCGATTCTTCCACAACACTTCGCCCGTGCGCTTGAAGACCAGTTCGCCAATCCCCGGCTTCTCGGTGCTGACGTGCATGGACATGTGGAGTTTCTTCCCATCGGGCGTCGGTTGGCCGTAGGCGTCGAGAATGGCGAACGTGCGTCCCTTGCCGTCGTCGGGCTGATACTTGCGTTCGACCTCGCGCAGTCCTTCGGCAATGGACGGAACGTTCGTCCCGAAATCGAGTTCGACTGTCACCATGACCGCTTGGGCGACTTCCATTGTGGGCAGGTTCGTGTCAGCAACTGTCGCAGGAGGCGCGGTGGTAGTTGTAGCGGCGGCCGTCCCCGGCTGCTCCGCGGCGACTTTCGCCGGAGGCGGACTGTTGGTGTTGTCGGCGCATCCGATGGGAGCCTGCAGGCCAATGCCGGCAGCCAGTAAGGTCAATATAGGTCTGAGCGTCATGGTTCGATTGGACATTCTGTAGCAAACAGATGCCGGGTTTGCAAATGGCAGCACAGGTGCCCTGCCTTTACGACGTGGCAGACTCCAGGGAATTCACTGCCGCGCGGGCGACTCAGCTCTGGAACAGCGAGCCGGCTTTCTGAATGTCGGCGACGGTGAGCGTGAAGCGGCTGCGTTGCGGCTGGGTGCGGAGTCGATCGAGGATTTGCTGAAGCTTGCGGGCACAACTGACCGAGTAGAACCGAATCAGCCCCACCGTGGTCTTGCCGGAGAACACCGTGAGCAGGACGGTATTCTCGTCCACGGCGTTCATGAACACGTGCCCATTCTTGCCCTGGTGGTACAGCGCGCTGAACTCCGGCTCGCCGATGCGGCTGGCGAGTTCCTTGGTTGCGGCAAACGATCCTGCGGCCAACGCGGCCACAATCGCCAGATGGGCGGTGTTGCGTTCGCCCTGCTGGGAGATGATGTTGCCGCCCTTGTCGAGCACCACGGCGAGGTCGGCCTCCGACTTGTCGAGGTACTCGTTGAGCACCGCGTCAATCTGCGCGACTTCTTCCAGGCCGAGAACCGGGATGGCGTCCATGTGATGCGTGCTTCCTGGAGTGCGGTGCGATCAGACGTGCGTGGTCGCCAGCGGCTTGGGCGCTGGACGTTTGGCGGCGGCGGCGGATTGCTGGTCGCTTTCCTTGGTGAACTTGAGCAGCACCAGACGCGAGATCATGTTGAGCGTGTCGAACACGCCCTTGCCGGAGGTGGCGCACGCCTCGAAGCTGGGCACGCGCACTTTGCGGTTGTTGAGCAGGTAATTCAGGTAGTGCGTCGGCGCGATCCGCGGCAGGTCGCGTTTGTTGAACTGCAACACGTACGGCACATCGTCAATTTTCAGGTTCTGTTTCGCCAGGTTGTCTTCGAGGTTGCGGAAGCTCTCGATGTTCTCCTCCATCTTGTCCCACTGCGAGTCGGCGACGAACACGATGCCGTCCACGCTCCGCAGCACGAGCTGGCGCGTCGTGTTGTAGATGACCTGCCCGGGCACGGTGTAGAGCTGGAACTTGGTCTTGAAGTTCTTGATCGTGATCGCGTGCAGCGGAAGGAAGTCGAAGAACAACGTCCGGTCCGCCGCCGTCGCCAGCGACACGAGATCGCCGCGGTTGTCGGGATTGATCTGGGAGTGAATGTACGAGAGGTTGGTCGTCTTGCCGCAGAGCGCGGGACCGTAGAAGACGATCTTGAATTGAATTTCCTTGCTGGCGTAGTTGATGATGGACATGGCTTCCTTCTATTCTTTCGCAGTCTCCTTGGAGCAAATTCGGGAAATTTCCTGGCTGATCCGTTCGCACTTGTTCAACAAGACCTTCGAGAACCGGTTGGCCTTGTGAATGACGATGAAGAACAGATCGTTCGCCTTGAAAATCGTGATCGGCTGGGCGTCGGTGAAGATCGTCAACCGGCGTGCGGTGCCGACGTTGAGTTCGCGGACGTACTGCGCCACGCGTCCAAACAATTGCGGCGCGAACGCGCTGACGCGCTGTGAATCCATGTGTCCGGGCAGCTCGCCCGTCATGTAGAGTCCGTCGCCCATCGCCACGATGCAGCCTTCGACGCCCGGCAACTGGCTCGCGCACTTGACGATTTCCTGCAGCGACATCTCGTGGTCGCACGGAACGCCCAAGAGGCGATTGATTGCATGCGCTTCGTCTTCGAGCGCGCTTGGACTGAAGCCGAGAACCTTCTCGAACACGCGTGGGCCGATGCCGCCGATTTGCAGCAGCTCACGCAGGCTCTGGAATCCACCACGCTGCGTGCGATAGGCGATGATGCGCTGGCTCAAAGTCGGTCCAAGCGTGTGGCGATGGAAGTCCTCCGCGGTCCACGCGTTGACATCGTTCAACGCCCTGGCAATCTCCTCGGCGGACACGCGACGTTGGGGCGGCTCCGTAGCGCTCGCTACCGGCTCGGTCGTCGTCTCGATGGAATCCAGATCGTCGAGTTCTTGCTCGGCCACCGGCTCTGCAGGCGATTCGGCCGCAGGCGGCTCGACCGGCGCAGATGCCACGGGCCCGACCACCGGCACAGTCTGACATGGCAATTCAACGCGCGGTTCGCTGGGCACCGGTGTGGTCTCGGAGACCGGCTCTGCAGCGGGAGGTGGTGTCACGGGCGCAAATAGTATCTGCGGAATATCCTGCTCGGCGATCGCTTCCGTTGCTTGTGGTGCCGGCGGTGCTTCGATACAAGCCGGCGGCGGCGTTTCCTTGACGGTCGGTGTCGCGGGCTGCGTCGCCCGGTTGGTCTCGCGGAATGGATCGGGAATGTCTTGGAACGTCGGACCAGGTGCCTCGGCTTCTGTGTCCTGCGAAAACACGTTCGCGGGGAGTTGATCAATCACTTTGTCCACGCCGAGCGTGATCTGCCCGTTCGCGTTCGGAATGAGCACGCCTTCGGGGAATTTGCTCGCCAGCTTGCCGAGGTCGAGTTCGATACGACCTTTGCTGAGCTGACCGATGATCTGGTCTGCCTGCACGGGAATCTGGTAGCTCCCGTCCACCTGCGACCGGATCAGTTCACGGTCGGCGGCCAGCGCGTTGTTGGGAATGCTGTCCAGCACGCTCGCAAGCGTGAGGTATATCCATGGTTTGACCGCCTCCCCGCCCTGAGCGGACGGCTGCGCAGGCGTCGGAGTCGGCGGCGCAACATCACGGATGGCAGCCGGTTCGATCAGAGGAATTCGGATGGATGGCATTTCCGCAGCGTCCGTTGTCGTTGGAGGCTCCACCTGCCGCGCCTGCGGAACGGGCTCGGCTACTTGGGCAGTTCGTGTTGCCGGGGGATCGAGAACGAGAGGCCCTTCCCCGTCCAGCAGACTGGCGTGGCGCGGTTCTTCGGTGAATGGTACCGGGATTTCGCTTTCCTCGATCTCAATCTCGCGCTGGTCGGAACGCGCCTGCAACGCCTCGGGCGACAGATTTGCCACGACCTGTTCGATCGGAAGTGAGATCTTTTCCGTGCCCGAGTGCGGTCCCGTCGTGGTACGCAGTTCCGCGGGTAACTGCGAAAGCAGATCGCTCAGTGGAACAACAACCCGTCCCTTGGACAATTGCGGAAGAATCTGCTTGAGCGGCAGACGGACGCGCGTGGTGAGGTCTGTGTTCCCGGTGGTGCGCACCGCGGACTGCGGCAACAACGGCAGCACCGTCTCCCACGGCATCTCCAGGCACTCAACAGTGGTGTCCGCGTCACCAGCCAAGGTGGCGGTCGCTGTTTCCGTGGCACTCGTGGCACAGGCAGACTTTTCGGTGACTGCGGGTGACGCTGCGGCTGGCTGGGTCTTCCATCGCCTGAAAAATGAGAGGTTCATAGACAGTTGCTTCTGCGTTCGATGATGTATTTTTAGCAGCCGTTATGCCACGAGCGCGGCTGCCGCTCGCGCACACCAAGAGGGATCAGCACAATGGAGATTCACTGGGACCGGATCCGCGCAGGCTGCTGCGGGGACGATCATTCATCCGCAGCAGTGACGCGGAAAACTTCCTCGAGTGAGGTGATGCCTTCGCGGGCCTTGAGGATCCCGGCCATGCGCAACGTCCTCATACCCTCCTCGAGCGCGAGTTTCTTGATCTCGAACGCCTTGCCATCGTTGACGATGAGTTGACGGATGCCTTCGCTGCAACGCAGCACTTCGATGATGGCGGCACGTCCGAGAAAGCCGGTCTTTTTGCAGCGATCGCATCCGCGCCCACGGTAGAATTCGACCTTTTCGCCGGGCTCGATCTTGAGCTTGAGGCGATCGAGCAACGACTTCGGAGCCACGACCGGCTCCTTGCAGTGCGGACAAATCTTGCGGAGAAGTCGTTGCGCACACGTCATGATGATGGAGGAGGAAACCAGGAACGGCTCGATACCCATGTCAATCAAACGCGCGATGGCACCCGCGGCATCGTTTGTGTGCAACGTGGAGAGCACCTGGTGGCCGGTGAGGGCCGCCTTGACCGCGATGTCGGCGGTTTCGTTGTCACGGATTTCGCCCACCATCACGATGTCGGGGTCCTGGCGCAGAATCGAACGCAGACCGCTGGCGAAAGTCAGACCGATCTCGGGTTTGACCTGGACCTGGTTGATGCCGTTGAGCTGATACTCGACCGGGTCTTCGACGGTGACGATGTTGTACTCGGGTGAATTCAGCTCCTGCAGCACCGAGTAAAGCGTGGTGGTCTTGCCGCTACCGGTCGGTCCCGTGACCAGCAACATGCCGTGCGGCGAATCAATCGCATCGCGGAACCGCCCCAGGGTGTGTTCGTCCATGCCCAGGCTTTCGAGGCTCGACGCCAGGCAGCCTTTGTCGAGCACACGCATGACGATCTTCTCTCCGTGGACCGTCGGCAGCAAGGAAACACGGAGATCCACCTCGCGTCCCGCGATCTTGATGCGGAAGCGACCGTCCTGTGGCAGACGGCGTTCCGCAATGTCGAGGTTGGCCATGATCTTGATGCGCGACGAAATCGAGTGCTGCATGAACTTCGGCGGCGCGGTGCTGTCGTACAACACGCCGTCAATGCGGTAGCGCAGTCGGACTTTCTTCTCGAATGGCTCGATGTGGATATCGCTCGCCCGGTCCTTGATGGCCTGGACGAGCAGCAGGTTGACGATCTTGATGACCGGGCCTTCCTCGGATCCCTCGACAAGCTTGTCCAGGTTGATCTCATCCTGGCTGTCCTTGGTCAGTTCGAGATCGGGCACGTCGGTGTCTTTGAGAATTTCCTCCATGCTCCCCTTCATCTGAGCATGGATGTTGTTCAAGCAGTCCGACACCGCCTTTTCGGTGCTGATCATCGGCACGATGTTCAGACCGGTCGCCTGACGCAAATCGTCAAGCGCGATGACGTTCATCGGGTCGGCCATGGCCACGAACAGACGGTTGCCGATCTTGGCCACGGGCACGAGATTGTAATTTTTCGCCATCTCTTTCGAGATGATCTGCAGCGTCTCGGGCGGGATGCGCATGCGCGCGAGATTCACCGGCGAACAGCCAAGGCAACGGCCGATGCTGATCATCATGTCCTCTTCGGAGACGTACTTCTTCTCCTGGAGGATCTTGAGCAGACGGCCGCCCTCCTTTTTCTGGATGGTGATTGCTTCCTGGAGTTGCTCCGCCAGGAGGAATCCCTCTTCGATCAGCAGGTCTGCGATGCGTTCGCCAAAAGATTTCATGACAAGCGTCTATTAGTCGTCTTTCGTGCTGGCTTTGCCGATCAGGTACACGTCCTTGAGTACCTGGGTGATCTCGGCGGGGTTACAGACGTACCATTGCAGGTTGTAATCGAGCGCCTTCTCCGCGGCTTTTTTGGCGGGTTCGTCGAATGGATTCGCCGAGGCCATCAACAGGGTGCGGCTGATCCGATCGAACGGAATGATGCAGTGCCTGAACGCGATGTCGCGTGGCAGCAACCGCACGATATCGGGCACCACGTCGTAAATCGTGAGAGGAATATACGCCAACGTGGTTTTCTCCGTGATAAAAGCCAGCAACTGTTCCGGCGACAGCAACCCGCGGTCGCTGAACCCCTGCACCAGATGAACCCGAATCGAGTCCGAATTCATCTGCGCGTTTTGGCCCTGCACGCCATGGAGAACATCCATGACGTCTTTTTCCTTCAGAAGGTTGTGTTTGACGATGAGTTCGCACAGCACTTCGTCGCCGTCGGGATCGCCCAAATTCTGTTTGAGACGGGAAGCTCGTTTGACGATCAGATCACAGAGCAGCTCTTCACTATCCTTGCCGGTAGAACGGTTGGTTGGAAGATGCTCGATGGCATCGGGCGTTGCTGCCTGCGTGACCGCATCGCCGTCTTTTGATCGCTCGCGAAGCTCCTTGAGGGCTTTCTTGCTCTCAGAATCATTCGGCCATTTCTTGAGAATGGCTTCGTGTTCCTGAATGGCCTTGGCGAACTGACCGAGGCTGTAATGGGCCAGCGCGACCTGCTTTGCAACGCGGTGGCTGTCGTCGTCGCGTCCCAGTTTGACATAGGCTTCCTTGAGGATTTCGAGGGACTGATAGTCGTCCGGATTCGCCTGCGTGACCGCTTCAAACATTTCGACGGTCTGAAGCAGTTGCAATTTCTCGTTGTCCTGGGTTTTTGTCTCCATGGCTACGCCCGTTCCCACAAAGTGTCCCTGCCGTTTTAGCAACGGTTGTGCCACCAAGAACGCCACGCCATCTCCATGCGTTCTGCGAATTTCTGCGACACATCCTCACATCTGGAATAGCGTTTCCGATGCCACGAACACCCAGCGGCAGACGGTGGAGAATCCTATTGAAAGTATGGAGTTTCTCGTTGCACAGCGGTGAGAATCAGGAGATAAGACGCCGCCAGTCTCGGAGCGCATATGCCACGATATTTCAGCCTACACACGGTTGCGTGTTTAACCCGCCAACAATTGCACGCGCTCACGGAGGAGTTGAAGCGGGACGAAACAGTCACGTCCGTGCGGTTTGTCGCCGACTCCGTCGAAGGGAAACTGCTCTGCGAGTTCGAAGCCCCCAGCCGGGAATTGCTCGAAGCCTTCCTCACCGTCCACAACATGCACCCGCAATGGATCATTCGCGCCGAACACGACTGGCGCTGAGAAATGGAATCCCCCGGTACGCCAGGCGATGGACGACGCCGCGAGGCATGGACGCTTCTCCCCAGAACTGCCGTGACCGGTCAGGAAGAGTGACATTTGCGCGAGCAGCCCGGAGACGATTCCGGCCTACTCGCTGTCTTTTGGCGGGTCAGTTGTCGCTTAAGGACGATCGAACCGTCTCGATTGCATCCTTGGCGGCTTCGCTGATTTCCTTGTTGGGGTCGTTTATCAACGACTGCAGAACCGGAATTGCCTCCACCACTTCGAGGTCGCCCAGCCCGTCAATCGCTTCCTTGCGCACTTCCTCGGGCTGGTTCGCCTGGACTGCCATCGCGTAGATCGGGATCTTCTCCTTGTCGTAACCGTCCACCACCCAGAGCGCCGTGAGAAGGTTCTCCTTCAACTCCGCGTCTCCTTCCGTCTCGAAGATGCGCCCCAGCGCGAGGATGGCTTCGGGCGAACCCATATCGCCCAGCCGGTATACGATGTCCGTCTTCTGCCGTACATCGGGCGCTTCGTGATAGGCCTTTTCGAGGGACGATGCCTTCTGTGGTGTTGCAGAGGTCTTGGGTGGCGCGATCGGGGACTTGGTTGATCCCGACTGGGTCGTTTTTGGCATGCTCGTAGGTGCTTTGGTCGTGGTCGTCTTCGGCGGTGTGGCAGGTTTCTCCAATGTGGTCGGTGTTTTCGAATCCGCTGGCGGCTCAGACTCTCGTTTCGAGCAGGCCCCGGTCAGCGCCACGCCCACGGCAAGGATGCAGCACCACATGATCTTTGGTTGGTTCATGGTCGTATTCTCCTCAGTTCTCCACTCGTGCGGTCATGACGGAACTCAGGGTAATGTAGTCCGTCAAAATCTCAAAGCTTTCCCGGAAGACCGGATCCATGTCCGGCTCATTGACTTCTGCTTCCTCTGCGCTCCCATCCTCGCTCGCGGCTGATTGGGGGGCCGGGCGCCTGGCCACCGATACCATATTTGTCTTTCCGTCGAGCGTGGCCAGCGTGATCTCGGTGGCCTTCAATGGCTCATCCTTGCGCGTTAGTCGTTCTTTCTTTCGCGCTTCCCTTCGCTCGAGGTTTGCTTTCTTCTCCGCCTCGCGCTTGGATTCGTTCAGGGAAACCGTCTTTTCCTCGAGCCGCTTCTTCACGAGATCCATGTCCTCGCGCACGTACCGGAACTCCACGTTGTTCAGAATCCGCTTCGCACAACGCAACCGCAGTTCCGACAGATGCTCGCCCACGAGTCCCCACGAACGATAATCGGATCGTTTCACCTCGTCGTACGGCAACGCATGCGGAAGCGTCGCTTCGCCCACGGGACTGCTGTCCAACACCGAGGGCAACTGGATGTCGGGAACGACGCCGCGCACCTGCGTGGAGCCGCCGGAGATGCGATAGAACTTCTGGATCGTCAATTTCAGCGCCCCGCTCGAATCTTTCGTGGGCTTCCGAAATCCCACCACCCGATCCAGTTCGAAAATCTGTTGCACCGTTCCCTTGCCGAACGTGCTCTGCGCGCCCACGATCAACGCGCGCGCGTAATCCTGCAATGCCGCCGAGAAAATCTCCGCCGCCGACGCGCTGAGATGGCTCACCAGCACCACCATCGGCCCTTCATACGCGATCCCGCTGTCGTCGTCGCGTTGCGTGATCTGCCTGCCATGCGAGTCCTTGACCTGCACGACCGGCCCCTCCTTGATGAACAAGCCCGTCAGCGAGATCGCCTCCGTGAGCGACCCGCCGTTGTTCCGGCGCAAGTCCATCACCAATCCGTCCACCTTCTCCGCCTTCAACTTCTCCAGCAGCCTCGCCACGTCCCGCGTCGAACTCTTCGCGTTCGGCCCCTTTTTCGTGTCCACGTAGAACGACGGCAAATCGATGTAACCCAACCGCAGCAGCCTCCCGTTTCCGTCCGCTTTCTCGACGATCTTCGCCTTCGCCTCCTGCTCGGTGAGCTTGATCTCATCGCGCGTCAGCCGCAGTTCGGAACGCACCGACGAATCCGACGCGTCCGCCGGGATGAGTTTGAGCCGGACAACCGTTCCCTTCGGCCCTCGGATCATCTCGACCACCTTGTTCAACTTCATGTCCACCACGTCCACCCACTCGCCGTCGCCCTGCGCCACGGCGCAGATGCGATCGTTGGGCTTCAGCTTCTTGTCGAGGTCGGCCGGACCTCCCGGGATGATTTCGACGATCTTGGCGTAACCGTCATCCGAACGCAGCACCGCGCCGATGCCTGTCAGCGACAGCCGCATGTTGATGGTGAAATTGTCGAGCGACGACGGCGTCATGTACTGCGAATGCGGATCGTACGCCTGGCTGAACGCGTTCAGATACACATCGAGCACGAACTCCGTGTCCGCCTCGCGCACTGTCCGCGCCAGGCGCTCGTACCGGCGGGTCACGATGGATTTCGCTTCCTCGGGTTTTTCCTTCCCAAGCCGTTCCTCGAGCAACTGGAACTTCACACGTTGGCGCAGGAGCCGGCGCGCCTCGGCTTCGTCCTTCGGCCGCGGCGCTTCCTTGCGGTCAATCAGGATCGAATCGTTCTCATCAAACCGAAATTCTTCCTTCACCAACTCCTTGGCTGCCTCGACGAACTGCTCGACGCGATTGGTATAAACGCCAAAAATCTCGAACGCGGGTCGCAGGTTGCCCACCATCAGGTGGTCATCGAGGGTGGTCGCAAACTCGCTGAACCGATCCACGTCCGACTGCAGGAAGATCAGATGGTCGCGATCGAGCGCATCGAGGTAGTTTGTGAACACCTGTCGCGAGACCTCGTCGTTCAAAGCTTGCCCGCTGTAGTGGTTCTTCTCAAGAAGCGCCGCCACCGCCTGCGCGACCTGGCCCGACTCGACCGTCGGCCCGATTTCGGCATGGAGCGGCAGGATGGCAATCCAGAGGAAAACCGCCACCCCCGCACTGAAGATTCGTCCCAGACTTCTGCTCATCGGAATTTGGTGGTCACTTATGACACCAAATTGGACAAAACTCAACCCCACTCGCTCAATGGATTCGCGCTTGCCCCAGCCGGTCACCCTCACTACAGTCGCCCCGGGTGACATTCAGAGGAAGGAATCCATCATGAGCATTCAGAAAGAATTGTCGTTTGTTCTGCCAAACCGACCCGGGACGCTTGGCAAAGTGACCTCCGCCATGGCGGCCAAGGGCGTCAACCTGCTCTCGCTCGATGCCGGGGGCGGACTCGACCACAACATCGTCCGCCTTGTCCCGTCCGACGCGAACAAGGCGATGGCAGTGTTGAAGAAACACCGGCTCGACGTGGGCACGCACAATGTGTTGTGCGTGAAACTCTCCGACAAGCCGGGCGCGATCGGGCGGGCGGCGACTGCCCTGGGCCAAGCGGGCATCAACATTGAGTATCTCTACGCCACGGGCGGTCACGCGGGCGGTCAGGCGCTGGTCGTGTTGCGCACGTCCGACAACCACAAAGCGCAGAAGGTGCTCAAAGCGCGTCGCTAATCGTGCGTTACGCCGTCCTCGACATCGGCACCAACACCGTCAAACTGCTGGTGGCCGACTGCGCCGGCAATGATCTGCGACCGGTGCTCGAAACAAGCGAGACCACGCGCATCGGCCAGGGCGTATCGAGCAACGGGCATCTGCTCCCCGAAGCGATCTCACGCACGCTGGCAGTGATCGAGGATTTCTGCGATCAAGCACGGAAGCGTAAGGCCGAGCGTTTCCTCGCGTTCGCCACCAGCGCCGTCCGCGACGCGTCGAATCGCGACGCCTTCCTCGACGCGTTTCGCCAGCGGATGGGCTTCGACTGCCGTGTTCTTTCCGGCAACGAGGAAGCCGATCTGATCTTTACCGGCGCCACCAGCCATCCCGGACTTCGTGACCGAGAGGTAATCGTATTCGACATCGGCGGCGGCAGCATGGAGTTCATCCGAGGCAGACACGGCCACATCGAGTTCAAGGTGAGCCTCAACTGCGGCGCCGTGCGGATGACGGAACTGTTCATGAAATCCGACCCGCCTTCGCACGCCGAACTGTCTGCGATGACAAAACACGTGCTGCAAGCGTTGCACTCAAACACTCAAGCACTTCGGCACTCAAGCACTTTATTTCCTCTCCTCGGCACCGGTGGCACGATCAGTTGTCTCGCTTCGATGGATCTCAAACTGGAGTTGCCGGCACCGAAGGCGATTGACGGCCATCGTTTCAGCCTGGAGCGTCTAGTCGAATTTCGTGATCGGCTTGCCGCCATGCCGCTCGCCGAACGCAAACAACTCCGCGGCCTTCCGCCCAGCCGCGCCGATATCATCGTCGCGGGCACGATCATTCTGGTGACAGGGATTCAGGCGCTTGGCAGTTCCGAGATCACCGTCAGCGCCCGCAACCTTCGTCACGGCGCTGTGATTCGAGCGCATCGTGAAACAGCTTCGTCCTGATCTCTTCGCCGTGCGCGGCTGGGGCGTGTTGACGCATTTGTTGGTCAGCGACAGCGAGCTGGTGTTGGTGGACACCGGGTTGATAGGTGATTTCCGCCGCGTTCAACGCGCCATCACCTCGCTCGGTCGAAGCCCGTCCGATCTCAAGGCCATCCTCCTGACCCACGGTCATCTTGATCACACTCTCAACGCATCACGCCTCCAACAATGGAGCGGCGCGAAGCTCTACGCGCCTGTTGGCGATGAATTGCATCTTGCGGGACGCCATCCTTACCGGGGCGTTGCGCGCGTGTGCGACGCGATGGAGGCAGTGGGTCGGGCCGCTCTGCGCTATCGTGTACCCCAGGTGGATGTCTGGCTGCGCGACGGGGACGAGCTTCCGTTCTGGGGCGGCTTGCGCGTCGTTTCCCTCCCCGGCCACACCAACGGGCACATCGGTTACTACTCGAAGTCCAAACGCGTATTCTTCATCGGCGATGTCTTTGCCGTTTCATGGCGGATCGCGCTTCCGCCGCCGATTTTCAACGACGACTCCGCGCAAGTAAGAGTCTCGCTCTGCAAGCTGGTCGGTTTTGATGTCGAGCTATTCGTTCCCGCGCACTACTTCTGGCTGGATGAAACCGTGCCTCAACGCCTGCGGGATCGGGCGCGCCGAATCACGGCATCGTCTTGAGACCGAAGCCCAGCTTGCGGTACCGCAGCGGGGGGTGACCATAGTGTTTGCGGAACACGCGAGAGAAGTAGAATGGATCGGGATATCCGACCGCCTCGGCGATTTCGGCAACGGTCTTGGCGGTACCGCTGAGGTATTGTCTTGCCGCTTCCATGCGCCGCTCCTCGATCCAGCGCATCGGGGTGAGGCCGGTCTCCTGTTTGAACACGCGCTCGAAGTGAACGGGATGCCAGCCGACTGATTTCGCCCACGCGTCAAGAGTCAGCACCTCGGCAAGCCGGGCACTGGCCCAGGCTTGGGCCAACAACACCCGATCCATCGTGCCCTCCGCCAGGTCCGTGTGCGGGGAGAGCGGCGCGCCGGTTTCGTCGAGCAGGTACGCCAACCACTGCAGCACGGCGCCCGACACGGCCCAATCGCGGACGGTGAGCGGACTTTGCAAGGAGGTCAGAACCGCATCGAACAACTCCACGTACCGGCGCCGATTGCGAATCCGGTAACGACGGGCAAACTTCCGCTGGAGCAGAATGTTCGGCACGACTCCCTGTTCGACTGCGAGCGAGAGACTCAATGCGGTGATTGGACGGGCGGGGTTGTGCCCCATGCGGAGCAGGTCGCCCGCGCGCAACACCTGCAGGTCGCCCTCGTTCAAGGTCAACCGCCGACCGTTGACCTCCGACCAGCACCCGTTCCGTTCGAGGAAGAAAAATCCGATCATGCCGCTCGGGAGACGGTCCGACTCGATCCGCCAGTCGGGTTTGCAGACGAACCGTCCGCAGTACAACAGGCGCAAGCCAAGCCGCGTCTCGAACAGCAATCGCGGCGGGCGAATGGGCGGGCGTTTGGGCATGTTGAAAAAATACAGTTTTTCAGCGGACGCTGTCCATTCTCTTTCGGCGAGCGCTCGGTAGCATACACCCAGGATGAATCTCACTGGAGCACAATTGCAGCAGTACAAGGAGGAAGGCTACACAGTCGTGCGGGGCCTGATTTCGCGCGAAGAAGCGGCGCGCGTCCGCAACCGGCTCATGGAGTTGCTCGAGGATTCGCCGGAATGGGGCAAGACCCACTTCCAAGTGCTCGATCCCGCAAAGTATCGGAACGCCAGGGGACAAATGATTCCCGTCGGCGTACAACAGCCGGCAAAGAATGAAGATGTCTTTCGCCACATCGCCGACCATCCCAACCTGCAAGGCGCGATGTCGCAACTACTCGGCGGGCCGGTCAAACGGTTCACGGACCAGGCGTTAATCAAGAACAAGGCCATTGACGGCCAATCGTTCTACCATCAGGACTCATACTACTGGCACATCAAACCCGAGCTGGGCTGCAACTCCTGGATCGCGCTCGACGAGGTGGGCAAGGATGCCATCGCGCTGGCCATCCTCCCCGGCACGCACAAGTCGTGGACACTCACGCCGCACGAGCAGTATTACGACGAACCGAGTTTCCACAGCGCGAGCAACGGCGTGGCGTTTCAGCGGTTTCGGATTCCGCGCAACCAGATTGATTTCTCGAAGGAAGTGCTGCTCCCCATGTCGCCGGGCGATGCGGCGTTCTTCACCAACTACACCTGGCATCGCGCCGAGACCAACCGCAGCGGCGCGCACAAGTGCGCCTACGCCATCGCGTATCAGTTGCGGGACAGTTGATCGCACCCATCTTGCGGCTTGTCTTGGCGGAGAAATCCGTTACCGTCTTTGCGTAACGGGGCACACCATGAACAAGTTTTCTCTCACGCCGGAACAGGTTCAGTTCTACAAAACCGAAGGCTACGTGGTCGTCGAGCGAGTGTACGATCCGAGCGACCTCAAGAAAGTGGATCAGACCATCCGTGACCTGACGAAACAGGCGCTCGCAGGGGGCGATTTCAGCAAAGTGCTCGAACTGGAGCCCGAACCCATCAACGGCGAGCGCGTCCCGCGACGCATCTACAACCCGTTCGAACAACACGAAACGTTTCGCGCCCTCGGCACCGATCCGCGCTTGCTCGACAAGATTGAATCCCTCATCGGCCCGAGCTTCGGCATCCAGCACAGCAAGCTCAACATGAAGCCTGCCAAGGTCGGTTCGGTGGTGGACTGGCATCAGGACCTCAGTTATTTCCCGCACACCAACGACGACATCGTCACCACGCTGGTGTATCTCGACGACGCGACCGAGCAGAACGGCTGTCTGCAAATCATCCCCCGGCATCACTACCATCTCTTCAGCCACTGGACGGACGACGGTGAGTTTGCCGGCATGATCACCGAAGATCTCGACGGCGGACGCTTCGGCAAGCCGGTGCCGCTTGCCGCGCCGGCAGGGAGCGCGATCTTCATGCATTGCCTGACACCGCACGCCTCGTTGCCGAACCGGTCGGACAAGGCGCGCCGCACGTTGATCTTCGAGTATCGCGCGGCCGATTCGTTCCCGATCTATTACGGTGAGAAGATCGTGCAGGACGAATCGTTCGTGCATCACCTGCGCGGCAAGCCGGCGCGATTTGCGCGATTCGGCGGGCCGCCCCCATTCGTCCCCAAGATCAGCAAGAAAACGAAATCGCTCTACCAGTTGCAGGCGGAGACGAAGGCGAAGGTTGCGGAAAAAGGAAAGAAACTGCCGTCCGTGGTGTCCGCCTGAGCCGGGCGGGATCCGCCCGCATTCCCGCTACCGGGGTGAGGTCGCCTGCTTCTCTGCCTGACGCGCCACTTCGCCCAGCTTCTGAAGTTCGCCGCGCCAATCCACGTCGCCGCTCTCCGAGGCCGCCTCGGCCACCTTGTTGCCCCGCACAAAGACCTCGACGGTCACCGATGGCTCGCTTCCATGACGGCGCCGCACCTGCGAGTAAATCCCCGCGCTCATTCGGGCAATGGAATCGGCAATCTCCCGCGGCAAAGGTTCTTGATACTCGATCACGCACACGCCGTTCGACGCGGTCGCCACGGCGTCGAATCCCGCGATGCCGAGCGAGTGGCCCAGTTGCTTGCGAAACTCCTTGTCCGCGCGTTCGCCGGGATCGCCCTGACTCGTGGCCATATACACCGCGAAGACGGAGATGATGCAAAGGCAGAGGACGATGAACAATGTGAGCATCACGCTCTGTTTGGAGCGGGCAGGTTGCGCGGTCGGCGCCGGGGTGGCCGGGCGGGTAGATGTGCTCATGGGGGGAGATTGAGGGGATTTTCTTGGTTCGAACGAGTAACCGCAATGGCGACAGAACGTGGCCTCCTTGCGGATCATCTGTCCGCAATCGGGACATTTCCTGACGTCTTCGGTGGATTCAGACATGACGTCGCCTCGACGCGGGATTCTTACACCAATCGCCGGCGGATCGTCACGATTTTTCGCGGCGGGGTGTCGGTGAAATCTGGAATCCGGAGCGACACTGGCTCCACGCCTTACGCTCCAGGTTCCACGAAAACTTCGGTACCCTCCCACGTCGCATCCACGTGGAGCGGAAACAAGCGGCGCTTCAGATTTCGAAAAGGGAACTTCGCCAAATCCACCGCGGTCAGGCCGGGGGTGTCCACCTCGATGATCTTCGCGGCGACCGGCTCGTATGAAGCCCGAAATGCCACAGCGGCTTTGACGACGATGATTTTGCAGTACTCGGGTTGAATGCCCTGGCTGCGAAGCTGGTAGATGTTCATCGGCATGACGCGGTTCTCGGTCAACAGCAGCGTGACGCCCCGGCACTCAAGCACCGCGCACCGTCCCATCTGCCACTCGACCCCTTCCGCCATGCCGTGCATCGGGCCGCGATTGATGTAGCGGCCATCGCTCAGCAACTTCACGCGACCAGTCACGTACACAGGCTCGCCGTGGAGTTTGTCGGTCTTGGCACCCACACTGGCGCTCACGGTGCCGTTCACGCCCGCCGCGAAGCATTTCTCGACGACCTCGGCGTCGCGGATGATCATCACCGCGTCGCGGGCGTTCTGGCGGAGCAATTGATAGAGCAACACCGTTCCATCCGCCGCGCTGCCGCCGCCGACGTTGTCGCCGGTGTCCACGAGAATGACCGGCCATTTCGACTCATGGATCGCCATCTGCACCGCCTCGGCCGGTTTTGGGAATCTCGGAACGAACTGCTCGCGCAACTCCCAGGCTTTGCGCGCGACAGCCTCGCCGATCTCGCGGGCGAGTTTGGGATCGTTGTTCGTGATTGCAAGGATGCTCACGCCGACCTCGGGCACGTCGGAATAACTGAACCCGGGCAGCACGCCGACGTTGATCACGCCCGGTCGCTTCTCCAACTCGAACGCCAGCGACCAGATGTCCCGCCACGGGGATTGCGCGGAGTTTTGCTTTTGCGGGATCGGGATCAGCGGCGGCTTCACCAGCGCGGTCACCGGCTTCACGTTCCCGTCGAGCATGTCCTTCATCAACTGCGCCGCCTGCACGCCACGGTGATAGCAGTCGGTGTGCGGGTTGGTGTCGTACGGGATCAACGCGTTGGTCGAACGCACCATCAACTCGCTGACGTTGCCATGGCAATCAAGTGTGGAAACGATCGGCACGTTCGGCCCGACAGTTGCGCGCGCGATCCGGGCAAACTCGCCTTCTGCATCGGGCGCGTTCTGGGCGACCATGGCGCCGTGCAGGTTCAGGATCACGCCATCGAGCGGCGCGTTTGCCTTGAGTCCCTCGACGAGCTTCTGGCGGAAAAACTCGAAGGCATCGGCGGTGATGATGCCGCCGGGCAGTGGAAAGGCGTAGAAAAGCGGCTTGAGCTCAAAGCCGAGTTTCTCCGCGGTGTCGAACACACCGGCGGTTTCCGTGGACACGCCGGCTGCCTTCCGCATCTCCTCGCGACCGAAAGCAAAATGGTGCTCGCGAAAACGGTCGAGGCTGGTGAGTTGCGTCGCGAAGCTGTGCGCTTCGTGGAGGAAACCGACGAGGGCGATCTTCTTCATGGAGGTGGATGTTGCGTGTAAGCGATTCCGCGCGGGGAATCAAGGCTTCCGCTGGCCCGAGCCGCAGCACTTCTTGTATTTCCTTCCGCTCCCACACGGGCACGGATCATTGAGCATGGCTCTGTGGGAACGAGGGGACTGCTCCTGTCGCGCGACCATATCTACGATCTCCGCTGCGGCGCGACCGGCGCGCAACAATTCCGACATCGTTTTCATGTACGGGTCCACATGATTGAAAAACCGCTTGTACCCGGCACACAGATAGTTGAGTCCCTCCTCGCCATCGGGCGTGCGGATGAACCGATGCTTTGGACACTCGCCGTTGCACGCGAATCGTACCTCGCACTCGCGACAGTACCGCGGCAGCGTGTCGAGCTTGTCGCTGCCAAACTTCCGCTGTTCCGCCGAACTCACCATGTCGCCGAGTGAGCGATTGAGGAGGTTGCCGAGTTTGTAACGCGGATAGACGTAATGGTCGCACGAGTAAAGATCGCCGTTGTGTTCGAGCGCGAGCGCGTTGCCGCATTTCTCGGCGAACACGCACAGGCTCGCGCCAAGACCCATCCAGTTTCCCAGGGCGACGTCGAAGATCTGCACGAACACCTTGCCGACGTCGTGCCGCACCCATTCGTCGAAGATCGCCACGAGAAACTCGCCGTACTGACGCGACTCGACGCTCGACGTCGCGACCGGCTCGCCCGTCATCTCGTTCCCGGCCACGGGCGGCGCCGAGAAATCGAGTCCCAGCGACTTCGCCTCGCCGTCCGGTTTCCGCTCGACCAGCGGGATGAACTGGATGAATCCCGAGCCGATTTCCTTCAGGAAGCGATAGACATCGAGCGGTCGCTGCGAGTTGGCGCGGTTGACGACCGTGAGCGTGTTGAAGTCCGTCTTGTGCTTCTTCAGACATTGCAGCCCGCGCATCACCAGGTCGAACGTCGGATGCTGGCCCTTGTCCACGCGGTAACGGTCGTGCAGATCGCGCGGGCCGTCCACGCTCAGGCCGATCAGGAACTGGTTCGCGGTGAAAAACTCACACCATTCGTCGTCGAGACGGGTGCCGTTGGTCTGGAGCGCGTTGGTGACTTTCTTCCCGTGGGCGTGCTTGCGCTGCAGTTCGACGATCTTGCGGAAGTACTCGACTCCCAGCAGTGTCGGTTCGCCGCCCTGCCAGGCAAAACTGATCTCAGGGAGGTTCTGCGATTCGATGTACTGCCGGATAAACGACTCCAAGACCTCGTCCGTCATCCGGAAGTTCTCGCCCTTGGGGTAGAGCTTTTCCTTTTCGAGATAGTAGCAGTACCGGCAGTCGAGGTTGCAGATCGGCCCCATCGGCTTCGTCATTACATGATATGGCGTGGCGGTGCTCACGAGAGATAGACTGGAAGCTACCGGGTTTCGATCCGGATCTCCAACTCCTTATCCGATGGTTTCGCCACTATCAGCGGATGTTTCATGGGCGCGGGATCGTAGGGGGAGAGATCGAGCTTGCCCATGCCGGTGACCTTGTTGGCGCAATAGCCGTGCGGCGCGAACGAGAAAATGCTGCCCTTGAGAACCGTGAGCGTGGTGCCGGTCGGCCAACGCAGGCTGTTACCGTGGCGCTGCGGGGTGCCGTGACACCAGAAGCGGAGTTCCTTTTCCGTCTTACGCTGGAGCGTCAACGTGCGGGGCCGATTCAACTCGACGCTCTGTTCCGCGGAACGCAACACGGCATTGGTCTTCGAGTCCAGGAGCGTCACGTCCTTGACCGGCTCGGGCGTTTCCGTCCACTCGTACGATTCGACGAACACCGCCTGGCCACCGGCGTGGATGACGACGCGTCCCCGGTCCATGGCGAATGCGATCGCGCCGAGTTCGTAGGACGCGCGCAGCGCGAATTCGTTCAACTCGGGGAACTCGAACGACAGCGGCAGGTTGTCCTCGATTTGTGGCGGAACGGTCGGATCGTACCACGCGTAGGCGTATCCGCCGAAGGCGAACAGCATCTGTTCGCGGTGCCGTGTGATGTAGCGGCTCTTGTTGATCGCGCCGAGCGTGGTGTCCCAGAGAGCGAGATGCTGATAGATCGGCCGACGACATTCGCGCGCGAGCGCCAACAGCACGGGCGAGCTGTAGTTGAGCTGTGCATACGACGGCTGGAGCAACGCGGTCTCGTGGTCTTCGTCGTACTCGCCGCGCCTGGGTGCCGCCACGACTGCCATCGCGAACCGACCGTCCCTGTTCGACGCAAACTCCTTGAACAAGTCTCTCCCGGTCAGGCGCCGCAACGGGTCGAGAAAGAACAGCCGGTATTGCATCGTCGAGGCCCAGAAACTCTGCCCTTCGGGATGCACGCCACTGGGGTGGATCGCTTTCGGCATCAGGTGCTCGGTTTTCTTCACCATCAACTCGAGCCAGTCTTTCGCTTCGGGTTCTTCGCCGAGCAACGCCAGCGCGAGCACGCCGAACGAGGTGGTTTCGACGGTGGCGTGATGCGATCCCTGCTCCATCGTGCCCATCACCGGGTTCTGCAAGTACCATTGATAGTACTTGCGCATGTTGCGAACCATCGTGCCACGAAGTTCCTTGCGCTCGGCCTCGGAGAGCCGGTCGTACAACAGGTCGTAACTGACGGCCAATCCCTTGAGCAACCGCGAGACGGCGTAGGCTTTCGAGGAGTCGGGCTCGCTGCCGGCTTCCTTGCCCCAGACGCGCGCGCACGACAGCGCCCAGTTGCGTCCGGCCTGGAAGTAACGGGGGTCGCCGCTATAGGCGTAGGTGAATGCCAGGTGTTCCATCACGGCCATGTCATGCATCATGCCGTAAAAGCGGTCGTAGAGATTCTCGTAGATCGGATCGTCCGCGAGGGGCGCGATCCATTTCTTCCGCGGCGTCTTCGTCACGCACCAGTCGGCGGAGGCGGCCATGTTTTTCCAGATGTGAGCGTGGACGCCGGTAGAGCGGAGGTCGCGTAAACGCGCTTGTTCCTGTGGCGTGAAGTAAAGGCGGGGATGTTCCGCGGCGTTGGTGTTCAACGAAAGTGTGCTCATCAGAATCAGCCAGCCATGAAAGAGCCCAGTGTTGCGCAGCGTCATTCTCGCGATGTGCTCATCAATCCAGAACAAGCTGAAGCGTGAACTCCGAACGTGAGCGGTCGAATAATTTTCGTTTGGAGTACAAGCTTCAGCTTGCGACGCCGTGCCCATGCAAACGCTCTGGCCGCAGGTTTCAAGGGGACGTTTCCCCGCACGTCCAACCTCCGTTCACATCGAGGCATTGCCCCGTGATCGCGCGCGCGGCGTCGCTGCACAGGAACACAACCGCTCCGGCGATGTCTTCGGAGCGATCGCTCGGGTTGCGGATGATGATCGAGAACTCCTCGAATGTGGCGTTGGCCCCGATCAAGCCGCGCACAAGGTCGAGGATCACCGGGTTCTCGATGGTGCATTCAAAGTCGGTGACCCGTGGAGGGACATTGACGGTCTGGACGAGCGATTCGTCGAAGTGGACCCATTCCTCCGGGCACTTCTTCAGGTAGCGGTCAATGGCGGCATTCAACGACTTGACCAGTGCGGGAGACAGCGCGTTGGGGATAACAACAAATCCGCGCTGGTCGAATTCGCGAAGGAGTGACTGGCGATCCACCGTGCTTTGGTTCACGACGCTCTCACTCTACACGTCCCAAGTTGTCCTTCGCTACCCTTTTTCCGGCTCATTCG
This sequence comes from uncultured Verrucomicrobiota bacterium, assembly GCA_964582645.1. GTDB lineage: Bacteria > Verrucomicrobiota > Verrucomicrobiia > Palsa-1439 > CAZOTB01 > CAZOTB01. The sequence continues at coordinate 9,354 of CAZOTB010000002.1, read as the reverse complement.
GATGCACTCAACGACCTCGTTTGGTTCAGCGAGCCACACCTCATCGCCACCCACGCGTCGCACGGTCTCGAAGCGCTCCGCGAGTTGCTCGACGGTGCAGTCTTTCCACGGATGGATCGGTTTGCCGGGCATCGGACAATGGCAGTAATCAATCACCCAACCACCCTGGTCCATCGCCTGGTGCAACCGTTTGTTCGGATCGAACGCGGAATAAAACGGCGGCGGAAATTCCGTGTGGAGCGGACAGCGGCACAGGCGCATCAGATCGGCGTCGGTGGTGTTGATGTCGTCGTAGATCGTCATGATCGCGGCGGAGCCTGCCCGTTCGGCCACGGCGCGCGCAGCCGGATAGCTGTGGTTGTCATTCGGAACGCAGAACATGGTCACCGGCATCTCCAGCGCCGCTTCGAGAACTCGTCGGCTTTCGACCACTTCGTGCTCGGCGTTCTTTGGTGTGATCTCCGCGTGGGTCATGCTGTGACAGGAGACGCCCCACCGTTCGCGGTGCAGCAAGTGGATCTGCTCTTCCGAGAGAATCATCATCCCGTCGTAGCTGCTGCCGGGCACGTCGCGTTTGACGCCGACCTGGCTCGCGACCAACGCCACATGGCCGGGGATGCCGTGCTTTCGATGGACGGGCAGAGCGTGATCCAGCAGCGCCGCGCACCCTTCGTCGTACGTGATTGAATAGGCCCAGCGTTTTCCGTTTTTCCAGTTCATGGACTATGAGTTGGCAATGTGCCGTGCCGGGATGCCTCAGGCAAGTCTTCCGCGCAGGCTGCCTTCCGCTCGCTACCACGTGCCATCCGTTACATCAATCTGCGCCGCGTCAAAGCTCCATGCTCCCGTCACAGTGCCGTACTTGCCAACGAGCTGGTTCTTGCTGAGCGACTCGACATGGCCGTCACCGAAGAGGAAGTTGCCGCGGCGGTTGTGCCGGAGGTGGACGCACTCGACGCCGAAGTTGAAATCGGCGCGGAAATAGGCCGCCTGCATGCGGTGGTACGGGGGCAGGAGCGGCGCGTTGGCGACGGTGTCGCCGATGAACAGGAAACCGGCGGGATCACGGAAATCCTCGCCCGAGACCGAGTTCAGGGCGCGCGGTAATCCGATGCCGTAGGATGCATAGGGCAGCACGTTGATGTTTTGCGCGATGCGCATCCCATACGAGAAATAGATCTCGGGAACGGCGGCATCATGCAAAGCCTCGTTCGTCCACGCCCGCGGCTTGTTGCTCGGACAAAGGAAGACCGTCGGTTGTCGGGTCACCTTCTTCGGTGCGTAGCCGTGGAGGATGAGGGTCTGGATCCAGTAGTTGGTCATCGGCCCTTCGTGATACATCGGCGCGCTCCAACCCTGGTAGTCGCCGGCATAAGCCAGTTCCATGAGCCCGATCTGTCGCAGGTTGTTCATGCAGACCGCGCTGCGACCGGCTTCCTTGGCGCGAGTCAATGCCGGCAACAACAACGCGGCGAGGATGGCGAGGATGGCGATGACAACCAGAAGCTCGATGAGGGTGAAACAAGAACGTCTGAGCTTGTCATTCGTTATTGGTGATTGGTTATTCGTAGCACCAGGTCCGAACCGTTTTTCCAATAACTGATAACCGATAAGCATTAACGGCTTCCACGTCTCCGCCGCCACAGCAGCAGGCCCGTGAAGCCCAGGAGCAGCGCGATGGACGGTTCGGGGATGTAGGTGATGATCAGTTGAGGATCCGAGGCGCTTCCTGGATTTTCCCTGGCCAGGTAACGCGTGAACTGCCCCGAGGCGAACGGCGTGTCCAGCAGCCAGCCGAAGTTGGAAAAGCTACCGCTGTACCATCCCTGTACATCACTCGTGACGTCCTTCAACGCAATCCCGCTCGTCACATCGCCCGCATTCAGCGTGAAGGAAGAGGCCGCGCGATCCGTGCCCACCCCTGTCGCGCCCGGCCCGTTCCAGTTCGCCAGGGATCCGGCCTTGTCCCGGCGGTCCCAGGTCACGCCGAACGTTCCCGAATTGAGCCCGGTCGCGCCATCTCCTTCGAGCCAGGAAACCAGAACGCGATGGCCGGTGGCGGAAAGCTGGGTGGTGCCGGTGAGGTCCAATCGTAACGTGGCGGAAACAATCGTCTGGCCCGCCGGTATGTTGGCAAGCGAGAACTGGAAAATGGGCTTCGTGGACGCGCTGCCGCCGGTGCCGGCGTCGCCCAGGTACATCTCCGGTTGACTGCCTCGATTGGTGTTCGTGAAGGCAGCCGGTAACAGCATCGCGTCGGCGATCGAGAAGTTTGTCACCGTGCTCTGCGCGTGAACGGAGACGGCGCATGCGGTAACACACAAAGTGAACAGGAATCGGGCTACGCGGTTGGGTTGGGTTCTCATGACATACTCCTCTGACATTGCTTGGGAGCAGCATGCCAGAACCCACGCCGCCTGTCTTTGCTCAGAATCACCAAAGACTCGCGATAAATCACTAGTCGGGGAACCGCGCCGCGCGGTGTCTGTTGCTGGGCGCTGCTCTGGAGTCGGCCCCCGGGGGACGACCGGGGATGGTTGCGTATCGGGAAAGCGCTCTTGCAACCCGCTCGCGGCGTTCTCAGTCCCGCGTCCATGGATCCGTGCGGAAGGGAGAGGCAGGGAGACCGGCTTTGTTGTAGAGATTGCAGACGGGATTGTTGGCCCACGCATAACGAACCGCCACGGGTTTCGCCACCTTGTCGCTCCAGACCAGCACGGTGCTGTCCTCGATCTGCGCATTGGCCCAAACGAAATTGCGATCCGCGCCGGCGATGGCAAAGCCGGTAAGCTCTCCACCCCGCGCCAGCAGTCCCCCGTCGGTGTGCGTGAAGCGGACGCGGATCTTGTCCCCTTCCACGGTCGCTCCGGCGTAAAGCGGGCCGGACGGCACCACATCCTTGAGACCATACACGCGATTCAGCGCATTCACGGCCAGTCGTTTCCCAACATCCTGCTTGTTCTTCGGATGGACATCGGCTGCTTCGCCGACATCAATGGCGACCGCCATGCCGGTGTTGGGCAGTTGCAAGGCCAGGGTCTGGGCTTCGCGCAGTTCCGCCCATGTGCTTTCTTCCGGCTCCTGCGCGGCTTGCATGTAGCTGGCAAGCTGGACAAACAGGAACGGGAAATCGCCCTGTCGCCATGCCTCGCGCCAACTGCGAATCATCGCCGGAAACAGCGTGCGATACTCGCCGGGTCTTGAGACATTGGATTCGCCTTGGTACCAGATGGCACCGCGAATGGCGTACGGAATCAGCGGCTGAATCATGGACGAGAACAGGATATACGGCGAATTGGGGTTGCCCGGCCCGAGCGGCTGTTGAAGCGCAAGCGGCGTGATCTTCCCGAAGTTGTGTTCGACCTTGAACTGCCAGGAGCCGGCAAGCTGGATGCGCGCAGAGTCCGGGATGTTGGCGGGGCCGAGGTTCAGGTCGGTAACAGAACCCATGATTCCACCGGCGTAGGCGAACGAATAGACGCGCACTGCGAGGGTGTTGCGACCCGGTTTTGCCAGGCCCGCCGGGATCGTGTACTGGCGGGGTGTGGCCCAGGCGTTGGGATTCTCGCGGCCCATTGCGCCGACTTGGACGTTGTTGAAGTACGTCGTGTCGTGTTTGTCGCAAGGGCAAAGGTTCAGGGTGAGTGGCTGGCCGGCCCACTCGGCGGGAATCTCGACGTCACGGCGAAACCAGAGGACGCCGCTGAAATCCATACCGGCCCGCTGCCAGTAGGAGGGCACGCGGATCGTTCCCCAATCGCGGACATCCGCGTCCGGTGCCGCCCAGCCTTTCTTGAATCCGACATTGCCGGGATCAGCGGGGTAACACTTCTCTTCCCCTTCCTTGACCTTGACCTGATACTCCGCGACGTTCTTCTCGAAGTTGGGCAAGTCTTTCTCGTAACGGGCCACGGACTCCTTGAACTGCGGCATGGACTGGAGCATGTCGCGGCTCGTCCACGCTTCGGCAATGGTGCCGCCCCACGACGAGTTGATCAGGCCGATCGGCACACCGAGTTTCCGATGCAGTTCCCGCCCGAAGAAGTAGGCGACCGCCGAAAAGCCTCCCACGGTTTCCGGCGAGCAGACACTCCAACTGCCCTGCACCTCGCGCTGCGCGTCCACCGCAGCGATCCTCGCGACCGTAAACAGCCGAATGTCCGCGAATTTGGCATCGAGGGTTTCCCGTTCCGCGTTGGCCGACGCCGAGACAACCATGTCCATGTTGGACTGACCGGATGCGATCCACACTTCACCGACCATGACGTTGTTCAGCACCATGGATATGTCCTGCCCTTCGACGCACATGTCGAACGGGCCGCCCGCCTGAAGCGGCTCGAGCGTGATCTGCCATTTCCCGTCGTTGGAAGTGACCGCGCGAGCCTTCTGGCCCGCCAGCGCCACGGTGACTTTCTCACCCGGCGCCGCCCAGCCCCACACCGGTATGGGCATGCCCCGCTGCAGAACCATGTTGTGTCCAAAAATCTTGGAGAGTTTCATGAAAGCGCTTGTTCTTTCGATTGCGCAGTGATGACAATGCGACGAGGCGGTTTTGTCAAGCGGCGCGGACGGGGCCGCGGCCACAAGTCGGTTGATTTGACCGAGCGACCACATAGAATCGCGAGAAATGCCATCGCCAAGTGCCATACGAGTCCGTCCGGACGTGACCCCGCCGGAGCAACTCTCCAAAATTTCCATCGAGACCATCTTTGACCAACGGGTCCGATTCCCTCGCATCGGCGGATCCGTCACGACGGGGGTTGCTCGTGCCGTTGTGCGCAACCTCGGGCCGGTGGAATGGATCGTGGAGAAGGCGTCCCATTACCGGCTGCCCCAGCCCATCTTCGGCGAATGGCATCATCACCCCGACACCTTCCAGGTGGTGAAGGTTCTCGAAGGCGGGGGAGAGCTTCGCATCGGCCATCGCCGCTTTCCGGCCAATGCCGGCGGATTGTTCTGGGTCGCGCCGCGCGTCCGCCACTCCTCCATCGAGCCGGCGGGGCAATTCTCCCGGTTGATCGAGATGTTCTTCCGCCGAAACGTTCCGACACCGTGTCCGGCCGCGGTTCGGCAGTTCCCGTCTCATATTCCCTGCGATGAAAACCCGGACGTACTGATCACATTTCATCAGATTGTGAAGGAGTTCGCCCTGCAAAAGCCGTTTTGGCAATGGACGGTGTCGGGACTGGTCAATCACATGATTTTCCTCCTGGCCCGCCACCTTGAGAGTAAAAGCAGCCGCAATGAACTGACGCATGTCGCAGGCTACCGGGTGGACCGCGAAGGTGTGGCTCGGGCGGTGAACCACATCGTGGAAAACTACTACCAACCGATTGATCTCAAGTCGCTCGCCGGTGTCGCCGGCATGTCCGTGAACCGTTTCAGCAAGGTTTTCCGCGCTGTCGAGGGCACGACGCCGATTGATTACGTGATTGATTTTCGGCTCAAGCGCGCGTCCGAGTTGATCGCCGAGCGGCGGCTCACGCTGACGCAGATCGCCGAGGCGGTCGGGTTCAACTCAATCCACCACTTCAGCAACTGCTACAAACGACGGCTTGGGACGTCACCCAGCGGACAACAGGCGCGCGGGCGGCGGGGATGTCCGTCAGCCGGTTTGCGAAACTGTTCCGCGCGCTCGAGGGCACCACGCCGATTGATTATCTCATCGCGTTCCGTCTCCACAAAGCGATGGAGATGCGCGAGGAGCGGAACCTGACGTTGACGCAAATTGCGGCTGCCGTCGGATTCAGTTCGCTGCAGCACTTCAGCAGTTGTTACAAGCAGCGGATGGGCGTGTCGCCCAGCGTGCAGCAACCTCGCGAAAAAGGGAAGGGTTGATCCGACGTTTGCGACGAGGTTTGTAGTAGAGCGCTTGAGCGGGGTCGTGAAATGTTCCGAGCAAGTGCAAGCCCGCGCTGAAGCGCTCGACTACAAACGCCCGGCTTCATCTCTTGAATGCTTGGTGCGGCACGTAGCCCCACGGAGACTGCCAGTAGATGCGGTTGCAGGGCGACACGCTGCCGTCGGCCCAGAGAATGTGAAGAATCGTCGGTTGAGAGAATCCACCGTGGTGGTTGTAGGTGGGATAAAAGGCGGGCGCATGATACTCGGCGGCCAGGGACAGCCGGGCAGGGTCCACCCGACCGCCTTCGGGATAGGTGCCGCTGAGGTCGCGCAGGTTCTTGACCCATCCCACGATGTTGGGTCCATTCGGACTGCCGGTGCCATCGGGGACGTAGGGCACAGACCCGCTGGAGGCATCGGGCGCCCAGACGTGCGCATAGGAGGACGGCTCGCACGGGGAACCGCAGGGCGCATTCGGGCCGAGCCAGGGCGAGGCACCGGTCGGTCCGAGGGTCGAGGAGGGACAGTACAGAATCTTGGCGTTGATGTATTTGGCATTGATCAAGGACGAGACTACGAACAATCCGCTGTCGTACGTCGCATAGTCCGTGTCGGGACACCAGAGCCAGCTACATCGAGAGGGGAGGTTGCCGTTGTGGAATAGGAAATATCCGGGCTAAATGCATCATCGGTCACTGTCCCATTGTTCCCGTTTCCGCTGCTGTCGGTCCAAGTGCTGACAAGCTGACCGTTGGTGTGAGTGGACGAAAGGGAATCGGCCTTGAGCCAGAGCTTCAGGCCGTTGGTGACCGGCACTTGCGCGTGCAGTGCTGTGGATAGAAACAATGCGCAAACCGTTGTGACGAGCAGAATTCTTATCATCAAATGTTCCTTCGATTACCAATCATCAGTCTGTCCGAGCCCCGTTGGCACACAATCCGCAACGAGTATCAGTTTGTCACTCCTGCTATGCTCTGAGAGCCCCTTGTGCGATGCGAAGTTCGCGCCGAATCCTGGACTTGCCGCGCGATCAGCGGCCTTGCTGGTATGCGTCCGACAATCGCAGTGATCCCTGGTATCTCGGCTGGGGACTGCGCAACTTCCACAAGAGCCCCACCATGTCCCGCCTGAGCGATCGTTCGCGCGAACGCGGCGGCCGGGGTATGATGCTCATCCTCCGCGGCTCACCGACGATCCTGCTGGGCGAGGGACCGTTACGGTTGCAGCCGGGCCAGGCGATCCTGACCGCGCCCCCTTGCGATTACACCGCGGGGTTTCTCGATGAATCGGACGAGTACTGCGAAATCCTGGCTTGGATCTGGCGCACCCCGCCGCTGTGGACGGAGGTGCGTCCCCGGCAGCGGGATCATTACCTTTGTCGCGTCAATGAACAATCCCGGCAGAGACTCCGCGCCGCACACGGCGTGTGTCGTCAGGAGGTCGAGCAGTGGGACAAGTTCAGCGCGCAATTTCTCCGCGGCGTGCGGGTTCAACTCGAGACCGTGCTCGCCCGGAGCGTCGGGGCGGACCCGTCTGCGGGCAGCCACCAGCAAATCACCGGGGCGGCCTCGCGATGGCTCGATCAAGATTTCCATCAACCCAATGCGATCCTGTTGCTCTGCGATTATTTGCAGGTCTCGCGCTCGACCTTGGATCGCGTGTTTGCCGTTCGCTTTGGCAGGCCCCGTCCGAGTAGTGTCTCGAGCGTCGGATGCGTCAGGCTCAGGAGTGGTTGCGGGAGGGCAAGCGGTCGGTCAAGCACATCGCCTTCGCGCTCGGCTACAAACATCCGAACAACTTCAGCCGGGCATTCAAGGCTTACCAAGGACGGGGCTCGAGGAAATCTTGATCGCGCGTTCTACTCGATCGCGACCCGGTACCGATATAGATCGGCGTTGAGCCAGCGATCCATGCCGGCACCGCGCTCGCCGTAGCGGGTCAGGTGCAACACCACGTCGCCGGTGACGCGATCCTGGTAGAACTTGAAGTTGGAATGCTGCGTCTCGGGAGACTCGCCGGGTTGAGCGCGGTCAATCACCGTCAGCGTCTTTCGCTTGAGAGCGAACGGCGTCTCCTGCACCTCGCAGATGTACAACGGGCTGCGGGGGAAATTGCCCTGCGCGCGTTCACCCTCCCGACAGAGATTCCCAATCCAATAGAGCCTTCCATTCTTGATGGAACGGAACAACGCCGAGCCGGTCGCGCTGGATTCAAGCACGACCCCGTCATCGCATGCCAGAGGAACGATTTTGCTCCACGTCTCGCCGCCATCGGCGGAGAATGAAAGCCATTTGTAGTTCGGACGGTCCAACCAACGCTCGTTGCTGGCCCGCAGGATCATCGCGAGGCGGCCATCGGAGAGTTCCGTCACCGCCCCCTCGGCGAGGCCGCGCGAAGATTGTTCGAACTGAAACGGCACGGCGTTGCCGACGTGCCAGGAGAGTTTGTCGTCGGGACCGAACTCGCCGATCAACAGGCCGACGTCCCAGTAATCGAGCAACACGTCCGGCAGATCGGCGCGGGTCGGGAAGCCTTTGCTCTGAATCACGCCAGCCGGGTCGGCTCGTTGCCACATCACGGGCGCGAGCACCCGGCCTTTCGAGTCGCGGCACGGAATGGTAAAGCTGACGTAGAGGCCCTGCTTGAGGCCGAAGCCGGAGACGAGCACGTCGGTCGCCGTGCCGCGCGAGACGGCCTCGGGTTCGCCGACGGTGATGCGCGTCTGGGCGGAGTAGCCGGCATCGTAGCCGCCGCCGAGCGAGGCTTCGAACTTGTCGTTGGTGAAATGGATCAACTTCCCACGATCCGGCAGGTAGAGCACGGCGTTCTCGGTGTGGACGATGTGCCCGCCCTCGACGGCATGACTGCTCAAGGCGCGGCGCGGTTCGCTCCAGGTGATGCCGTTATCCGCGCTGGTCGAGTCGGCAAACTCGTCGTGGATGTCGTTGCTGACCTCCCAGCCGAGACGACGGAGCAGTACCGGCTTGGTTGGATCCATGTACGTGACGAAGGCACACAACGGCGCGCGTCCGGGCTGATGCCGGTGAATGACCTGCTTCTCGAGCAGCCGTGGAAGTTGTTTGGTCATACTTGGTGCGTGACTGCGATCGCATCCAATTACTGCGAGGGCCGACAGTATCAGAAACACTGCCGGCGGTCTCCGGTTCACTGGTTGCGATTGAACGTGTACTCGGTGTTGTTGGTCGCGGCGGGGAACGGGAGCTTGTGGTAGCCGACGTGGCCGTCCACGAACAGCAGGTTCCAGCGGTTGTCGGTGGAGTGCCAGTAGAGCGCGGGTTGAAATCCACCTGACGGCCAGCCGGGATAAAACGCTCCCTGTTCGCACATCGCCACCATCCGGGAAGGACTCTTGATGGCCGTCAGTTTGTGCCCCACGCCGTTGGCCTGGATCATCGTCCAGTCGGTTCCATACCAGGCGTTGATGCCGTAGGAAGATCCGACGATCTGATGCAGGCTGTTGCCGCTGGCGCCGCCGATGGAAAGCGGTTT
>CAZOTB010000001.1:0-149038 GCA_964582645.1 uncultured Verrucomicrobiota bacterium | reverse complement strand
CCGAAGCCGCGCAGGCGGAAGCGCAGAAGCTGCGCGAGGACTTCAAGGGCCTGGAGCATCTCCCCGCCGACAAGCTCCCGCCCTTGCCGACCGCCCCGGAGACGCCGACCAACAAGCCCCGGCGCACGCCGATTCCGCCGACGAAGGGTTCGTGAGTGGAAACCAAGGCCCGAAGCGGGGAAGAATGCGTTCGGGCGGGTTTGAGAATATCCGGCTCCTATAGTCGGCCCTCGGGGAAGGCCTCCTGCAAACGGGCGACGTGCGGAGCCAACTCATCTGGAAGAGGCGTTCCCCGAATGCCGAACGTGAGTGGCTGACTTCCTACGCGCAAACGCCCGGGCAGGATTCGTCACCAACAGCCGGTGGATGTCCGCTTCCTTCAGTCCGCGCTGGCGCAACATCGGCACGAAGACCTCCAGCAAATACCCGTAGCCCTTCCCGCCATTGAACTTCAGGTGTTTCGTCATGCAGATGTCCTCGGACAATAAAACCCGGTCACCGTAACCTTCCTTCACCAACGCGGCGACGTTGTCCGCGCGGACCGACTCGGGCTGGTAGTCGAGGTAGCCGATGTTGTCCACCTCCAGAAACACGCCCTGCTCGGCAAGGGGCATGAGGTGCCGCACGCCGCGTCGGTCGCCGAGATGACCGATGATCACCTTGGAAATGTCGGCGCCGAACTCACGGAGCATCGCGAGCTGTTCGAGCGCGAGCGTACCCCAGCGCGTCGTGTGCGTGGTGATGGCAACGCCGGTGCGTTGTTGCGCCAGGGCGGCGGCGCGAAAGACGCGTTCCTCGGCGGGCTTGATAAAATGCCGCCCCGTGCCGATCTGCCGATGAATCCCGCCCGCACGTTCGTATCGCCCACGCCGACCTCGATCTCCCGCACGAGGATGTCGACCAGTTCCCGGCTGGTGCGTTGCTCGACAAGCTTCGGGTAGCCAAATTCGCGGTACCAGCCGCAACCCATCAGAATGTGAACCTCCGCCGCCTTTGCGATTCTGATGAGCGCGCGGGGATTGCGGCCAATCTCGTCAAGCGTCACCTCACAAATCGTGCCTCCGCCACGCCGGGTGAACTCAGCCAGTTCCTCGATGGCTGGTTCCTCGTCGTCCATCACGAACTCGTACCCGCCGTAGTGGTCCATGGCGTCCATGATCAGGTGTTCGTGCGTCTGGGCAATCCCCCATCGCTTCCGGCGCGATGGGGACCAGGACGGTGATGACTTCCGGCTTTGGCGTGGCTCGATTGCTCACGGTTTTCTCCCGGCTCGACGGTAAAACTGCTCAATGATCTCCTGCGCTGCGAGCACTTCCCTGGCGGTGGGATTGGGCTCGCGCCGTTCCAGTATGGCGGATGCGAATTCCCGCAGCGCGGCACCCATCCCGAGGCGCGAGCGTGTGCCCGGATCGGCCGCGCCGGCATGACACGACACTTCCCGGGTCACGCCTTTGATTGACTCGAACCGCCATCCCCGCCAAGCCCACACACGCACGGTGCCGCGTGCACCGTACACCGTCAATTCATCGTCGAGCGCTTTGTCTCCAACCGGCCACGCAGCGAGGAGATGCACGGGGGCGCCATCGGCAAGCTCGAGTTGCATGGACGCCGTGTCCTCGATGTCGCCGAGTCGTTGGGTCCAGCCCGCCGTGCCGTCAAGAAACCGGAGCGGTTGACCACATACGAACGCGATGCGGTCGAGCATGTGGATGCCATTGGTGATCGCCACGCCGCCGCCTGCCTTCTTCCGTTCGTAAATCCAGCGCGGGAGCGCGAACCGGGGCGTGCGTTGGATGATCCGATCCTCCACGGCGTAGATGCGTCCCAGCCGTCCCGAGCGGACAAATTCCTGTGCCTGCTGCACGGGCGCGTAGAACCGGTGCGTCATCTCAATCATCAGAGTGCGTTTGGCGACGCGTGCCGCGGCCACGATGCGCTGCGAATTGCGCCAGGTGTCCGCGATTGGTTTCTCCAGCAGGACATGCTTGCCGGCTTGGAGCGCTGCGATGGCGACCTCGGCGTGGAGGTGATGCGGCAGACAAATGCTGACCGCGTCGAGCGTGTCGTCGGCGATCAACGCGCGCCAGTCGCGGTGGAGCGGGACTGCCAGATACTGCAACAACCGGGGTGCTGGGTGCGATTCTGCGACGCCGATGACGCGCAGCGCCCGGATGTGCGAAGCCACCATGAGGTGGTTTTGTCCCACCCCGCCCATACCGATGATTCCCAACGTGATTGCTCGTGCCATGGTCGTAACGTCTCGATTCTTGCTGAAGGCGGTGTTGGTATCCGAGCGACGGGCAAAAGAAAAGAAGATAGCTGCGGTTGGGATTGCCCGTGCGGGAGACGAGCAGTAGAATTCGCCCCATGAAAGCGCAGCGACTGGACACCTCGGGCAGCGCTGGGCCACACCAGGTGTACGACTGGCGCGGCACGGCGTACGAGGTCGGTTTCCAACACGGCAAAGCGCTGCGCAACGAGATTATCGCCGAAGCCCGGCCCGGCCTCGCGGCGTTCGCGCAAAGCCGCGGCTGGTCGCAAGAACAGGCGATCGAGTTCGCGCTGCACGAGTGGGAGCCGGCCTTTCGCGCTCATCTCCCGCGCGCGATGGAAGAAATCCGCGGCATGGCCGACGGCGGCGGGTTCGAGTTCGCGTGGATGTTCGCCGCCGCGGTGCACGGTGGGACGAAAGGGAAAGCGCCCCATCGGGACGGTTGCACGGCGTTCGCCTGCGGAACCACTGTCACGGAAGGTGGCAAGGCGCTGCTTGGACAGACAAAGGACACTTCCATGCCCTTGAGCCGCTACCGGATCATGCGGATCGAGTACACGGACAGCTATCCACGCATTGTGCTGAACTACCCCGGCTGGCTGATGCACTTCGGCCTTTCTGCGCGAGGCCTGGCATGCACGGGCAATTCCCTGTGCGCGCGGCAACCCTCCGTCGAAACCATGCCGCTCACGTTCCTCCGCCGGCTGGCGATGGAGAAGGATTCGGTGGACGAAGTGCTCGATGTCGCGCGCGGGATGGCATTCGACAACGGATGCACGATTCTCGGCGACGCCACCGGGCACTTCGTGTGCATCGAATCCGTGGCGGGCAAGAACGACATCCGCGACGTTTCGGGGCAGGCGTTCTGCCACGCCAACTCGGTTCTGTGCGAGCACCTGCGGCCATACGAAGACGCCGAACTGGAGTACCAAAGCTCGCCGCTTCGCCAGACCCACATGCAGCGATTGCTCGACGCCAAGCGCGGTTCGCTCACCGTCGAAGACCTGAAACGGTTCACGGCCGACCACGCCCATTTTCCGCTCTCGGTGTGCCGTCACCGCTCCGAGCGTGACCCGACGTGGACGACCGCGGCGTTCATTGCCGACCTGACCGAGCGCGCGTTGCATATCGCGATTGGCAATCCCTGCGTCGCCCCGTTTGTGAAATACGATTTCGACACGATGATGCCGAGTTCCCAACCCGAGCAGCCCGCTCGTGGGCTGGGTTGATGGTCGTGTGGCTTGCGTCCAACCATTGTTTGAACGACCGCGCGTTGTCCCCGTCTGAATCTTTGTGACGACGAACGCGACGGGGCGTCGTATCGCGGTCAATCGAATCCCGCCCGGACTCCATCCTTGGGCCACGAACGGAGGCATCCATGAAACGCTTATGGCAGCAACTCGACAAACTCCTGCGCAGTAGAGAGACCTTTTTCCAGGAATCATCCCTCGAACAAATCCGGGTGGACAGTTGGTGGTCCTGGGCGTCGTGCTGGCAGCGATTTACGGATTCTTCATCGGATGGTACTCCGTCTTCTCGCGTCCCCAATCCGAGTGGATGCAGATCGTCGCGTGCCTCTGGAAAGTGCCCGCGCTGTTCCTGCTGACGCTGTTCCTCTGCGTCCTGTCGCTGTACGTCTTCAGCACGCTGCTGGGGTCGCGGCTGTCGTTTGGACACACGCTCAAGCTGTTGATGATCATCGTGACAATCACAGTGACGGTGCTGGCGTCGTTCGGGGCGATCGTCGCGTTCTTCTCGCTCTCGACCACCAAAACGATCAGCAGCTATCACTTCATGAAGTTGCTGAACGTGGCGTTTTTCGCCGTCGGCGGATTCTTCGGGGTTGGCGCGCTGCGGAAGGGAGTCAAACTGCTGCTCACGGCGGCGGACGAGCCCTTGCTGCGACCCGATGCCGAGAAGCCGGGGGCGCCGCCGCCGCCGTTGTTGCGTCCTCGTCTTGGCGAGCCAATGCCGCGGGACCACAGCAAGGCTGTGTTCCGCATCTGGATTTTCATCTACGCGATGGTGGGGGCGCAGATGGGCTGGGTCCTCCGTCCCTTCCTTGGTCACCCGGGGTCGCCGTTCACGTGGTTTCGGGTACGCGAAGCGAATTTCTTCGCCGATGTCTGGCGCGCCATCACCGAACTGGTCAAGTGAGTCATGCCCGCGCTCCTCATCTCCATTGAACAATCGCTGCGCTCCGAAGGTCCTTTCACGGCTTTGGCCCACACCACCATCTGGGTGCCGCGACGACTCGGCACACAAATCCGGGTGATCATCGTTTGCGGCGCATTGTACGGCGCGTGCGTGGGCGTCTTTGGCGGCATTGTGGGGATGGCTGGAAACAAGTGCTTCTTTCTGCGTCAAAGGTCCCGCTGCTCTTTCTGGTCACGTTCCTTCTCTGTCTGCCGTCGTTCTACGTGATGAACGCCTTTGCCGGCTTGCGGGAGGATTTCGCGCGCGTGTCGAACGCCCTGCTGGCGTTCCAGGCAATCGCGGCCATCGTGCTCGCTGCGCTCGGGCCGATCACGGTGTTGATGAACCTGACTACGGGCTTCTACTCGTTCATCAAACTCTGGAACGGCCTTATGTTCGCTGTGGAGAGTTTGTCAGGTCACTACGTCATGGCGCGTCTCTACCGCCCGCTCGTGTTCTCCAACTCACGCCATGCAGTTCTGCTCCGGGTGTGGATTGTCCTCTACACATTCGTCGGCATCCAGATGGCGTGGGTGTTGCGACCGTTCGTCGGTTCGCCCGGGATGCCGTTCCAGATTTTCCGTCCGGAGGCATGGGGGAATGCGTATCTGGAGATCGGCGGGATCTTCGCCCGAGTGTGGCAACACTGGTTGTGGACCCATAGGGAGATCTGCGCTCGAACAACGAGCCTAGTGTGACAATGTCAGATGTGATCGATTCCTGGGAATATATCATTCACACCCCGCTTCAGCGGGGTGGTTGGCGAAAGGTAAGAGTGGAGAACCGCTTCAGCGGTTTTCGAAGGCGCGGGCAAACCGTTGAAACGGTTTCCCTGCTCCCCGGGCGCCCGGTCACCCCGCTGAAGCGGGGTGTGAATGAAAAGGCCGATAAACACTGGCGATTTAATCGAATCGAACATTGTCAAATTGGTCAGCCATCAGTACCCGTTGCAACAGAATCTCTTCCAGGTCCCGTCTGCGATCCAACACACCAACGATTCCCAGCGTGCTGCCTCGAACGCGAAAAAACACGCTATAAGGCGGAATGATCAACTCACGGTATTCGGTGACGCCGATCTTCCGCAATTCCGGCGCGACGCTCCAACGGAGTGGGTGGCGCGCCAGCGTTTCGACTTGATCCAGAATGAGATCATGAAAGCGGACTACCGCTTCGATCGAATCCTGACGCACGAGATAGTGAATGATGTCATCCACGTCCTGCTGCGCCACGGAGACCACTGAATCGTGTAGCGTTTAGCCACGTTTCAATCGGAGGATGGTATCGTGGGAATGTTGGCGGGCTTGAGAGTGGCTGATCGCCTTTCCCTGCTTCAGCTCTTGATCTCCTCGGGCGAGAAACTTGACCAGCAGCAACGCCTGGCGCTGCTCCTGGTACGTTTCGACATCCTGCAGCACGGCGGTAGCCTTGCCGTTTTGGGTGATCACCAGTGGCTGCCGGGTTTGGCGCACGCGATGAATCAGTTGGGCGCTCTTGGTTTTCAGTACGCTGACAGGCTCGATGGCGGGAGCATAGTTGATGGTGTGCTCCGAATCCGAACGGTCCGAATTTAGCCCCTAATTCGGCTGCCATCAACCTGGTTCTCCAATGCTCAGCTCTGAGGAATCAGCGATTTGTTTGGGCGGTCGGAGGCATGGCGGGATCACTTCTCTCGCTCAGCCCGGGGTAAGACGACAGGTCGCCCGCATCTCGCACTCTCCCCTGATCTCCCTGGCGGCCCGCGACCCGGAACCGACGCCCGCGCGCTCGCCTCACGATCCGTCCAACCGCACCTGGCAGTGCGCCGCTACCGCCTCGTCGAAGGCCTCGGCAGGTATCGCAAAGTACCGCACACATTCCAACAGTCGTTGCGCCAGGTTCTTCAGGCTGCCAAACACCGACATCACCGCCCTGCCCGGGTTCTCGATAAACTCCGTGCCGATCGAGATCGCCAGCCCCCGCTCATCCACCAGCTTGGCCTCCAACACCGGGTGCAGGTACACGGTGACGGCGGCGGTTTCCTTCGTCAGACAATGCGGGCAGTGACGCTGGGCGAACGCCAGACAGCCCGTGCCGTCAAGCGCCACCACGAAGCGGCCCTGCAAGCGACCCGCACCCAACACCCGCTGCCGCATCAGATGGCGCACACACCGGGCGCGCACCCCGGCCAGCGCCGACGGATCGCTGTGCCCGAGGAAATGATCCAACGTCTTGTGCACGGGCAGCGACTCCTGCGCGGTGCCGGCCAGACGGTTGACGTTGTCGAGCACGGCGGTTTCGAGGTCGCGCAGGTCATAATCGAGTTGGCGTCGGCTGCCCCGCTTGCAGCAAAACAGCAGCAGACCCCACCACCAGAGGAACTTCGGATGATACACCACGAACGGCTGGAAGCGGGTGTCGGGCAAGGCGGTCAACCACGCATTGAGTTGGGGAAAGAAATGGCGCACGGTCTTCACAAAGGCGGCGCCGAGCGCTACGACCTTCCCGCCTGGCGCCGCCGCTCGGCCACGTGGGACTGGACCTGGGCCAGGCTCAGGGCGGTGATTTCCTGGGTGAGACGACGCAGACGGCGATGTTCGGCGATCCATAGTTTGACCTCCGGGAGCAGTTCCTTGGGCACATAGACGGTGTGGGTTTTGCCCTGTTGCTTGCAGGTGAGGTAATGACCGAGGTGTTTGTGGCCGCGTAGGCAGCGACAGCCGGGGCGGCCGCAGAGTTGGGCGATCTGGACGAGGCTGGCGGCGAGGACGAGCCCGGTGGCGTGCGGGTGTTTGACGAGGGCATCGCGCTGGCGTCGGATGAGGGTGGGGTGGGCGGGGAAGGGTATGGGAAATTGGCTTCGAATAAGTGAGACAACTTATCCAAGAGAAGCAATGACAATCGCAGTGAGAAAAGAGCGGGTGGGTTGGAACTGGCCTGGGGGCTGCCCGGGGCTGGTCACTAAGCCTGCCAACAGGGGTGTCGGAGCGAGGCAGGCCACTGCGAAAAATCCTCTATTCTTCAGAGCTGCTGCGATGGTTTGGGAGGAGCAGCGCCTTAGGTCACGGAGACCCGGCGTCTGAGGGGACGCGAACTAGCATGCACGCTGCTTGTAGCGGATCGCCAGTTCAATGTCCGTAATGGTCAGCGGGTCGCAGTAGCTTTGAATGGTGATGACGTTCACGCCCATGTGCAGATCAACGGGACGCACGGAATGGCGACGAACCTTCTCCAGCGACGGCAGCGCCCCCGTCCGGCCCGGCTCAGGAAACAGCAACGCCGACTCCGGCTTGTTCGCAAATGGCACGAATGCGTACTGGCGGGAGAGGTCGGTGCCGTTCAACTTCACCGTATAGTTTGCATAGTCGCTGCAATCCGAGCTGACAGTTTGTAGTTGGATCGTTTCGATCCGGTCGTGGAGGCGGGCGAGGTCATCGCCGATGCTCAATCGAACCGTGGCCTCGCCCCTGGCAGGGATCGTGATCGGTAGCGATGCTCCGCAATGGTCGCCCGATGCCTCGCCGTGGGAGACGAGGTAGAGTTTGTCGAGGAACTCCAGAGCGTCAATCTCGCCGACTTCGTTGGTGAGGCAAATGTCGGATGCCTCGAAGCCCTGACCGCCAAACCGACGCACCATCGCGGGCATACGCGCAAGGTCCATGGTCCACGCCATGACGTTGTAGAGATAGATGCCGTCGGCGCCCTGACGAAGATAGTTCAGCGCCATCGCGCGATACGTCTCCTTCGGGACGACGCGGCCCGGATACTCGAAGTAACGGTCGCACCCCGCATAGACCTGCACGCCGGGAAGTTTGCGCTTGGTGTCGGCGACGTCGCGGTCGAACTCGGCGAGGAACGGAGACGACAGAACCACCATGTCCACAAGCCCGAGTCTCGCCCAAGTCGGAACGTCGAGTCCTTCACGGCGCGAGCCGTACAGCGAATAGGGGAGCGTGATGCACAACCAGATGCGCCGGCGGCGTTCCCTGCCGGCCTGATGAAGAATCGCGCGGACCTCCTGGATGAACGCCGTCATGATCGGCGCGCATTCCTCGGGGTGGTCGGGCGGGAAGAATTTGCAGTTGCGGGTGAAATCCAACTCGATGCCGTCGAGGTCGTATCGCGTCAGAGCATCGCGGACTTTTCCCAGCATGTGATCGCGAATCACCGTCTGGCGATAGTCGAACTCGGTCCCGCGGCGTCCCTCGATCGGGCCGATCCGATGTTGCAGATTGTCGTAGTAGAACTGCGGCACCCACGGGTTGAACGGCTGGTCGAGGTAATGCGTGTCGTTCATTCGCAGGCTGCCGAAAATCTCGATGCCCTTCTCTCGCGCGCGCTCCACGAGCATCTGGTACGGGTCCTTGCCCGTGGCAAAGAATGCCTCCAGGTTGCGGATACTCGGATCGGTCTCGGGATGTTCGTAGAGCCGAACAATCTCCGGGGACAGAGCTCTTCCGCCTTTCTCTCCGAATGCGCCGGGCAACATCACGAACAACGTGTCAACCTGTGTGCCGGCCAGTTTGTCCACGGCGTTGAACACATCGTGTTGGGTCACAGGCGGTTCGACCTGGAAGATGTTGTAGAAATCGTTGTTGACGATGATGCGGCGCTTGCGTGGTTTATCCATGGTCAGTTCCCGGTCAGAAAGTATTTGAAGGCCGGAAACTGCGCCTCGTTGCCGGTCGAGTTGCGGAAGTTGCTGGCATCGGTCGTGGCTGACTCGACGTGTCCATCGAGGAACACCATGTGCGCGGTGCCGCTGCCGAGCGCGTAACCCGGACCCATGGCATCCTTGGTCTTGCCCGTGTGACGATTGGATGGATAGGTGTTGCGCAGGACGTTGAAGACCGCGTCTGCAAAGATAACGAGCTTTTGCGGCGTGGTCTGTCTCGCAGAGTGAATGGGAACGGGAGGCCAGGTTGTGTCCGGCCCCGTGTTGGTGTAAATGCCGCCCATTACGGAGTTGTAGCCGTAGTCCACCCATACCCCGGCGTGTCCGGCTCCGCCGTAGGGGTTGCCGGCGCTTCCGTTCGGGGGACCGCGGGTGGATGGACAGAAGAACACGCTCGGCTGCTTGGTGCTCGTGTCGCTAAACGTCTTATAGCTGTACCCGTTGCGAATTTCCCACTGCCCCTGTTTTGTCGTGGCGTTGATGTAGGTGGTGATGGACTTCTGATAGCCGAGGTAGGGCAGCATCACGATCGGCCAGTAGGTGTACGTGTTATTCCACGCCGTTGTGTAGTCGCGGTACAGCGGACCGTAGTCGTTGTTGTCCTCCACGTAACCGAGATAGGCCAGGTGCAGTTGCCGCAGGTTGCCGATGCATACGGCCTTCTTTGCGGCATCGCGCGCCCGCTGCAGCACGGGAAGCAGCATCGCCACGAGGATGGCGATGATGGCGACGACCACCAGCAACTCGATCAATGTGAAGCTGTGCTTCGTTCGTTTCATCTGCGATCCGCAGTCAACTTCTACGCCGGATGCGACACCACAGCAAGCTCGCGGCGCCAAACAGAAGCAGGCTCGACGGCTCGGGAACGACGACCGGGATCAGTGGAATCAAGGAGCCGCCACCAATGGAATAGGTCTGCGCGTTGAGGTAGGCGTTCAACGCATTCGTGCTGTCGTAGTAGAGGTTGAAGGAACTGTGCAGGAGAGAAACGTTGTTCGTGCTGCCGAGATCGAGACCGGCAATGTACAGGGCGTTCGAGTTCGAGCCATTGCCGTCGCCATCGGTGAAATAGAGATGATCGCCCGCGGCCAGCGAAAGCCGTCCGTAAGCGAAGTTGGTGCTCGTGAGTCCGTCGTACGACACACCGAGGTCGAGGCCGGTGATGGCGTTGGTGTGTGTCGCCCCGCCGGTAAAGGCGACCGTGCTTTCAGCGAGATCGAACACGGTTGCGTTGGTGGAGTTGATGAACAGGCTTTGCTGGAACTCGAAGCGGTCCCCCGCCCCGCCGGAGAGTGCTCCGCTGGAGGTGACGGTCACGTTGCTGGCAAAGTTGATGGTGCTGTTGACCGCGCTGATCGTGCCCCGGTTGGTCAGCATGGCGTTGACTGCCGCAGCGGTGCTGTTGGAGACGAGCAGGGAGCCGCCGGTGCCGATCGTCAGGAGCGAACTGCGCCAGGTTGAGTTGTTGACGAGTTGCAAGCGCGCATAGTTCGTCGCTACGCCCGTATCGTCGAATGTGTAGGATGTTAACCCCGCTGCGTTGGTCGAATTGTTGAGCCGGAATCCGTTGACGCCGTAGTATGCGAGGTTGGTCAAGGTGGTCCCGCCCACGTTCGGATTGGCGTTGGTGATGCCGCGGAACGAGATCGTCCCGTTGGTGATGCTGATTCGCCCGAAGCCGTTGGGCGTGATGGTAATGTTGGTCGTGGTGAACTGATAAGTCCCGCCGTAGTTGTCAATACTGTTGCCCGTCGCGGCGTGGACGGTGAGGCTGTTGGCCTGGAGCAATCCGCCGTTGGTCACGATCAAATGATTGTCCACGAATCCAACGCCGCCGACCGTCACGGCGCCGCCGTTGATGACCTGTCCGCCGTGGGCGATGATCAGCCGGTTGCTGGCGCCGTTGAACCCGAGCGTGCCGGTATTGGTCCAGACGGAGCCCGCTCCGGTCACGATCGCCACGTTGTTGCTGGCTCCAGCGGCATATCCGACGAGCGCCGAGGCGCTCACCACCGCGCCCCCGTTGGTCACGAGGAGAGTGTTGTTGACGCCGGTGTTGAACCCAATGTTCAGCGCGCTGGTGTTTTTCCAGAGACTGCCGGCATCGGTCACCAACATCGAATTGTTCGTCGAAGCGATGTACGAAGTGGCATTGTTGAGGCGTCCACCGTCGGCAATGGTCATGCGGTTGCCACTGCTGTTGAAGCCCACCTCGAACGTCACGTTGTTCACGTTCCACACCGAACCGGTGCCGGTGATGATGCCGGAGTTGTTGGCACCCCCCGCGTATCCGATATACCCGCTGCCACTGTCCACGATGCCGCCGTTGGTGATGATCAACTGGTTGCCAACGCTTCCTACGCCCGATCCGACACGCAAGTCGTTCGCAGAAGCAGAGGCAACGCGACCCCCAGCAGTGACTATCAGCACGTTGCTGATACCGGGCGTACTGCCGCTATTGTTGTAGCCAACTATAATGGTGCCGGTATTCGTCCAAAGCGACCCCGGTCCCGTCACTCTCGCTTCCATGCCGGTGGCGCTTTGTTGTCCGATGACAGCCGCTGTGCTGAAGACCGTGCCGGCGTTGGTGATGATGAGCTGACCTTCCAAGCCGGTATGTCCCAGCGTGAGCTGCCCGTTGTTTCGCCAAAGACTGTTCGAGCCGGTGACCGTGACGATGCTGTGGGATGCTTCAATGAAGGACACTCCATTCGTCACCTTCCCGCCGGCGGAGATGATCAGTTGGTTGCCTTCGCCGCTTTGAATCTGGAAATTGTTCGCTCCCATGGTCCACACGGAGTTGCTGCCGGTGACCATGATGAGTGTGTTGGTGGAGAACCCGTTGCCGCTAAAGTAACCGATGTACCCGGTACCGCTGCTGACGTAGCCTCCGTTGGTGACGATCAATTGATTTCCCAATCCCTTGTATCCGACGCTCAACGTACTAGTGTTGATCCAGAGCGAGTTCGTGCCGTCCACAAGCACGTAGTTGAACATGTCGGCGCTGTTGTTGCCAATCAGGCCGGTGGTATTCGTCACCGCGCCGTTATTCAGGATTTGAAGAGAGTTGTTCGTGCCCGGTGAGGTCTTGGGCAGCGTGAAAGCGCCGCCGAAGTTGGTGGTCGTGCCGTTGTAGATGTAATTGGAATTGTTCTCCGCGCGTACAATCGGTGAGGAAGCGAAGCAAATGCAAACACAGAAGCCGCAAGCCAATTTGGCGACCATGGACCACTTCCAATCCCTCATATCGTTGACAGTATTGACAATCCGTGAGCTAATGTCAAAGTAAAAATGAAGCGATTAGCCTAAGCGTTTCGGCAGCTGTATGAAAAGCCACCAACCAACATCCGCAACGGCCGCGGGAGCTGGCAAGTCCGCGCTGGCAGCCGCTCCGAAGCGGGCTATCAGCATCTATGACGTAGCCAAACGCGCGCGTGTCTCCATCGCCACGGTATCCGACACGTTGAATCGCAAGGGGCGCGTCAGCGAGACGACTCGCAACCGGATCCTCCGCGTTTGTCAGCAGTTGGGTTATCGTCCCCACCCGGCTGCGCGCTCCCTCTCGCGTAGTCGTCTCTCGACTGCGCAACGACAACGGACCGGCATCTTCGGATTCACCCCCGTGCACGGCAAATGGGCCGGAGCCTACACACCGTTTCTGGATGGCGCCGCCGAGGCGAGCCTGGAGAGGCAGCGCGCGATCCTGTATCAGCCACTCAAGTGGGAAGGCGCTAACACGCTCGGCGCGCCCGGGCAATTTGCCGTGGATGGACGCTTGCTGGTCGGCGAACTCCACGACGCCATCGTGGAGGCTTTCGAGGCGGACCAAACGCCAGTCGTGGTTGTCGGCGATCATGAATGCTCGAAGCCGGTCTGGAATATCAACCTGGATTGTTACGCCGCCGGCGAGACTGCAGTCAATCACCTGTGGGAACTCGGGCATCGCCGGCTCGTGTTGTACTGCGAGGGCATGCAACTCGAGTTGGCTTACCAGCGGCAGATCGAACGGGGATACCATGACGCACTGGAGAACCGAGGCATTCCCCTCGAAGATCAACTCGTGATCAAGCAGGTGCCTGGCCGAGACGAACTGTGCCGGCTGCTGACGCAGAGCGAGCGTCCCACCGCGGTCGTGGCGATCCTGGGACGCACCGCCACGCTGACTTTTTCCGCAGCGAAGGAAGCGCGGCTTGAGGTGCCAAATCAACTCAGCATCCTCATGTTCGGTCGGCATGATCCGCCGGTTCCGATGGTCACTCACCTGGACCCGGTTCACGAAGAAGTCGGCAAACGCGGGATGGAGTTGCTGATGGATCTTGTCGAACGCGCTGGCGAACGCACTCCTGCGCGCACGCTGTTACCCGCCAAGCTCGTCAACGGCGGCACGTGTGCACCCCCGGCCTGACCGGCTCACCCACGTGCCGGCCACCACTCGGGCTCGGTCGGTTTGAACAAGCCCTGCTCGATGGCGATGGCGTACAACGCGCCGAAGTTGGCGAAGAATGTGCCCTCGTAGCCAGTGCAGAGTCCATCCCAGGGCCGGAACTCGACGCCGCTGCCGGTGCCGCCCGTCCCCAACCCGGCTGCGTGGCCCTCGTCGAGTTCCATCGCCAACTTCTTCGCTTGGGCTTTCAGCCCGTGACTGGACAGCGCACGCAGGTAATAGCTCGCCGCGCACGCGCCCATGGCTCCATCGGTGTGCAACTCGAACGGGGGAATCGTGGGCTGCAGAAGCCTCGGCAGCGTGTCCGGCTATGCCCGGCTATGCCCGGCTATGCATAAATTAAAACCAACATGTTGGTTGCAGTGAGCCAATGGTCAGGCAGCGAGTTTGAGCGTCCGTAGCGTCTGGAGGATTTCGTTTTGCAGCCTCTGGTAATGCACGTCCAGCGGCGCTGCTGTTTTGGGTGGGCGACCGCGCCGCGGCCGATGCGCTCCGGACAACACCGGTTTGAGCACGTATTCCCGCAGGATCAGCAAACCCGCCAGCACGCGCACCCCCGACGGATGGATTCGATACCGTCGCGTCCGCTCCACCCGCTCGACCACCTGCTTGCCACGGAGCTTGCGCAGGTCATGCGCCGCTTGCACCGCCGCAAGGAAGTCCACCACGATGCGTTCGAGGTGGTGCAGCATCAGCGGCAGTTTCTCCAAGCGCTTCCCGCAGCGCAGCTCGGTGACGTTGTTGACCACCACTTCGATCCGCAGCAGCCGTCCCCCTTTGTTGTAGAGCTTGAGCGCCAGTTTCCCGGACACCAGTTTGAACGCCGTCAGGTCGTACTCCGGCTGCTGCACAATGCTCTGAACCTGGTCTCCGTTCTTGCGATCACGGGGAGGCCGATGTTGTCGTCCGAAGATCGTGCGCAGCGTGCGCACGTCCAGCAGCCCGCGCGTGCGCGCGATCAGACCTGATCGTGACATGCCCCCACTCGGGATCCAGCAGGTGAAAGTGATAGTGTTGGATCAGCGGCCAGGGATCCGTTCGGCGCAGGACCAGTTGGCCCTTCCGATTCATCTTGGCTTTCCAGACCAACCCTGGTGCCCGCGCTACGAGGATGGCGAAGAGGCCCCGGAAGGTCGGATTCTTCGGCAGAAGAGGTTCGGCACGGGCGTGTTTGGTTTTGTCGCCCATGCGGCAGTGCAAGAGCGGCACCCCCTTGTGCTTGGCGAAGGCATGGACACGGCGGCTGAAGTCGCCGGCCATCTGTTGGAGGCGTTTTGGATCCAAGGCCACGCCGGGATGAAGCGCATTCCACCAGGTGAGCAATCCGCCACTGGTCTGCCCCAAGGGGAAATAGCCGTTCAGGACGAGCCGGTCCACACAGTCGTAACGACCGCCCAGTAAGTTCGCCACGTACGCGGAGAAGTCATCGGGTTGAGACACAGTGTGCAGACTACGAAACCCGGCGCCCGCTGTCAGGGCTGTTCGCGCAGCGAACCTTCTTTTCCCAGCGCAGTCTGGGAAAAAGCGTGCGTCACTGTGGTTCGTTTTGCCCTTACGCAGGCTGGATTGTCACGTCCACATTCACTTCGTCGCAGACGGCTTGGAGCTTGGTGCGCAACTCGGCGAGCGAAAGCTGTGGCGGGACGGCTACGCGCATGGCAAGGGTGAACATCGCGGCACCGGTGAAAGGCGCGCTCGCGGCCTGTGTTTCCAGCGACTCGATGTTCGCGCCCATGCGGTGGAGCGCGTGCGCGATCTGGTGGACGATGCCGGGATGATCGAGGCCGACGGCGCGGACTTGGAACGGAACAAAACCCTTGTCCTTCCGCGCATCCGGGCCGGGCGTGTCCTTCGCGGCACCCGTCAGCCCGATCTTCGAGGCAGTTTGTGGAAAGTCCGCGCGGACTTTGACGATCGCATCAGGCTGGCCTGAGACCAGGACAATCAACGCGAACTCCCCGCCAAGGATCGCCATGCGGCTGTCTTCCAGATTGCAGCCGTGATCAAACAGGAACTTCGAGACGACATCCACAATCCCCGGACGGTCGGGACCGATTGCGGTGAGGACGACGTAGGTTTTCATGGCGCAGCCAGCTTAGCGTTACCGGTTCCGAGTTCAACGTTCAAAGTTGCAGCCGCGGGCGCTGACTGCGGCATCGCTCGACTCCATCGAACGCGACGCTCGACGCGGGCGGCTACGACAACCGCACACCCGGCTTTGCCCCATACTTGATGACCGCGGCGCGGCCACTGTGTGTGATGGAAAGCCTACCGGCTTCGACGACCAGTTCGTTGATGGAACTGTTCTGCGGCGTGGCGAGGATTCCTTTCGCGTCAATCTCCTTCAGAAGCGCCTGGCGTTTCTTCACGTCGGCTACGGCCCGAAGTCGCTTCACTGCCATCACGTTCGCTTCGATGGATTCATAGCCGTAGCCGACCGGCTTGAGTCCGTCGCCTTCCCAGGGCACGAGCCGGAAATAGTCGGGGTTGATGAATCGGAAGGGGTAGGGCTGCGTGCCATCCACGTAGGAGTGCTGCACACCGCGGAACTGATCGTTGTGCGCGATCAATCCGCCGCGATTCTTGCCCTCGAAAAACAGGACCGCACCCTGGTCGTTGCTGCCGGCGGCTTCATCGGGATATCCAAGGCCGTTGACGACGCTGAGGATCGCGCCGTTTTCCCACACGACGCGCCCGTGCGACCAGAGCCAGCCGATGTTGCCGTTGGGAAACTTGCCTTCGACGCCACGCACTGAGATCTCGACGGGCCGGAGTCCCGTGATGAAATGCACGAGGTCCACGTAATGACAGCCGATGTAGGTGAACGGGTCGGTGTTCTCCTTGGTGAACCAGGTCTGGAAATTCGAGTGGCGATAGGAATACGGCTCAATCAGCTTCGCCTCGCCGAGGCGGAACTCGCCGAACCGGCCTGCTGCGTATTTCCCTTTCGCCTCGAGGCTGCGGCGGTCGAAGCGTTTATGGTATTCGACCCCGACGAATAACCCGCGCGATTTCGCCAACTTCTCGATCTCGACCGCGTGACGGTATTTCAACACGAGCGGTTTGACCGCGATCACGTGCTGGTCAGCTTCGAGGGCAAGGCGGATCGTCTCGTAATGAAACTGGTCCGGCACGGCGACGATGACCAGGTGTTGCGGGGGCATAGCCCGAACGACCTTGGACGCGAGGTCGGGGAACATCCGCTTCGGGTTCTCGGCCAGGCTGGGGTAGGCATGGAACGAATGCCCGGGAAATGCCGCGGAAATGCCCTTGTTTTCGGCCAGTTCGCGCAAAGTCGCGGAGCGTCGCGCCACGACGGCGATGTCGTTCACCACACCAAGCCGCTGAAGGTGGTAGAGCGAGGGGATGATCTGGTCCTGCGCGATCATGCCGCCGCCGATCATGGTCACGGTGAGTTTGCCGCCGGTCATGTTCATGAGGGCGCGGAGTGTAACAGAGCGGATGGCGTTGACAAGGCGGAGCGGGGGGCACTGAGTGGCACGGCATGCCTTGCCTAGAGAATGGCATTCGTTGCCGTCCCGGTTCGTTCAGCGTGACGCATCAAGCGACACCAACGCGCGGAATGAATTCTGAGCGGAGGCCACCGTCAGATTGTCCAAGAAACGGCGGGCTGCTGCGGGTTGCATCGTGGCACGGCTAAGGCTATAATCAGTCCGCCGGACGAACGCGGATCCCATATGAGCGACAAAGAGTTTAAAGAGAAGGGCGAGAACCAACCGCCGCTGTTCCATGCTTCCCAATGGGAGACCGAGGACGCGGGGCCGCTCGACCTGATTGATCGGCTCATCGCGCTGACGCCCGACGGCAACCCCGCCCGATACCATCTCTTCCGCCTCCGCCAAAAAGTGCAGGAGGACGAACTCACTCTTCAGGAAGCGCGGCAGGCAATCGAGAAGATGGATGAGGTGATCAAGAAAGTCACCGCGCCCGCCAATCGCGTGGGTATCTACCTCGGCAGCCCAAAGAAGGAGACCGCGCAAATCTGCGTTGGCGGACAGGATTACTACTGCAACATTGACCCGCGGCTGGATGCCTCATCGCTCAAGATCGGCACGCGGGTTTTGTTGAACGAGGCGTACGTGGTGATCGGCGACCTCGGTTACGACCGGAACGGGCCGGTGGGCAAGGTTTCCGACATTCTCAGCGATGGCCGGCTGCGCATCGGGCAGGACCACGGCTTGCAGAGTTTCGTCTTGCAGCGCAGTTCCGAGCTGGCCGATGCCACGCTCAAGACCGGCGACGAAATCCGCGTGGACACGGGGTACCGCGTCGCCATTGAACTGCTTTCGCAGCACAAGGCCGAGGATCATTATCTCGACAACGTGCCCGAGTTGCCGTGGGAGAAGATCGGCGGACAGAAGAAGGCGCTCGAAGCGATCAAGGCCGCGATCGAATTGCCCTTGCTGCATCCCGATTTGTTTGCGCGGTTCCATTATTCGCAACCAAAAGGTTTCCTGCTCCACGGCCCGCCCGGCTGCGGCAAGACGCTCATCGGTAAGGCCACCGCGTTCAATCTCACGCGTCAGCTCAAGGAGAAGAGCGGCGAGAGTATGCGCGAGTATTTCATGCACATCAAAGGGCCCGAGATCCTCAACATGTGGGTCGGCGAGTCCGAGCGCATCGTGCGCGAAATTTTCCAGCAGGCACGCCAGAAGCGCAAAGAGGGCTACCTGCCATTCCTGTTCATTGACGAGGCGGAGAGCATCCTGGGAACGCGCCGCGCCAGCCGGTACAGCAACATCCTGAGCACATTGGTCCCGATGTTTTGCACCGAGATGGACGGGATTGATTCGTTGAGCGAGATGGTCATCATCCTGGCGTCGAACCGCGCGGACCTGATTGACCCCGCAATTCTCCGCCCGGGCCGTATTGACCGCAAGATCAAGGTCCATCGTCCCGACAAGGCCGACTCACACGAGATTTTCCGCATTTACCTCGGCGAGGATCTGCCAATTGACCCCGCGTTGCTCAAGAAGCATGGCGGTAACGAAAAGGCCGCCCTGGAGTTCCTGCTCGACCGGGTGACCGATGCGCTTTTCGCCAAGGCCGACCAGAACCGCTTCCTCGAAGTCGCGCTGCGCAGCGGCAAGAAGGACATCCTCTATCGCGGCGACCTGTGCAGCGGCGCGATCATCCATTCGGTCGTCGAACGCGTGAAGGAGATGGCGATTAAACGCAGCATCACCTCCGGCAAAGATGAAGGCATCAACGACGCCGACCTGCTCGAAGCGCTGCAGACGGAGTTCTTCGAGAACGACATTTTCCCGCCGTCGGACGTGACGGAGGATTGGCTCAAGCTGATTGACTACGATCCCGAGAACGTGGTCAAGGTGTCGCCCATCCGTCCGCAAAAGACCGAACGCAGCAAGGGCGTCAGCACCGTGATTTGAGGCCGGGGGCGGGATTCCGGTTTGACCTGCCTTTGCCTGTCTGTCAGTCTGGGGAGCACGGCAAGCCGATCCACATGCAACGCGTGTTTGGCATAGAGACCGAGTACGGCATCACGATTGACGGCGTCGAAGACGTGGACGTCGTCGCCGAATCCATCGCCATCGTCCGCAGCTACACCACTCCCGACGGCAATCACACGCCGGACGCTGCGATCAAATGGGATTACCAACTCGAAGACCCGCACCAGGACGCCCGGGGGTTCCGCGCCCAGGAACTTCTCGACGGCGCGGATGAACCCGACTTCTTCGAGCAGGATCGCAATCGGCATCTGACGTTTCAGGAGATCAAGAGCGACCTCGTTCTCTCCAACGGCGCGCGCTTCTACAACGACCACGCCCACCCGGAGTATTCGACGCCCGAGTGTCTCCGCTTGGTGGATCTCGTCGCGCAGGACAAAGCGGGCGAGCGCATCCTCGAAGAATGCGCCCGGCGCCGCAACCGGGAACTGGGCCAGGGACGCGTCAAACTGTACAAGAACAACACCGATTTCAACGGCCACAGCTACGGTTGCCACGATAATTACCTGATGAAACGCAGCGTTCCGTTCGAGCGAATCGTGGAGGGACTGATGCCGTTCCTGGTCACGCGCCAGATCTACGCCGGGGCCGGCAAGGTGGGCATCGAAGGCGAGACCTATCAACCCGGCAGCTACCAACTCGCGCAGCGGAGCGATTTCTTCCCCGTGCTGGTGAGCATAGATACCATGAGCCGTCGCCCGATCATCAACACCCGCGATGAACCCCATGCCGACCCGAAGAAATGGCGACGCCTCCACGTGATCGTCGGGGACGCCAACATGAACGAGTTCGCCACCGCGCTCAAGGTCGGCACGACCGCGCTGGCGATCAATCTCCTGGAAAACGACACCTTCCCGCGGCAGTTCCAACTCGCCGATCCCGTCGCGGCGATCCGTTCCATCTCGCACGACCAGACCCACAAGTGGATCGTCGAACTCAAGGACGGCAGCAAGGTGTCGGCGCTTGACATCCAACGCGGGTATCTCGCCCAGGTGAAAAAGGAATGCCTCGGTCGTGATCCCGAAACTGATTGGTTGATCGCGCAATGGGAGCAGATTCTCCACGACCTCGAGAAAGACCCGATGCAGTGCGCCGACCGGCTGGATTGGGTCGCCAAAAGGTGGCTGCTCGATGTGTTCGTCGAGTCCGAGAAGATCGCCTGGGACGATCCCTGGCTGCAATCGCTCGACCTCGAATACCACAACGTGGACCGTAGCGAAAGCCTGTACTATGAGCTTGTCCGCTCCTCTAAAGTCCGCCGCGTGGTGACCGATTATGAAATAGGACGTGCGATCTTCTATCCGCCGCTCAACACCCGGGCGTACTTCCGCGGGCGGTGCGTGGATCGGTTCGCGAGGGAGATCGGCAGCGTACAGTGGGACGAGGTCGTGTTCCACACCGGCAGCAATGGCGACTCGCCGACCGAGAGTGCCGTCAGCATGCGCGACCTCTTTGACGATGCGACCGTCGAGAAGTATAATAGAGCTGTGGACAGCGCACGAAGCGCTGAGGAAATTTTGGAAAAACTGGGCATCAACAAACCCGAGGCGAGACCTCAGGAGACAGCGACATGAAGCCAACGGAGTATCCCGACCGGTTGCAGAAACCAACGCAGCCCGCGCCCTGGGAGCGCAAGGAAGGCGACAGCGGCGGCCCGAAGCGGCCCGACGTCGAAGCGCCCGACACCAAAGACCTGCTCAAGCGGATGCGTCGCGTGGACCCCAACCAGTCGAAACGTTACCGTCAACGGACGGGTGAGTAGGGCAGGCATCGAGCCTGTCCCTGTAGTCGAAGCGGACAGGCCGGACGCCCCTCCTGCGATGCAGCTTCGTCTCTACTTCACTTCCTCGACCTTCGACGCCGCGACGTACAGCTTTCCGTCTTTTTCCGTCACTTTGCCGGTGAGCTTGTATTCGCCGCCCTTCATGCGCGCGTCCATCAACTTCTTGTCGGCTTTTTCGAGCAGATAGACCTTGTTGTCCGCCGTTTTGAATCCGACAGCGCAACTGTCGGCTGCGTGATACGAGCAATGGGCGCAGCCGATCTTGCCTTTGATCTCGACCTCATCCTTCTTCTCCGCATCGGCGGCGAGAACGACGAGTGTGCTGGTGGCAAACAGAACAGCGATCAGACTGATGATCTTTTTCATGGTGGAGCGAGGTTAGCACCCAAGGAGGAAATTGGCAATTGCCACGCAGCGCAAACTTGGCTTGCGTTCGTAGTTCAAGCTTCAGCTTGCCGTCTGCGCTTGCCTCAGCAAGCTGAAGCTGGAACTACGAACGCTGTCGCCAATCGGCCGCACGCCGGGCTATCCCACCAGGTTCGCCGCCTTCGCCAGCGCCTCGCCGAGATTGGACGGATCTTTGCCCCCGGCCTGCGCCAGATCGGGCTTACCGCCTCCACCACCGCCACAGAGCTTCGCCAACTCGCCGACGATCTTACCGGCATGCTTGCCCTGCGCCACCAAATCGGGTGTAACGCTGCAAATCAGCGAGACCTTCCCGTCTGCCACGCCAGCCAACACGACCACGCCGGTCTTGAACTTCGGCTTGAGCGCGTTGACGACCGCGCGCAAAAAGTCCGCGCTGACGTCGCCGAGGTTCTCGACGATGAGGTTGCCGGATTTCTTTCCAAGCAGTTGCTCGGCGATCTGCGGCGCGCGCGCTTGCAGCTCTGCCTCGCGCTGCTTCGCCAACGCCTTCTCCTGTTCGCGCACCTTCTCGCGCTCGGCTTCGGCTGCCTGTTGTCCCTTTTGTTTCTCGATGAACTCCAGGGCAAATTGCCCGCACATCGCCTCGACCCGGCGAATACCGGCAGCGATCGCTGATTCCCGGGCGATCTTGAACAGACCGATCTCGCCCGTCGCCTTCGTGTGGGTGCCGCCGCACAACTCCATCGAAAAGCCATCCAACTTGCCGGCGTGACCGCCGATCTGGATGACGCGGACGGTCTCGCCGTACTTCTCGCCGAAGACCTGGATGACATCCTTGTTGTTGCGAATCTCGATGTACGGCACCTCGAACCAATGCACGGGCGCGTTCTCCTTGATCCGATCGTTAACCAATCGCTCGATGTCGGAGATTTGCTGATCGGTGAGTTTCTGACAGCAGTTGAAATCGAACCGCATCCGATCGGGCGCGACCAACGAACCCCGCTGCAATGCATCGCGGCTGACAACCTCGTGCAAAGCCCAATCAAACAGATGTGTAACGGTGTGGTGCCGCTGGATGTTCGCGCGCCGCCCGGCATCCACCGACACGCGTACACCTTCGCCGACTTCGGGCGCGCGACCGTCCACCAACACGGCGCGATGGACGTGGACCTCACCTTGACGCTGCGTGTCCACCACTTTCAAGCGCCCGAGTTCGGTGCGATCGTGGCCGGGCACGTGAACGAGGCCGGTATCGCCGACCTGACCGCCCATCTCGGCATAGAACGGCGTTTGATCGAGCACGATCTCGATGGTCTTCTCGCCCACATTGACCGCCTCGACGACGGCCTCGGACTCGAGAGTGTCGTAACCGAGAAACTTCGTCGGCTCGACCTTCAATCCCTCCTCGACGATCGCGATGGTTTCCTTCTTCTTCTGGTGATCGAGACGCGCCCGGGTGCGCTGCTCCTCCATCAACCGCTCGAAGCCTTCGACGTCCACCGTGAGCCCGCGCTCGCGCGCCATCAACTCGGTCAGGTCGAGTGGGAAGCCGGACGTGTCGTAGAGCTTGAATGCGTCCGCAGCCGGGAACGTCTTCGTGGTCAAGCCGATCAACACCTCCTCGAACAGTTCGATGCCGCGGTCGAGCGTGCGATTGAAACTCTCTTCCTCCGACTGGAGCACCGCTTTCACTTTCTGCTGGCTGCGTCGCACCTCGGGAAAGACCGCGCCGAAATTCTCCACGACCACGTCCACCAGCTTGAAGAAAAACGGCTCGTGAAAACCAAGGTTGCGTCCGTAACGTACCGCGCGGCGCAGGATGCGCCGCAACACGTAGCCACGGCCTTCGTTCGAGGGAATGATTCCGTCCGCCACCGCGAAGCTGAGGCAACGGATGTGGTCGGCGATGACGCGGAATGCAATGTCGATCTTGATCTGATCCGGGGAGCACGCGCGCCCCCGCGTGTCTGCGTTGGCGCCCTCGCCAACCGCGTGGGCGCGGTCGGTGGCATGCGCAGGCGCGTGCGCTCCCCGATCCATCCCGGGAAGAGTCGAGCCATACTTCTGCCCGCTGAGTTGCTCGATCACCCGAAAGATCGGCGTAAACACGTCGCTCTCGTAATTCGATACCATCCGCGAAAAATCCCGGAAGCCGTTCGTGCATTGCATCATCCCCGAGACGCGCTCGAAGCCCATACCGGTATCCACGTGCTTGGCGGGCAACGGCGTGAGCGAGCCGTCGGCGTTGGCGTTGAACTGGATGAAGACCAGATTCCAAATCTCGATGCAGAGCGGGTTGCCGGCGTTGACGAGGCGTCCGTTCGTGTCGCCCGCGGGGGTGAGATCAATGTGGATTTCGCTGCACGGACCGCAGGGGCCGGTGTCGCCCATCATCCAGAAGTTGTCTTTACGGTTGCCGGCAACGATGTGGTTGGCCGGCAGGTAGCGCAACCACAACTCGCGCGCTTCGTTGTCAGCCGGGATCTTGTCGTCGCCTCCGAAGTACGTCGCGTACATGCGTTCCTTCGGGAATTTCCAGACGTTGACGAGAAGCTCCCACGCCCAATCAATCGCCTCGCGCTTGAAGTAGTCGCCGAAGCTCCAATTGCCGAGCATCTCGAAGAAGGTGTGGTGATAGGTGTCGAGCCCGACGTCTTCGAGGTCGTTGTGCTTCCCGCCGGCGCGGATGCATTTCTGCGTGTCCGCGGCGCGCGCGGGACTGTATGGGCATTTGACCTGGCCGAGAAAGATCGGCACGAACCGGTTCATGCCCGCGTTGGTGAACAGCAGGTTCGGTGCGTCCGGCATGAGCGACGACGATGGGACGATCGTGTGCGCGCATTTCTTCTCGAAGAAATCCAGAAAGCTCTGGCGTATCTCGGTGCTGGTCATAGAAATGAAGAAAAGGTTAGCACAACGCGCCCGTGCGTAGTAGAGCGATTTATCGCGGCCTTGGTGGAAACCTCACGACTGCGCTGAAGCGTTCGACTGCAAACTATTTCACGGCAGGAAGCGGCGCACCGCCTGCCACTTTGTCGCGGATTGCTGCGGCGATTTGCATCCCAACATCGGGTGACTCTTTGAGGAACTGCTTCGCCGCGTCACGACCCTGACCGAGCTGCTTGCCGTCGAACAGCAGCCATGACCCCTTTTTCTCAACCGCGCCAACTTCGGTGCCCAGGTCAATCAGACTTCCCTCGCGCGAAATGCCTTCGTTGAAGAAAATGTCAAACTCCGCCTCGGTGAACGGCGGGGCGACCTTGTTCTTCACCACCTTCAGTTTCACCCGATTCCCAATCACCTTGCCGCTGGCGTCCTTGATGGAGTCCCGGCGACGCACATCAATACGCACGCTCGCGTAGAACTTCAGCGCTTTGCCGCCGGTCGTAGTCTCGGGATTACCGAACATCACGCCGATCTTGTCGCGAATCTGGTTCGTGAAGATGCACGCCGTCTTCGCCTTGGCCAGCACCGCCGTCAGTTTGCGCATCGCCTGCGACATCAATCGCGCCTGCACACCCATCGTGGCCTGACCCATCTCGCCTTCGAGCTCGCTCTTCGGCACCAGCGCCGCGACCGAATCCACCGCGATCACATCGAGTGCATTGGAACGCGCGAGCGTCTCGACAATCGTCAGCGCTTCCTCGCCGCTGTCGGGCTGACTCACGAGTAGATCGTCGAGGTTCACACCAAGTTTCTTCGCGTAGGCAGGATCGAGCGCGTGCTCGACGTCCACGAACGCCGCCAAGCCACCGGCCTTTTGCGCCTGGGCGATGATCGTCAGCACGAGCGTCGTCTTACCCGAGGACTCGGGACCGAACACCTCGATCACGCGTCCGCGCGGGATGCCGCCGACGCCGAGCGCCATATCAATCGAAATTGCGCCTGTCGGGATGACATCGATCTGGACCTTCGCGCGTTCGTCGCCGAGCCGCATGATGCTGCCATCGCCGAATTGCTTGTGAATCAGTTGCAGGGCAGCATCGAGGTCGCGTTCACGCGCCGTGGACGCTTTGGGCTCGGGTTTCTCGGGCTTGTCGGTTTTCTCAGTTTTCGTGGCCATGATCGGCTCCCTTCAATGGTGCGGTGAAAAGTTTCGTGTAAATCGAGCCGTGCGGCGTCAGCGTGCTTTGGAACAGGTGGATCGCGTCCACGCGCAGGGCTCCGAACGGTTCGTTTGTAAGAGAATCAATTACCTTTGTCAAACCCTGCTTGTCCCCGACGTACTTGATTCGACCGAGCGTCAGGTGAGGTTTGAAACCGCGGTCTTCTCGGGGAAATCCAAGCGGAACAAGTTCGGCCTCGACGTGTCTCGTCAGTTGCTCCAGCGGCTCGATTTCGCCGTACAGACCAGCCCAGATCACGCGTGGAAACTGACCAAGTCCGCGAATCTCGCAACCAATCGGAGGGAACTCGCCAGCGACCTTCGCGAGTGCGTACTGGATACCCGCCACCCGCTCCTCCGCGACCTCGCCCAGGAACTTCAGCGTGAAATGGAAGTTCCGCGGTGCGACCCAGGTCACGCGGGCGTTGACGTGACGGAATCGTCGTTGTGCGTTGCCGAGCAGTTGCCGGGATTCCTCGCCAATATCCGCTCCCACAAACAGTCTCATGGGGGTCCCGAGTTTTGATCCGATCGGATCAGAAATCGCGTCATCGCGTCTTGGACCGTAGCCTTCCGAATCCCTCCCCCAGTTCCGACCGGATGGCCCGATGCGCCTCGAGCACCTCCATCCCGCCATAGTCCGGAGGCCATAGCTCGCGCGGTAGAAGGGGGTCGTCAGCAAGAGCGGCCGCAAATTCGAGACGTTCCTCCCGGGCCAGTTGCATCAAACGGATCATCGTTTCCGCCTTTCGGATCGCTTCGCGCCGCGATTCGGTTCCCTTGAGGTAGGATGCGTGATCTTGTGCGATCTGTTTGAAATCCCAAGCCGTGCGTACAACCTCTTCGTTGCTGCAAAGGATCAGGCGATCGGCTTCGAACACCGCGAAACATTCCGGGATGCCCTTTGCCTGAATGATCTCCTGAAGCACGGCCTCCACGTCGTGCGGCGAAACCCACACGCTTCGCTGCAGGAGACCGAATCGTTGCGCTCGGAGTTCCCGCCGCAACGTGAGGCGATCCTTCCGACGATGTTCCGGGATGTCGAACGTTACCAAACGCCACCGTTTATCCCAGGGTGAGTTCCACGAGCGGCGCGGGTCAAAGTCGGCACCCTGTTGACGACCCTTTTCGGTGATGGTGAATTTTGCATCGCGCCCCGTTCCTTCTCGTGCGAGCAGTCGTTCCCGTTCCAATCGTCGCAGCAGACGCCAGTCGGTATCGTAAAACGAGCCATGAATCGAAGGCAACGCCACCGCTTCGAACCCCAGCACCAGCAAATCGAGCAAATCAAACCAATCGAATTTCCGGGTCACGGTTCGAAGATGAACAATCTCACGGCCAAACGCAATCTCGTTTTTTGATCCGATCGGATCAAAAAACGAGTAGGCAGAAGTCAAGAACCAGCCCAAATTCGCGAAATTAGGCTGGACTGACGAAGATAGGAGTGCTCGATTTGTGATCCGATCGGATCACAAATCATGTCACTGGCGGAGATCGCGACGAAGTAGGTCGAGTGCGTACTGTGTCACAATGAACTTGAACGTCTCTCGCTCGTAGTTCAATCGCTGCTCAATGCACCGTGTTTCCCTCGGGGTGGCGAGAGCGATGTACACTAGGCCGACCGGCTTCTGCGGCGTGCCGCCGGTGGGGCCGGCGATGCCGGTAATGCCGATGCCATAGGTGCTGTTGCTCTTTGTGCGAACGCCCTCCGCCATAGCGCGGGCGACGGGCTCGCTCACGGCACCGTGTTGTTCGATCAACGAAGCGGGGACACCCACGAGCCGGACCTTGGATTCGTTGCTGTACGTGACGCAGCCGCTAACAAAAACCTCAGAGCTGCCGGGAACGTTGGTGATGCGATTGGCCAGATGGCCGCCAGTACAGGACTCAGCCACCGCCAATGTTTCCTTGCGAGCAGCCAATGCTTTCACAACGACCGCTTCGAGTCGGTCGTCACCCGAGCCAAAAATCCACTCGCCGAGATTCTGGCGAATGATGTCTTCGCCGCGGTCGGCGATGGCGCGTGCTTCGGTGTGCGTGGCGGCGCGGACGGCGATTCGCAAGTCCACCTCGCTCGGCCGGGCGCAGTAGCCGACTTCGCAGCCGGGGAGCGCCAAGAGTTGTTTGCCGACGATCTGTTCGACGGTGGATTCGCCGATGCCAACGGTGCGGAACGTTCGACAGTCAAGCACGGGCAGCTTCAGTTTCTCCCGCAGCAGCGGCATGACGATGTCGTCAAACATCGGCTTGAGTTCGCGGGGCGGGCCGGGGAGAAGGATGATCCATTTGTCCTTGTGATGAAGAGCGAGGCCGGGCGCAGTGCCGTTGTTGTTCGTGAGAACAATTGCACCTACCGGCACCATCGCCTGCACTCTCACGCTCTCGGGCATCGGAAATTTCCGCGAACGGAACCGCGCCTCGATACGGTCCATAATTTCCTGGTGGAAGACGAGTTTCCGCTCGGTGAGTTCGGCCACGACGTCGCGTGTGATGTCGTCGGAGGTCGGACCGAGCCCACCGGTGGCGATGACGAGATCGGCGCGCTCGATTGCCTCGGCGAACGTGAGGCCAATGACCTGGTGGTCGTCGCCGATCGTCACCTGGCGCTGCACCGTGAGCCCGAGAGTGAGGAGCCGTTGAGCGATCCAACTCAAGTGTGTGTTGACGACGGCACCGAGTAACAGTTCGGTGCCGGTATTGATCAGTTCGACCTTCATGAGCCGCCGGGGTGGTCGGGCAGGAATGCGCGGCTACTGGGCCTTCGCCGAACGGGCCAGTTCCTCGTACACGGTGTGAAGCAACGTGACCATTGCGTTGTATCCGCCCTTCGCTCGCGCGAACAACGCGGGCAGACCATACTCGAGCTGGGAACGTCGCACGACCGGGTTGACCATGAGCGAACCAAACTCACGCGCCGCGCGATCCACGTTGTTTTCCTCGAGAATGTCCCACCCGATCTGGCGTGAGTGCGCGATGCCCGAGCCGTGAACGCGGATGCATTGGCCGCGCAGCCAGGCATCGCGGTGGGTCACGACGAATCGCCAGTCATCGCTGTCGTACAACCGTTGGAACGCCCGCGCGATGGTGGATTGCTGGAGGTGACGCGCGAGATACAGCGCGAGCGCCTGCGACAGGCCGCCGGGAGTTTTCAGCGCTTGCTCCACTTCCTTGGGCTCGATTTCCAGGTACAACACGAGCGTGTTCGCGACCAGGTCGGCGGCGCGGGGCAGGCGCAGATACGCGTCGTCCATGTAGTATTGCGCGTAGAACACGGCAGCGGGCGTCGGGTTGGACTCGGCGTCTTTGCCGTAGTACTGGAGGTGCGCCTCGGCCTCGATCAGCGCGTACCGAACGGCCTGAAACAGCACCACCGCGTCCTGGAGCGAAACGATGGCGGCCTGGACGGGTTCGTGGGCCGGGAACTGGCGGGGATCAATCGCCATGATGAGCCGCTCGGTCTCGCGACTGTCCATGAGCGAAGTGAAGAATTGTTTCAGTTGGTCTCTGGGAATCGGGCCATGCACGGCGCAACTTGTAGGTCGCGCCCCGTTGGAAGTCAAATCAAAGCAAGGCGAAGAAAGAAACCAAACTCACTGAATCCCAACGACGGTGGCGGTGAGAAGGATCAGCACTACTTGGTCCGGGTCCTCACCTTGGACGGGATCCGCTACGGCTACCAGAATTGTCGTGCCGCTTAGCATCTGCACCGTAGTGGTCACTTGCCGCGAGCGGAATCGAGGCTGCTCGACTGTCGTCTTTCCGTCGGGGGTTACGACCTCAATCTTGTGCGGTGTCGCAACCTGACTGATTTCCGGAACCAAGCTCAGGTTGAGTGTCTGGCCCTCTGGACCGAGCGTGGGAGTGACGTTGAGTAAGGTACCGATCTCCCGCGTTTCGAAACCTCCAGGGACAACCGAGACGCTTCCAATCTTTTTCCCTGGAGCGTTTGTGGGAATGGATGGAGGAGTGAAATGCTCTGTGGCGTACCGGTATTCTTCGATGGACTTTACCTGGGCGGTGTTCCCGCTGACTGTCGTGACCTTCGGCTGAGCGAGGACGGTGATTTTCTTCAGGTTCTCCAGTTCGCGAATGCGGCGAAGGATCTCCTCTTTGATCACCGACACTCTGCCTAGGGTGGGCTCGGGCTTGAACAGATCGTTGGCCGTCTCGTGTGTCATCTGGAGGAAGCGAGCCTCAATGGAAACCTGAGTGGGTTCGATGTTGAGTTGCCGAACCACAGCATGGAAGAGCTTTATGTTCTCGGGGGTATTCTTCACCACCAACATGCTGAGACGGTCGTTGTATGTCACGCTCGCTCCGGGCGGGAACGCAACACCACAGTCTTGGAAAAACTTCTGTACGGTATCTCCTGTCACGGCCAAGGGCTGATTCGTGCCGTGCGGTATCTCGACGAGGCTGCGGAACACTCCGGGTTGGACGGGATAGGTGCGCGTATCGAGGTCAGGGGACTCGGCTTGGCCAACAGCAAGGACTGCCAGCCACACTAACAGAGTGGTCGCTTTCATGTGTTTGTTCCTCCCAAGCGGCTCATGTTTGTCATTCTCGGATGATGGACGCCGAAAGCAGGAGCAACACAACGTCGGGTTGCGTTAGCTTCCCGTCGTCGGGGACAGGGTCCATTACTGCCAGCAGCATCGTCTGCCCGCTCTTCATCTGCACCGTTGTAGTCGTCTGGTACGAGGAGAATTCCGGCTGTTCGATGGTCACCTTTCCGCTCGGCGTGGTCAGGCTGTACTGGCGCGGCTTCGGAGCGACGCTCGAAATCTCGGGCACCAAGGTGAGGCCGATCACCGAACCGTCCGGACTAATCACTGGCGTGACGTTCAAGAGATAGCCAATCTCGCGCGTCTCAAAGCTCCCGGGCGCAGAAGGCGTAGCCGGCGTGACGCTGACGGATCCGGTTGTCGTGTTGGTCGAACGTTGCCCCGGCACAAAGCTAACAACGTCTGTTGGATACCGGTGCTCGCGCACAGCCTTGACCTGTGCGGTGTTACCGCTGACCGTCGTCAGCTTGGGCCGGGCGAGTTCGACGATCTTGCCTTTCCTTCCGAGGTCCATGATGCGCTTCAGGATTTTCTCGTTGAGGAAGCAAGACTTGCTGAGTCCTCCCTCGTCGTCGAACAATTCTTCGGCGAGTGTCCGGGACATTTTCAGAAAGCGTGCTTCGATGGTCACCTGCTCCACTTGACCGCCCAACAACCCTTTGGCCTTCAGAATCTGCCGGACTTGCGGTTGTACGCTGTAACGGTGCGTAACGACAATGAGACTGGACTCGTCGTCGAATCCCACACTCGTGCCCTCTGTAAATACGATTCCGCCCTCCTCAAGTTGCTTTTTGACATCGGTTGCCCTCGCTACGTGTGACGGGAACATCGGGGGAGTTGGATACGTGCGAGTGACGTTTTCGTTCGGACTGGGGACCTCCTTCACGATTGCGGCGTATGACGCACCTGCCGTAGTGAGCACGAGGACACAGAGGAACGACGCAGTTCTTCTCACGCATTTCATAGAGTGTTCTTGGCGATCTGCTGGATTCGACACCCACTTCCATCATCTTGTTCCGAGACTCGCATCATTTGTATTTCTGCACAACCGCCGCCAGTCTCTTCTTCGTCGCTGCCGGCCAGAGTTTCTTGTCGGTCATGATGGCGTTCTTGAGCGCGGAATCGCAGCCGCAGGTGGTGGTTGCCGGGATGCGCGGAATCGCGAGCTTGACGATCTTCTTGGCGGCGTCGGCGTTCTTCATCAGGTTGGCGATGACCATCTCGACGGTGACGTGGGCTTCGTCGGTCTTCCAACAATCGTAGTCAGTGATCATCGCCATCGTGGCATAATGAATCTCCGCCTCCCGGGCGCAACGGGCCTCGCCGAGATTGGTCATGCCGATCACGTCGAAGCCGAGCTGCCGGTGGGCGTTGGACTCGGCGCGCGTCGAGAACGTCGGGCCTTCCATGTTGCAGTAGGTGCCGCCGAAGTGGACCTGAGGAGTGCCTGAGTGCCCAGGTGCCTGAGTGCCTGTGTTCTTGGGTACTTGGGTACTTGGGTACTTGGGCACTTGCGCACTCATAACTTCCTTCGCGCAGTCGTTCAGAATCTTTCGAAGACTGACGCAGAGCGGTTCAGCGAAGGCGATGTGGGCGACAATGCCGTTGCCGAAGAAGGTGTGCTCGCTGCTCTTTTTCGTGCGATCGAAGAACTGGTCCACCAGCACGATGTCGCACGGCTTGTATTTCTCGTGCAGGCTGCCGACGGCGCTGACGCTGATGATCCATTCCACGCCGAGCTTCTTCATGCCGTAGATGTTGGCGCGGTGGTTGAGTTCGCTCGGGAGGATGCGATGGCCGCGTCCGTGCCGGGGGAGAAATACCACCTCGCGTCCCGCCAGCACGCCGGTCAGGTAATCGTCGGACGGTTTGCCGAACGGCGTAGCGACCTTGCGCCATTTCTGTTTCTCAAACCCCTCGATCTGGTACAGCCCGCTCCCGCCGATGATGCCTATTTTCATAGGCGGCCATGATGGCGAGTCGGCGGCGGAGAATCAATCACGGAGAAACCCGGTTTCCACAGGTGGGATGCCTCGGACCTGGGGCTGCCGGCACGCCGAAGCGTGAACTCTGAACGCTCATCCGCGCTGAACGCCGTTTAGAGTTCACGCTTCAGCGTGCCGGTGTCGGACGCGCACCAATGCGCTACACCGCTGCAACCCGCTCGCCGTTGCGGCGCGCTTTGAGCGTGGCGCTGGCTCGCTGGCTGGCGGCTTTGTCGGCGGCAAGAACGCTGGCCTCGCGATCGGCACGCAGTTGCGCGACCGTTTTCACCCGGACTCGAGCGGCACCCTTCCAAGCGCGGAGCTTGACGCGATCGCACTGGGCGAGCCGTTTCCTGGCGCGAGCGATCTCGCCCTTCGCGCGATACTGCGGCAGCCATTTCGCCTGGGCGATCAGCATCTCATCCACCATTTGCCAGATTTCCTCGGGGTCGCAAATGGCCGCGGTGAGCGGATCGTGGAGGACTGCTTGCTTGAGGAGAGTGACGTCGGCGTTCACGGCGGCCTGGACGCTCATGCGCTGGACGTTAATGCTGGAGACACACGTGGCCGCGCACGCGAGCGGTAGATCGCCGACGGGCGACATCTGAATGCCGAACTTGTCCACGTAACCCGGGCCTTCGATGATGGCGTCATCGGGCAGGTTCGAGATGGTGCCGTTGTTGCGACGGTTGAAGTGACCCCGGTAGGGTCGGCCCGTCTCAATGGCCTCGATGATCCATGAACCATGCTCGGAGCTGCGTCCCTCGCGTTTGATCGGCTTGCCGGCCTCGGCCAGCCACCGGGGATAATCGGTCGCGAACCAATTGCGTCCTTCGGTGCACACGCGCAGGTAGCCGCCGGTCTCGCCGTTGATCCAACTGCTCATGTCAATCCACCGGCGGATCTCGCTCGGGCGTTTGCGATACCACGGGACGTATTCGCTCAGGTGGCCGTTGGACTCGGTGCTGTAGAACCCGAATCGTCGCAGGATATCAATGCGCACCTTCTCGCTCTTGCGGAAGGCGGGATGTTTCTCGAACGCTTCGAGCAGTTCCTCGCTCGAAACCTTGCGACCTTTGTAGAGCACGGAGACGTACCAAGTCTGATGGTTGATGCCGGCGCAGACGATCTTTGTCCGCTCCTCACGCCGGGCGTGATCGCGCCACTCGATCTCCTCGTCGCCGTGCAGGTTCGCCAGCGCGGCGTCAATTTGCGCCCATCCGCCCTCGACGCCGTGGCAGAGGCCGACGGTGTTGACCTGGCCGTACGCGAGCGCAGCCCAGGTGTTCATCGCCATTGGGTTGGCGTAGTTCAGGAACAACGCCCCCGGCTTCGCCACTTCACGGATGTCGCGGCAGAAATCGAGGATGCAAGGAATGTTGCGCTGCCCGTACATGATCCCACCGACGCACAACGTGTCGCCCACGCACTGGTCCACGCCGTACTTGAGCGGGATATCAATATCGAGCTGGAACGCTTCGAGTCCGCCGATGCGCGTGCAGTTGATGATGTAATTCGCGTCGGCCAACGCCCGGCGTCGGTCCGTGGTCGCGGTCATGCGCGCGGCGAGCCGGTTCTCGCGGATGTCCTTCTCGCAGAGTCGCACGACCATGTCGAGGTTGTGCTGGTTGATGTCGTGGAACGCGAAATGGGTCTCCTGCAGTTCGGGCACGGTGAGGATGTCACGGAACAGCAGCCGGGTGAACCCGACGCTTCCCGCCCCGATAAACGCGACTTTGATGGGCATGACAACGATCCTTTCTCTGAACGAACGGCGCGGGATGATAGGGAGTTGCGGGCGGGAATCAATACCGATTCGAGGAAGGCAGTTGCGCCGTCGCCATAATTCAGTTTGCACACTACGGAGAGGCACCTATAC
Organism: uncultured Verrucomicrobiota bacterium; assembly: GCA_964582645.1. Lineage (GTDB taxonomy): Bacteria > Verrucomicrobiota > Verrucomicrobiia > Palsa-1439 > CAZOTB01 > CAZOTB01. The sequence goes on along the minus strand of CAZOTB010000001.1, from coordinate 115,300 downwards.
TCGCCTGCGACTTACGGATGGTTAGCTGGAACAGAAAACGCGCGGCCTCGAGCAACGTCGTGGCCGTGATCATGGGCGGCGGACAGGGCCAACGGCTTTTTCCGCTGACCAAAGACCGCGCCAAGCCGGCGGTCCCGCTCGGCGGCAAGTACCGGCTCGTGGACATTCCGATCAGCAACTGCATCAACTCGCAGCTCAAACGCATCTACATCCTGACCCAGTTCAACAGCACCTCGCTGCACCGGCACGTGTATCAGAGCTACAAGTTCGATTACTTCGAGGACGGCTTTGTGGAAATCCTCGCCGCGCAACAGACGTATGACAGCGCGGGCTGGTATCAGGGCACCGCCGACGCCGTGCGTCAGAACCTCCGTCATTTCGTGGACGGGGCCTACGATTACGCGCTGATTCTCTCGGGCGATCAACTCTACCGCATGGATTTCCAGCGGCTCATCACCCAGCACATCGAGTCGTACGCCGACATCACCATCGCCGCACTGCCCGTGCGCCGGGACCGCGCGACGTCGCTCGGGATTCTCGAGATAGACGAGGAGCGACGCATCACGCGCTTCGTTGAGAAACCGAAAGACCCCGCGTTGCTGGACGAATTGAAAGTGGGCGACCCGACGCTTTCCTACCTGCGCATCACCTCGTCCGAGGACCACTACCTCGCTTCGATGGGCATTTATCTCTTCAACCGCACCGTGCTGCGCGATGTGCTCAACAACACCAAGGCTGACTTCGGCAAACACATCATCCCTGACTCGATCAAGACGCATCGTGTGTTCGCATACGTCTTCCAAGGGTACTGGGAGGACATCGGCACGATCGGCTCGTTCTTCGAAGCCAACCTCGATCTCACCAACCTCGTTCCGCAGTTCAACTTCTTCGACATGCTCGCGCCGGTCTATACTCACCCGCGCTACCTGCCCGGCTCGAAGGTCAACGCCAGCCTCGTCACTCGCGCGATTCTTTCCGACGGATGCATCCTCAACGACGCGCGCATTGACCATTCGATCATCGGGATCCGCAGCATCATTGATGCGGGCTGCGAGATCCGAGACAGCATCATCATGGGCGCCGACTACTACGAACCCGAGTCGCGTCGGCTCGAGAAGGAACAACGCGGCGAGCCGCGCCTTGGCATCGGCAAGAACTGCAAACTCCATCGCACCATCGTGGACAAGAACGCCTCGATTGGCGACAACGTCATCAGCAGCCCCGACGGCAAACCCGCCAACGCCGACTACAAGTACGGCGTGATCCGCGACGGCGTGGTCGTCATTCCGCGCGGTAGCATTGTGCCGAGCGGGACCATCATCTGTTCGTAGCCGCCCTCCTCTACCGATGGCGGCAAAGTCGGACTTCGCCCAACGAACCAAGTGGATGCGTTCGTTCCTCGATGCCGAACACTTTCGCTACCGGCGCTTCGCCACCGACGGGCCGCAAGCGGAGGAAATCGCGCTCACGTCCGACTGGCTGCTTGAGTTCGCCGTGCCTGCAACTCCTCTCACCAAACAGATGCGGTGCGATTTCGAGACGTTCTGCGAACGATGCTTGGCACTGCGGTTCTCGGGTTCCGGAGGCGGAACGATTCGTTGGCGGCTGCACGAGCCACTTGCGGCCTCCGAGTCGTTCGCAATCACGGTGGCAGACAAGGAAGTGGTCATCGCCGCCCAACACGAGCGCGGGCTGTTACACGGGACACACTACCTGGAGCGGCTGATGGCCGACCGGGGCGCGCCGTGGCTGCCCCGGGGCCGCAGCGAGCGCGCGCCGCGATTTTCGCCGCGCATCTCCAATGGCGTGTTCATCGAGGCTGACCAAAAGGTCGAGAAGCCGGGAGCGTTCAGCGATGAGTACCTGTCGCTCATGTCGCACTTCGGCGTCAACGGCATCCATCTCTACGTGAACCTTTGGGATGTCTGCCGCAACTCCATCCTGCCGGAGCTCAACAGCGCCGGGCTCGATGCCCGCATCGCCGCGTTGAACGCCTTCAACGAACGCACGCTCCGTTTCGGCATTGATCTCTACCTCCACATCAACTCGCCGCCGCTCGGACCGACGCATCCCGTCTTCCAGCATCATCCCGAGACGCGTGGTGCGCGGGTCGAGATTTTCCTGCAGGAGTTCGAGTCGGTCGAGCATTACAATCTGTGCAGCGGCAACGAGCGCGTGCTCGACTGTTACGCCGCGACCGTGGAGAATCTGTTCACCGCTGCGCCGAACCTTGCCGGCGCGGTGGTCATCGTTGGAGGCGAGTGTTTCTATCACTGCTTCACCCGACCCGCTCCGAGCGAGCAAGGGCTGACCAACTGCCCGCACTGCCGGGCAAAGAGCCCTTCGGACGAAGTCGCGCATCTGGTCAATCGCCTCGCCGCTGCGGTGAAATGCACGGGCCGACATAAGTCGCTCTACGCGTGGCCGTACTCGGCGTTCGTGTGGTCGGGCAAGGACCGTGCGCAGTTGTGGTTCATGGAAAAATTGTCGCCCGATGTGAGTTTCCTCGGCACGTTCGATACCGGCAGCGAGGATCGCGTCAACGGCGACGGCGTGTTCCTGTTCGACTACAACATCAAGTCCATCGGTCCGAGCGAGGTCTTCGCCGCACAGGCGGATCGGTGTGCAGAAATGCGCCGACCTATCTTCACCAAGACGGAGACGAACACCACGCCCGATACGTTTTTCGTTCCCTACCTGCCGGTACATCACCGCTGGCATCGCCGATTTCAAGCGATGGCGAAGGCCGGGGTGGCCGGGTTCATCGGCCAATGGCGGTTCTTCGGGATGAACGGGTCGCCGCCGGAGGAACTGCAGTATCACGCCACGTGGAATCCCGAGCGCGACACCGACCTGCTGTTGATGCAGATGGCCCAGCGTGATTTCGGCATCACTTCCGAGGCGGCCGAGGCGGTCGTGGCCGCATGGCGCAAACTCAGCGAGGCGTGGGATTCGTTTCCCTACTCGGCGCTGATGAGCGGCGAACGCGCGGGCTACATGCGCGGTCCGTTCTACCTCGGCCCGGCGCATCCGCTCATTTTCAACGCACAGAATGACTACCGGCTCGGGCCGAAATTCCGCACCCTGCGCGGCGACGCACTGGAGTTGTTGACGCCCGACGCCGTTCAGGAGGCGATCCGACGCGCTCCGCCGCGATACGTGAGCGACCTGTTGTTCACAGTGCCTTTTGGGGCGCAACGATGCTGGCGGTTGCTCTCAGGATGTCGGGCGTACTGGTGGCAGGGTTTGGAAGCACTCAAAGCCGCACTCGGCCCTGCTCCGTCGGCGCGCGCGCAGATGGAGCTCGATGTATGTGAAACGATCTGGATCCATCTCACCGCCACCGCCAACGTTCTCGATTTCTACCGCACCCGCGACGGTCTCCACAGGGATCGCTTCGACATTCGCTTTTTCAATTTCTCAATGGACGGCCTGGCACGTATCCTCCGCGACGAAATCGCAAACGCCGAACGCATTCTCCCGATTCTCGCGCGCGACCCGAGGATCGGCTACGGGCATTGTTACGGGATCGTCTATGACGCGGAGATGGTGCGCGAGAAGTTGCGCCAGTGCGAGTACGTCCTGAACACGGAACTGCCACGGCTCGCCTCGTTCATGCGCTTCCACCTCTGGAACGAGTATCCGTAGCGAAAGCAGAAGCGCCGGCTTGTAGCAGAGCGCTTCAGCGCGGGCTTGGATTGTCCTGGGTGGGTCTGGCGTCCGCGCTGAAGCGCTCTACTACGAACAACCGGCAATCTTACGCGACCTTGCTCAGTCCCCGGTTTACCGCATCGGCGACGCGCCGGCAATCGTTTGCCGTCCACCATTGGTTGATCGAGAGGTTCAGACAGCGATTGTAAAGGTCATCCGCAACCGGGCACACGCCCTTGTGCGGCATGTGCTGCCGCAACGGGAACATCTCCGACGCCAGATGCCAGTCGGGACGACCCTTCGTACCGCGCATCCAACAACTCAGGCCCTCCGCCCGGATCGCCTCGGCCGAGCTTTCACCCTGCTCGTAGCTGGCGGGGATAATTCGCAGGCTGTAGCCGACCTCACCTTTCGGATCATTGAGCTTGCAGAGTCGGACACCCGGCGGGAGTTTCAGCCGGGAACGCACGCGCATGTGGTTGGTGCGATAACGACGGACAATGCCGTCGAGCTTCGCCAGTTGCACAACGTTTACTGCGGCTTCGAGTTCGGAAAGCCGGTAGTTCGAGCCGCAGAACAACTCGCCTTTGTAGCGTGGCCGATCAAACCGTCCCGGCAACCGCCACAAGCCGCCGCACTCGGCGAACTGCGCGGCGCGCTCGAATAGTCGCTGGTTGTTGGTGATGAACATTCCACCCTCGCCGCCACCGATGATCTTGTACGCGGAAATGCTGAAGCAACCGATGTCACCAAGCGTACCGACGTAACGCCCGCGATACTTCGCGCCGGGAGCTTGGGCGCAATCCTCGATCACCTTGAGGTTGTGTTTGCGGGCGATGTTCATGATCGGCGCGAGATCGCAGACATTCCCGTTCCAGTGCGTCGGCGCGATCGCGACCGTGCGCGCCGTGATCAATGGCTCGATTTTCTTCGGGTCCATCTCCATCGAATCGTCCACGTCGCAGAACACCGGCCTGCCGCCGAGCGTCACCACCACTGCGCTGGTCGCGAGAAAGCCGATGGCGGGCACGATCACTTCCGTCCCGGGCCCGACGCCGACAGCGGCCATCGCGCTGTGCAACGCGCCCGTGCCCGAGCTGACGCCGCGCGCATATGCCACGCCGAACTTCTTCCGCGCCAGTGCCTCAAACGCATCGCCCTTGGTCTTGGGTGGATGAGCGGTGGCCCAACGGGCGAGGTTCGGTCCCAGCCCGAGGTCCGATTCGCGCACCGCGGAGCGGATTCGCCTCAGAGCGCTCTTCGCGAAGCCGAACCGCTCGGCGATGGACATGAATTCTTCAATTCCCACCTTGTGTCTCGGTTTACCTTCGAGCTTCATAGCAGTGCCAATCCCGTGGTTGAATCTCCGCCAACCCGTCCGAGCCGGCCACGCATTCAGTAGCGCCGCTCATCGCTAGGCGTTGTTGGTTTTTTGTCATTTCTTCAGAAGATGGCAAATACGAGAGAGTTATGTCGATTTCGTCTTTGCCAATGATGATCTTTTCGGTGATGCTTTCGACGATCTTGCGCTTCTCCTCGACGAGGAGTTTGGGCCATTTGGAGTACAGGGTCTCGGCTTCTTTGAGGATTTCTTCGGCGGAGACGGTGTTGATCTTGCCATAATCGAGCTCGGCTTGCAGCTTGGCCAGGCTGTCCTGGAGTTGTTTGAGGCGTTCCTCAAGGGGCTGGTAGAACTCCTCAAACCGCTCCAACGGTATCTTCTCGTCCAGATAGAGCCTGTGGGTGCGAGCCATTTCCTCTTTGACCTTCTGGATGTCCTTGCGCTGGGTGGTAAGCAACGATTCCTTCTCGGCGATGGTGCGATTGGCTTCGTGGATGAGGGAAGCGATGCGATCGGGGGCGATGAAGAACGCCTTCAACTCGTCGTAAAAGATCCCCTCCAGATCCACAATGGGGATCTTGTTCCTGCAAGCGAAACAGACGTACTTGGGCGTGTTGGCGGGTACGTACATCTTCTTGCCACAGGAGCAGTATGCCAATCCAGCAAACAGTTGGACGGGTTTCTTGCCTGGGCGTTTATTCGGTTTGTGATGCTCTTCGAGGATCTGGTTGACCTGATTCCAGAGTTCTTCGGAGACGATCGGTACGACCTGAAGCATGCCCCACTGATCTTGCGGTTTGGCTTCTCGCTCCCAGGAGCCAAGTGATTTGTGCGTGTTGTAATAATAGACGCCTTTCGCGCTCGGGTCCGTCAGGATGCGACGCAAGGCAATGTCGCTCCATTTCTTGCCTCTTCGGGTGCGGTGGCCTGCTTCGTTGAGGATGCGGGCGACCGTCACCTTGCGGCGATGCTCAAGGAAGAGCTCGTAGGCCCGTTTGCGGACCGCAGCTTCCTCGGGAACAAGCACGAGTTGCCGATCCTTCCACCGGTAGCCGTAGGGTGAACTGGTATTGAGTGGCTTGCCCATCTTGGCGCGGATGGCAACAGATGCCTTCACGCGGTCGGCAATTTCTTCGCGCTCCCATTGCGCCATCGCTGCAATCATGGTGTAAAAAAGCCGTCCTGCGGGCGTTGAGGTGTCGATGGATTCTTGAAGCGAGATCAGGTCAGCGTTGTGCTGACGGAAAATCTCGGAAAATTCCAATAGCTCTTTGGTGTTGCGGGCGAGACGGGCAAGCTTGGAAAAGATGAGCCCTGTGATGTGGCCGCGGCGAATATCGGCGAGCATGCGCTTGGCCTCGGGATGTTCCATGACCGACTTGCCGCTCACCCCAGCCAAGTCATACACTTCCTTTACATCCCAGCCTTTGGACTGAGCATAGTACCGAGCCCGCTGCTCGTGGTGCTGTGGGCTTTCCCCCTGGGCCTGGTCCTCGGTGGAGACACGAATCCAGATGCCGACAGGTTTGTGTTGTGGTTGCTCTGGAGTGTGAGTCTTCACGCGGAGAAGGTAATCACTTTACTTACCAATGCAAGGAAAAACTTCCGTTTGGTCTTAGCAGCACGTATCCTTTTGGGGTATGAAACACCGCGAGATTTTTGATGAGGCTGCCTTGGCTGCACTGGCTAAAAAGTATCGCCAAGCAGCAGGAAAAACAATGGCGCGAGCCGCGCGAGAGCTGGGCGTCTCGAAACCAGCGGTCGTGCAAGCTGAGAACAATCCTGAAAAGAGTTTCTTCAAGCTCCGCAAACGCATCATCGAGAAATACTCGCCCTACAAGCTTGTCGGCCCCGTCTATTGGCTGGAAGAGAAGTAACGGGCTCATGTGGTTTTCTTCCGCATCACCTCAGCGATCATCTTGAGCGCGACCGTTTCCTGGGCCTTGCGTTCCTCGGTAGTCAGCTTCGCAACTCTGCGCGTGACCTTATATCCTCGGCGAATCGTTATCTGTGGCGCTGGCGGTTCTAATTGCGCTTCCTGAGTTGGTAGATGTTCTCGTAGCAACGCGATGAACTGATCGGGAAGGAAATACGCGATACGGGCCGCTTCGGCTTGGCCGAGACTCGTTTTCACGGCGTGCTCGATTTCCTGGAGCTTTTTCTCATCCACACCGATCATCGCCACCTGTGTGAAACCAGCTTTGAGACATTTGGTGATGTTCCCCACCTCGTGATCAATCGTTGTGGTAACAGCGATCTCACACGCAATGACTGAATCGGCTTGCTCCAAGAGGATGTCCACGCTCCCCAAACCATCCAGAATTGGAGCCTCAATGATGGCGCGATAACCTCCATGCTCGGCAGCGGTTTTGATTCGTTTTTGAATGGCCTGGTGCTGTGCCCCGCCTCGGCCCATGTCGGCGGGCAAAGGCGGCGATGGTTTGGGCGCGACGGGCGGAGACGGAGTAACTGGGCGCGCTGTGGCTCGCGGTTGCTCTTTCGGCGGCTCACGCGCGGGCGATTCTTTTGCTTCGATGTGCTCTGCTTTCGCGTACAACTCGGTCTCTACTTGCAGACGCGGGGTTGCGTACGTTTGCCTTGAAGCGGCGATGACCCGCTCGTGAATCGCTGCTGCTTCTGCGAGATCGAGGTCATCTGGCATCGGCACTTTGAGATTGAAATCAAAGTCGCTCCGCTCGACGCGACAGATGGCCTCGCCTGTGCCGAGGTTTTGGAGATCGCGCGCCTCGAATGACGAGAAACCACCTTCCAGCGCACGGGCATCGGCATCACCAACGCGGAAGACGACACGGGTGTAGGAATTGGACATGACGGCGCTGGCCACATCCGAGTCCCGCTGCAACTGCCGCAACTCTTGATGCGCCAAGACGAGGCCGATTCGATACTTCCGTGCCCCCGTTAAAATCTCCGCCATCGAGGGAGTGATGAAGTTGTGGAACTCGTCAATGTAGAGCCAGAAATCTCGGCGATGGGCTTCGCTCACTCGCTGGCGACTCATGGCCAATTGCTGAAACTTGGCGACGAGCAAGGTGCCCAAGAGATAGGCGTTTTCCTTGCCGATGGTTCCTTGGGCGAGCCTGGCCAGGAAAATCTTGCCTGTGTCCAGGATGCTTGCGAAGTCGAGCTTGTTGGCTCGCTGCGAGACCATGTAGCGGATGGCTTTTGGACTGAGAAAGGTCTCCAGGCGGGTCAAGACAGGGCCGATGGACTTGTTGCCCGAGAGTTGTGAAAAACCCTTACGCCAATAGTACACCACGTCAGGATCGCGAACCGTTTCGAGAAACTGATTGCGATACGCGGGTTCGAGAAGAAATCTTCGGAGATCGGACAACGTGCCGCCCTGACTGCTTTCCAGAAACGCGAGGATCGCGTTATTGAGCACCGATCCCATCTGGTCGCCCCAGCTCGTCGAGAGCCGTTGAAAGACCGAGACGAGGTCCGACGCGAGCAGATTCTTTTCAAGATCGGAATGAGCGGAAAGAATATTGAACCCGATCGAGAACTCCTCGTCAGATGGATCGACCAACACTACGTCAGCCACGCGGTGCGATGGAATGATGCCGAGAACCCGATCCACCAAATCACCGTGTGGATCGAGCAAGGCAATGCCTTCACCATGCTCAATGTCCTGGCGAATCAAGTTGAAGAGCAGCGTGGACTTGCCTGTGCCCGAAGCGCCGAGAACGTGCATGTGCCGCACCCGTTGCTCAGGTGTCAGTCGGATCTCACAGGTCTTACCTGTGTGGGTGTTGTGGCCAAGCAAGAGCCCTACTATAGGCTGCGCGATCGCGCGCGCAGCTTTGGTTTTGGTCAGTTGACGCACGAGCTTTAGCGAACGCACGGCCACAGACGGCAGGTGGACGAAGCCCGTCAACTCATCGCTCGTGAGCAGCATGCCGCTCCGATGTGACTGACGACGGATCACGTCGTCGATATGTGCCTCATACGGATACTCGTCGTTCGTGAGCGGGATGAGTTCGTTGCCGTTTGGCTGGGTAAAGACCCCAAGGGCGGCGGCCATATCGCGGGTGATGTCCCAGGCGCGAGAAAAATCCTCAGCCCGCGTCGCGATACGAACCACAGCCGCGTAGAGTGGGCGTGAGACTTTTTCCCGTGAGGCGGCGAACAGTTCGGGCGTGTTGACAAAGAGCGGCTCCCCCTCGGCATCGGTTACTGCGCACATGATGCTCTCAGCCCATGCGTTGCGGGCGGGTTGAAAAAGCACCTGAAACAAGCCGAGTTCGCCAGCTTCGAGCTCGGCCAGTGTTCCTGTCAGACTGACGAAGGGATCGAGGGTACGGGTGGCCAACAGGTGCATGAACTCACGGGCCAAACCGAATTCAACCACGGCAGTCTCGGCTTCTCCTGCTTCGCGCCATGCCGTCTCCAGCATGCCTTCCTTCGGTACAAACGCTGCATCGGGAAAGTGCGCCTGCAACTGTCGTTGGATGACGCGAGCATCCGAAGCCGCAGCCGCGAATTGCGTGATGATCGTGGCCGATGTCCCCAGCAGTTCGAACGCGATCGGTTCACGGCAGAGTGAGATGCTGGACAGGAAATGTTCAAACGCATCGCGCGTAATGTTGAGATTGGCAGGCAGAGACGTTTGTAGTTCGATCAAGGAATCCCGAATCAGCGTCTCGGCGATCGGTTCCTCCTCTTCGGACGGTAGCTCAAGCTCAGGCGGCGGCTCGGGACTAAACTTCTGTCGTAGTCGCTCGACAAACGAACTGAGCGCAGTCGGCCTGCGACCATCATCGAAGTTCGCCTGTCTTGGCAGGCAATAACCAAGAAACGGCTGAAACGGCGGCTCAGGAGATACGGGCGTGTCGAACACCTGCCAGCCGCGACCACGCCGTTCCCAGCGGTGAAACTGCTCGCTCAGGTGCTCGTGGACGGTTGGCATACCGAGCAGACCTTACATCGCCGCTCTGGGTGGCTCGCGAACGTCGAGGCGAACTTCCCTCGGCTTATACAACTCCCCGAGGATCGGGCTGCGCTCATGGTACCGCAGGAGCTTGATGCCCTTTGCCGCAGTAACCTCTTCGACCTCCTGTTTGACCACGTTCGACACGGTGTCGATATACATCAACCGCGTGTCCTCGCGATAGTACGTCTCCTTGCGTAAGAATCGCTCGTACACTGGCCCGATAACAGGAAACTTGAGCAAGGTTGCATCCAGGTTCGTCAGGCCCATGCTCACCGCGTTGCGCAAGAGCCAGATGACATAGCTGAGCACGACGATGGAGACCACAAGGGTCGGAAATCCACCAAGGTATCTGCCGAGGAGTCCGAAAACGATGCCCACGATCACCCAGAGCAGGATGAGAAAAACGGCCAATTCCCAGAACTTGACTCGTGATGGCAACTCAGCAAAGCGACAGGAAAAGAAATACGCCGTGCCAAAGGGCGCGGCGCAGATGTCGAACACGAGTCGTTCGCGAGTCATGCGCAGGTACAGGCGCTTGGCGGAGAGCGGACCGCCTTCGGCAAACTCGACACGCGAGATGTCGAGGCCTGGCACCTTGCGATCTTTTAGTTCCTGCTCGACCGAGGCGTAGAACTCCTGCGTTGAGGTGTGGAAGCTCGAAACCAGCGTGTACCAGTGGTCCAGTACATCCGCCTGCTTTGGTCGGAATAATCCGAACACGGCCATGAACGATCACTCCCGCTGTTGCAGCCAGTGCCGCACGATTCGAGCGTACCGAATGAGGGCTGAGAGTCAAAGCGAAAGTGGGCGAAAGTGGCGCGCAATGGAACATGCAGACGAGGCGATCCAACCGCGGCATGGATGAGTCATGCAAAGACAGTGAAAAACATCGAGGCCAGCCGTTTGCAAAAAATTTGTCGAGCGATTTGACACCTACTATGGGGGAGTTAGACTCAAACAAGTACCCTCGAACAACGCAGCATGTTACTCACTCCCTGGTTTGTTGCAATCGTTATGGCAATTGTGTATTTCCGATCCTTTTTCGCCCGTCCGATCTCCTGGTATTCCTGGCCCAGAAAGGTATTTGGCGTCTTCTATGTGCTATTCGCCGCCACGCTCTGGTGGGGCATGGGGTTTGGCTTCGCTGTGCTTATCGGCGCTGTCGCACCGCGTAGCGAACCTAGACCAACCAGCGAGATTCATTTGTCACCGTTCAATACAAGCAGCTTTGTGGTAGCAATTGGCGAGTCACAAACTCAGCAATTCTTTGTCTATGAACAGGTGAAGGGACAAAATAGGATTCAAAACTTTTCGCATCGAGAGGCCATTGTTGTAGAAGAAGATCGGAGCAGTGGAGTGGAAATCGTGCTCCGAAGAGACTTGAAGGGTGCCTGGAGCTATATTGGGTACCCGATAGATTACAGGCGTGTGGAGTTGCGCGTGCCCAAGGGAACCATCACTCGCCTTTCGCCATCATAGAAATCGGCTCACCCCTGCCCATCTTGCAAGAGATGGGCTTTTCTTTTCTGACACCGTTCGCCCATCCAATCGTGAGGTCATGGAATCTCACGTCGGGGAAAATGGTTGACAAAGCCACGCACGGGCCTATTTTTTGCATCATGAATGTAGCCATTGCCCAAAGCGCTGGGATAAGCGTTAAAATCGTTGACCTTCTGCAAAAGCACGAGACTCCGATTCCGATAGACTATCTGGCAAAGGAAGTGGAACGTCGGCCAGAGGGGATCATGGATGATCTTGTCGCACTTGAAGAACGAGGCGTGGTAAAGATTGACCGAGACGGACACACCGTTGCCTTGGCTAGAGGTGCGTCAAAAGAATCCGCATGGTCAAGCTGGCTCCATAATCTTCTGGGGTGACATGAACCCCATGTGGGCTGGGGCGCTCATCGCGTTTGTCGTTGCCACGTTGCTCACTGGATGCGAGCTTTGGACTTCCAAGTATCCCAATACGGGTTTCCTCGTGTGGCGCAAGTGTCCCTTTCTGGCCTACTGTATTATTTATGGGGTCATTGCTCTGATCACCTTCCTCATTTCTGACGCACTCATCGCAAAGTCCAAGTTGAAAATCGAAGGTCTCGGGTTGCAGTATCCTTACGTGCGTGCGCTCATTTTAGGGTTTTCCTCAAAAGCGGTTATGCAGTTGAACCTGTACACGGTCACTGTAGGAACGGTATCCTTTCCCCTTGGCTTCAAGAGCTTCGTTCAAATCTTCGAGCCTCACCTGCTCCGAAAGATTGATCTTGATGAATTCGAGGCCGTCAGAGAGTTCGTTTCGCCCTACGCAGCGCGTTTCCAAGGGGCTGCTACTGACCTGAAGACAGTGAAGGACATGATCAAAAAGGACATTCCGACGCCATTCTCTCAGCAAGAGCGGGCTGCATTCCAAAACGAGATCGACAAAGAGAAGCATGTTCGAGAGGCAATGGAACGTTTTCTACGGTTTACAGGAAAGCGAACGTTCGTTCGCGTCTTCAAGATTCAGTAATCTCACTCGTCGCGCCTCAAGGCCAAGACGCTGAACAGGAATCTAGCCAGTCTTCTTTTGCTCCGCCCATCGGCGCTTCTGGGCGGCGGCCATGCGCTTGCGGGTCGCGGCGCTGATCCTGCGTTTCGGCTTCTCTGAAACGCTTCGGTTGAGACCTTCGAGCGCGCGGATGGCTTTCCTGATCTTCTGCACCTCGGCACGCGCCCTGGCAAGAATGTGTTTTTCCTGCTGCTTCAACGATTCCAGAACCTTGGTAACATCGCTCATGGCGGAAATCGGTAGTCAGTGAGGCTTCGGTAGTCAATGGTTTTGTCCTGACGAAAGCCCACGAGCCTTCGCTCACTTCTTGTCTTTTCCGTCCGCTGCGCTACACTCGTTGCGCGTAAGGAAGGAGAAATGTTTATCACGATGAGGTAACAAACCAAAACTAGATTTCGCGTCGCTTCGACGCTGTCCAGCACGAAACTTGGAACTTTCACTGAAGGACAGCGCTTGGAGCACGCCCCGAAAAGGGGCGTGCCGAAAGCGTTCCTTCAGGGCATCCAAGTGCCTGTGCTGGGGCGCAAGTACGTGCGCCCCATTTTGTTTGGGCACTGGAAAACCCTGAGCGGAAGCCTTCCGCAGACAGCGCTGAATCGCGTGCGCGATCACAGCCATGTCAGCGGAGAAACAGCAACAAGGTTCGGCGGTTCCGAGCGAGGCTCTCTTCAAAGCCCTGACTCGTTCCGAGATCGTTCGTGAGTGGATCGAGGCGCTCCATAAAGCGACGGGTCTGACCATCAAGCTCGTCGCCGCTGATCCTTCGGTGACTGTTCCCGCGCTCTCATCGCGGGAAAATCCGTTTTGCTCGTTGGTCGCTCACACCTATGCGAGCCGCCTCGCCTCTGAGAAACCCCGCGTCGAACTTGCACGCCGTCTCACTCACAATCTCGTGCCGCAACGCACCCGCTGTTTCGCTGGCTTCACACACGTCGCAGTGCCCGTGGTGATCGGCAGTACACATGTTGCCACGCTTCTTGCTGGCCAGGTGTTCACCCATCAGCCCACGCCGCGTCTGTTCCGCGCCGTGCGCGAGCAACTCAGGAAGGTCGGACTCGATGATGAGGTGCCGCGTCTGCGAAGGGCCTGGCTCAAGACTCGTGTCATACCCGCGAACCGCCTCGCCACGTCTGTGCACCTGCTGGTGCTCCTGGTTCGGCTCATCGCTGAGTGCGCCGAGCGCTGGGTGATGTGCGCTCACGAGACGGATCCTCCTTGCATCGCACGCGCCAAGGAATTCATCGAGCGACATGCTCATGAGGCAATGAGCCTGGAGGATGTGACTGAGCACGTGCATTTCTGCCCGCAGTACTTCTGCAAGTTGTTCAAGAAGGCGACGGGCCTGTCGTTCACGCAGTACTTGTCACGTGTGCGGGTGGAACGAGCGAAACAACTCCTACTCGATCCCTCATTGCGAATCAAGGAAGCGGCATTCAAAGCGGGCTTCCGTTCGCTCCGCCGTTTCGAGGAGGTATTTCGTGCGCACACAGGATTTTCTCCTTTACACTATCGGGCGAAAATCCCGCGTCGGTAGGCGAAAAAACAGCAGGCCTTTGTTTTAGCAATTCCAGCCCGCTTGGCGTCAGACTGAACATGAAGGTGGAACAGGTACGTGCGGACCAATCGGGAGCATGAGGAATGGCCACAACAAAAACCAACCAACGTCCGAGAAAGGAGTCAGCAATGACTGTGTTTAGAAGAACCGTGACCACACTGATCCTGGTGCTCAGTGTCGGTTGCGTGGCAGGCTGCTACTCGACGAGTAGCGGAACCAAAATCGATGACAGCAAAGTATCTCAAATCAAGAAAGGGGTCACCACGCGCGCCGAGGTCGAAGTGCTGCTCGGCAAACCGTCCTCGGTCAGCATGATGGGTGATGGCAGACGAATGATGTTTTATACCTACGTCGAGGCATCAGGGCATGCGACTGCGGGTAGCTACATCCCGTTCGCGAATCTCGTCACGTCTGGAACCCAGAGCCAGGTTCACACCCAACGGCTCCAGATCATCCTGACCAAGGATGACATCGTGGAAGATTACGAATGGTCCACGGGCGGACAGGAAACCGCGAGCGGCATGTTTCACGGGAAAACAACGCCGACGGAGAAGTAAGCCATCGAAACGATTTCTCCGTCGCGCTCTTGGATGAGCAAGAGGAGTGACGGCGAGGATATTCGGAGAATGACATGCGCATCATTGTCGTGTGGCTGACAGTGCTCGGTGTTGTGCCGTGGCTGTTGCGAAAAACCGTGCGCGGTGATTTCACCCCTGAACAAGCCGCATGGATTCTCGTGGGCGCAATCGTTGTGTGCGCGTCTCCGAAGATCGTCCTCAAGTTCGCGCTCGCGTTTGGCGGCCTGGCCCTGTTCGCACTCCAAGTTGCCCATGGCGACCCGAACGGCTTCTGGGCGGTGTTCACCCATCTCCTGGCGCTCGCCTTCGTCTTGCTCGGTATCTGCATGATGATTGTCGGGCCGTTCACTTCAAAGAGCAAGAAATGAAAGGGGGTGAGATTCATGGCACAACGAGTCTGTGATTCATGTGGAAAGGATAAGCCCGTGGAAGGCGGCAGGACATGCGAGAGCGGGCATTTCATCTGCAAGGAGTGCGTGTGGGCAGGATCAGGTTTCTTGTCGCAGAACGACAAGAAGTACTGCCCCGTGTGCAAGAAGAAGCTGCGATAGCTGCAACAGGTAGCATGTTTGTCTGAACAGATAGGAGCGACAGAAACACATGGCAAAGACAAAAGCTGAGATGGAGTTGAAGACGGCGTATTCGATTCTCAAGGATGTCGAGGAAAGCAAAGTTAATCTGCAACAGGCGGTGGACCACTCCCGCGCGGTGTCGGCCACGGACACGGGCACGTTTTTCGGGAACTTGTCGGCAGATTACAAAGCAGGAGCGGGTGTCCGAGCCGCAAAGGGCGACATATTGAACTCGATCGGTCAGGCTCATCAGATGATCGCAACCGCCAAGAGCATGAATGTCAGCGCCACGTTAGACGACCCCGATGGCGGTCCTCCAATCACGATTCCAGAATTGGAGTCGATGGCCTATCGGCTGACCAGCACGATCCATGGCATGAGCGGCGACATCGCGAGCGCGAAACAGGCGATCCACAAAGCGATCGAGCTTCAGGAGGGAGAAGCGCACAACCACCTCGTGAGCGGTTATATCCATGAGTCTGACGATATGCAAAAGGCGCTCGCCGCCTTTCAGAGAGCGGAGTCGTTGTGCGAAGCACATCTCCAGAATCTGGATGACGGCTCGCCAGCCGCCCAGCACCTCGAAGACTTGCTGACCCAGATCAAGAGAGAAATTGCGCGTGTCAAGAACCTGCTGGCGAAGGCGAAAAGCAAAACGGTGTTCATCGTGTTGGCGATCCTGCTCGGCGGGCTTGGCGTGCATCAGTTCTACATCGGCAAAACAAAGCTCGGCGGCTTGCAGTTCGTCCTAACCTTTTTGACCTGCGGCATCGCAGGCTTATGGGCCTGGTATGAAGCGTTTCGCGCGTACACGGGCAAGATCAGTGATGCGAATGGAGTCCCACTGCGATGAACCGACGAATCGAACTCCCAAACGCGATCGGCGGTGTTGACCCTACTCACGCTGGCGCGCCTGAGCCATCGGCTCCACCCGCACAACTGGACAAGGGCCAATCGCTCGTTGTTAGTCCAGGCGGAGATGGTCAGTACCACAGTATCAATGAGGCGATTACCCAGGCACCGCCAGGCACTCGCATCGTGGTTCGTCCTGGCCAGTACACCGAGAGTCTCGTCATCGACAAACCAATCGAGATTGTGGGCGACGGCCCCAGAGACCAGATCGTGGTGCAGCACAACAATGCCATGTGCATTTCCGTTCGCGCCGAAGGTGTCATCGTTCGCGGGCTGACCGTGCGCCGTGGCGACGAGAACGACGAGGAACCCGCGATCGACATGACGCAGGGAGCATTGCAGATCGAGGACTGCATCATTGCCTGTGAACCCACAGTGACTCATGCCATTCGCATGCAGGGAAGCCAAACCAGCGCATCACTACGGCGGTGCACGATTGAGGGCACCATCCGTAGCATCGTGGTCTCAGATAATGCAGAAGCAGTCATACAGGACTGCGACATCTTCGGCTACGATGACTTTCGGATTCTGGTAGAACGGGGCGCCTGCCTGATGGTGCAACGCTCTCGCATTCATTCCTCCACCACATACGGCGATTGCTTGGTTGGAAACGTCCATGTGCAAGACGCTGATGCCGTTGTAGAGGACTCTGAAATCTTCAGCGATAAGGCTCAGATGAGTGGCATCGTGGTAAATGGCGGCAGTTGTATAATTCAGCGCTGCACGTTGCATCACAACGCGACAGGGATCACGGTGCGGAAGGGAGAAGTTACCGCCGAACACTGCCAGATCATCGAGAATTCTACGGGAGTCATCGCCTGGTCAGGAAGCTCGATTACTTTGCGAGGATGCAAGGTCAGCCAGAACACCACGATTGGAGTAAGTGTGGGTGGTGGTGCGACGCTCAGCGCACACAATTGCGATATGCGAGGCAATACCGAAGGTTCGTGGGACTGGGACATTGCAGCAAAAACAGGCGTGGAGCGAAGCGGCAACCTGGAGGACCAAGGCACCGCAGGGTAGCAGTACGATGAAACGACGACTTGAACTGCCAACCGAGTTTGTTTTTGCTGACAGCAAACGCGTGAGCACGCCCGAGGAGTTGGCCGCGTGTGTGGAAGCTGAGCCGCAGCGCGAACCAGAGGTGTTGCAGCGATTGGCCGATGGCGATGTGGAGCGGTGGCTGCACACGGTGGAGCGAGCAGACCTTGCTGAGCAACTCGCACGGCTGCGCGAGAAGCCAGCGAAAAAGCAGATCAAGCTTTTGATTCGGCTTCTACGCCAAGCACCGCCGCCGCTAGAACCCATTCCTTCCGAGACAGAGACGCAAACGACAGCGCCTTCCCAGGCAGTACCGAGCGTTGTTCAGACAGATGCATCGAGTTTGCCTTCGGTTTTGACGAACTTGCCTTTGGTCGCTGCATCACCCAAACCGCCTGCAATCCCGAAGAAACCAGTGCTGACTCCAGAGCAGAAAAGCCAGGCTTGGATGCGGCTCTTGTTCGCTCTGACCTGCCTCACTGTCCTTCTGGCAGTGGCAAGTCTTCTTTTGCAGGACGTGCCTACGGCGCAGCAAATGGTGCTGCTCGTGTTCGCCTTCCCACTGATCCTGGGCGTTCTCGCCTGGCTGTTCCGCCTCGATCACGTCGTATCGGCAATGGAACGATTCAACGTCTGGGTGGACCTGCGGCGGGAGCGACTTGCGGTTCCGAATGGCTGGAGCTGCAAGTTTGTCACGAGGCCGTTCTTGGCGGGCATGCACGGCATTCGCAAGGCAACCGAGGGTATCAAGAATCCCTATGCGCGAGCAGGAGTTAGAGTCAGTGCCGATATCTACTATGGAGAACTGCTCACCTCGGCGCTCCTCCTGGCGTTGTACGTGATCGTGATTGCTATCTTGGTCATCGCCTCTCTGGTTCTGATTCTCTGGATCATCGGGAAGATGTTAGAAAGCAGGTAGCGAGAAAAAATGGGAGCTATCCGCACAGAATTCATCGCCCTGATTCGAGGCCGTTACCCGCTCATCTACATTGTCTCGTCCGAGGAACGGCGGGTGGAAGCCGATCTGCGTGGGGTGGCCAAGGAACTGGGCAAGCAGTTGTGGCTGTGGACGTTCACCCGTGGCTTTGTTGATGCCTCCACAGGTACGCAGCAGGACAACACCATCGAGCCGATTGATGCCTTGAACAAGATTCTGGAGACCCCGAAGACGGGCGCGTTTCTGTACGTGCTCAAAGATTTCCATCCGTTCCTCGAATCTTCACAGGCACAGGTGGCCAACATTCGCAAACTGCGCGATGCGGTGTATGCGCTCCAAGAAACGAATTCCTCGTTGTTCATCCTGTCACCCGTGCTTCGGTTGCCGCCTGAATTAGAAAAAGACACCACGGTCATCGAGTACCCACTGCCGACCAAAGACGAGCTCGATCAACTCCTCACTACATTCGAGAAAGAACACGGACACAAAGCCACGATCCAGTTGGACGGCGAAGTCCGCAAGGCCATGGTTGGCTCGCTCCTCGGATTGACTGAAATAGAAGCGGAAAACGTCCTGAGCCGAGCGCTCGTGAACGACCGACGGCTCGATGCCAGCGACTTGGATTTGATCATCAAGGAGAAGGAGCAGATCATCAAGAAATCAGGCATCCTGGAGTTCTATCCGCTGCGCGAGGGCATGAAAGACGTGGGTGGCCTGGATCGGCTCAAGAAATGGCTTCAGCAGGAGCGCGCCGTCTTTTTCAACGAAGCGGCGGCACAACGGGGCATCCGAACGCCACGTGGCATGATGTTGATCGGCGTTCCAGGCTGCGGCAAGTCGCTTGCGGCCAAGGCGGTTGCCAACGAATGGAAGATGCCGCTCTTGCGATTCGATGTCGGCAGGGTGTTTGGCATGTATGTGGGCCAGTCCGAGGAGAACATTCGACGAGCTATCCGCACCGCAGAATCCATTGCGCCATGCATCCTCTGGATTGATGAGATTGAAAAAGGCTTTTCGGGATTGAACGGAGATCACGACTCGGGAGCAACGAAAAGAGTCTTTGGCACGTTCGTGACGTGGCTTCAGGAGAAAGAAAGCCCCGTCTATGTGGTCGCCACAGGAAATGACATCAGCAATCTGCCGCCTGAGCTTCTGCGCAAGGGACGATTTGACGAGATTTTCTTCGTGGATTTGCCGAGCGAGCCTGAGCGACAGGAGATTTTCGTGGTTCATCTCGGCAACCGAAAACAGAAGCTCGATCGGTTCGATCTCAAGCACCTGGCGCAGATGACTCCTGGCTATACGGGCGCAGACATCGAAGGGATCGTTGACCAGGGACTGCGAGCGGCCTTCAACGAAAACGGCAGAGAGGCAACCACCGAGGATTTTCTCAGAATTGTCGAACAAACGTTGCCGTTGTCAGCCACGATGAAAGAAAAGATCGAAGCGCTGCGCGCCTGGGCACGGACGCGCGCGCGGCCTGCTTCAACCGTGGCGGAGCAGGTGCCGATCCCTGTCGAGGCAGAGTTCGCCATTCATCGGCGGTTGGAGTTTTAATGAGGGACGCAACGTGTCGCATTTCACAACGCTGAAAACAAAGATCACGGATGCGAGTGCCTTGGTGAAGGCGCTCGCGGATATGGGCCTTCATAGCGTCGAGGTGCACCAGATGCCCCAGCACCTCTATGGCTACCAGGGTGATGTCCGTTCCCAGACAGCCGAGGTGATTATCCGCCGCCAATTCGTTGGCCATGCCAGCAACGACATCGGATTCAAACTGACAAAGGACGGTACTTTCGAGGCGATAATCTCCGAGTACGACCGCTCGCAATTCTCGCGGGAATGGCTGAACAAACTGACACAACGTTACGCCTATCATGTCACGCGCGACAAACTGGAAAAGCAGGGGTTCAAGCTGGTGACCGAGCAGACGGAGCACGACGGCAAGATCCGTCTAGTTCTCCAGAGGTGAACGATGAAACTCGACTCCAAACCACGGCTGCGACTACATGCCTTCGTGCCCGTCAGCCTTGCCAACGGACCTGGCCAGCGTGCCGTGATCTGGCTTCAAGGTTGCACGCTCGGTTGCCCTGGCTGCTTCAATACCGATACGCATTCCCTTGAAGGTGGACATTGGGCGAGCATCAGCGAACAGATGGAGCGGCTCTTTGATTTGCAGGACTCAATCGAGGGCATTACGATCAGCGGCGGCGAGCCGTTCCAGCAATTTGGTTCACTCCTGGCCTTTCTGGAATGTATCCGCGCGGAGACTCATCTTTCCGTCATCCTGTTCACTGGCTACACCTGGACTGAGATCAAACGGATACCAGACGTTCAGCGAATGCTCACCTGTGTGGATGTCCTGCTCACGGGCCGCTACGTCGCATCGTTGCGCCTTGGATATGGGTTGCGCGGCTCGTCGAACAAGGAGATTCACCTGGTGTCCAACCGATACTCGCTGGCCGAGATCGAGGCCGTGCCGCCTGCCGAAGTCATCATCGCAGAAGATGGTGATGTGGTACTCAGCGGCGTGAACCCGTTGCGGCTGGAATTCAATCAATGGAAGTAACGACCATGCCCAACGAAGAAATCGAAGTCACCCTCGACCCGAATGGCGAAGTGCACATCAAGGTGCGAGGCATGAAGGGCAAGAAGTGCCTTGACGCGACGAAAGCGCTGGAGAGCGCTCTCGGTCTTCAGGTCGAGAAACGCACGTACACTTCTGAGTATTATGACACCGAAATCGCCACGCAGAAATCAGTTGCGGCTCAGCGAACACGATAGTCTGATGCCAATTTGTATCTTGCTTCGAGAGAATGAAACATGGTAGAGGAACATCAACGATCATGCCTGTGAGTGCGTGCGCGCACAACGTTGCCTCGACGTTTTCTTCCGTTCGTTCACGGTGCCACTCGGTCAACTGCGCCTGCCACATCCTCGCCCTGCTTTTCGTGTGCCTGACCATCGAGTTCGCCAAAGCAGGCACCGTCACGGTCACCGTGCACAACGCGACGAGCACGTGCATGTCTCTGATCGTGGAGGGAGGCAACCTGGCGGAGTCGGCGGTGGCCTGCCAGGGAAACGCAGAGTATCCCTCAGTGGCAAACATCGTATTGGAGGAAACGAATACGTACGTCCTCTGCCATTATCTGGAGTCGCAGAGCGGACACCGCTTTCGATTCGAGCAGTGACAGATTGTCGAAACCAGCGAGAATGCTGGCGAAGGGGATTTCTTCCGCGTGGAAGGAAACACCATCTTCGTGAGCGGAGTCGAGGTTCGGTTTCGACTTTTGTCGGGCTCGGGCTTTCAAGACATTTGCATGAACAGCGGCTGCCTGGCCGGCAATGCGAGAGTGGATCGAGGCGGGACGGATCGCATTTTGCATCTGCCGCCTGCGGATGGGAGTTTCAATGGCGTCTTCTCAGCAGTCCAGTTCCTGACTCCGAGCGCGGACAGGTTCGATCTGTTCCTGGCGGCGACGAACGGCGTTTTGAACGTTCGCTGCGAAACGGACAAAGCAGGCACCAAGTTTACTCGTCTGGCCGAGAGCAGCGTTCGAGTAGTCCTCAGCAACGGCAACGTGCTGGAAATCCAGACGACGCCGCAGCCGCCCGCAACCATCCGAACCGCGCTGCGAGGCGGCGACTGGACGGCGTTGAAGAAGCTGGCGGAGAACAAAAAGGGCGAGGCGGAACTCCGAGCGTGGGCCTATTACCAACTCGGCTCCGCGCTCTCGGAGACGAATCTGACCGAGGCGGCTGCGAGATTTCTGAAGGCATTGGAACTCTGTCCGAACAACAAGCTTGGCTTGTCGAAGGACATGATCCGGTTGGCTGCGCAACGGCGGCTGGTGAGCATCGACCGAAACGGATGGGCGACGCCGGCCGCGCAGAAGTTGTTTGTTCGTCTGCACGAGGCGTGTCCCGACGCCACAGACCAGGCGGACTACGCGTTGGCATGTTGGTCGTACTGGAGCAGTGGGAAGCTGGATGGAGTGTGTGAGACGTTTCGCCGTCTCGGTTGCGGTCGGGAGCTTGCGCTGGCGGCGGCGAAGGCAGGCGATCTCGTGGAGTTGCGACGGCTGGCGGAGAACTCGGTCGGGAGCGAGGCTGGGCGGGCGACCGCGTGGCACGAACTGGCCAAGCAAGCCGACCGCAAAGACCAGCGCGCGGAGGCTGCAGCAGCCTATCTGAAGACGCTGGAAAATTGCGCCGTGGCAGCCGAACTCAAGCCGTTACGCGATGAAGTGTGGCGTACAATACGGGATCGCCTCGATTCCGACATCACACGCGAGCAATACGCAGTTTCGTTGAACACGCTGGCGTCCAAGAGCAAAGACCAGGTCTTGCTCGAAGAAATCGTATTCGAGTTGGGCAAGCTGCGAATGCTGCAAACCTTGCCGGGAGGAGGCGCAAGAAAATGAAGACAAGAAGCATTCACCACAGAGACACAGAGGTCACAGAGACTGTGGATTCTCTACGTCCCCAATTTCTCTGTGGTTCGAAGTCGTTGGTGTGGGTGATCTGGCTGCTGTTCGCGCTCACCAGCTCGGCGCAAGACGAAAGCGCCATCGTCGGCTTCGTGCGGCTCAAACTTGATGCGGGACTGCATTTGATTGGTATTCCGCTGAGCGGGGAAACGAATGGTGTGCCGCTGGAGGAATCGTTCGCCACGCAGTTGCGGGGCGGGAATAACGCCGCGACAGCGGATCAGGTCGGTCTGTACGAGGCCGAAAGCGATGAAGCGCAGATGTTATGGAAAGATGACTCTGGTCAGTTCCGTGATGCCAACGGCGAAGGATGCACGGCGGCTGTTACGGCCGGGAGCGGCTTCTGGTTGGAACTGCGCGGACCGCGCGAAATTCTGTTCGTGGGTGAACTGAAGACCGACAACGCTGTGGGAGTCACGATCGAGCCGGGGGTGCAAATCATCTCCGCGCCGCTGCCGATGCACATGGCGCTATCGGACATCACAGCGGCGGTCGGTGCAGTGACGGCGACGAAACCCGAGGAAGCGGACCAGTTAGGAGTCTATGACCGAGCGACGGGACAGTTACGCTGGGCGTGGCTGTCGCCTGATGGTTGGCGGTCCCTTGACGGCGAGGAACTCTCGGTGCTCGACTCCCCGCTCTCTGCGACCGAAGGCTATGTCTATGTGCATCGGGGAGATGGGTTCGTTCTGAAGAAAGCCGATTAACCACAGAGCGCACTGAGACACGGAGGAGACAACATGAAAGCTCAGAGTTCAGGGTTCAGAGTTCAAGGTTCAACGTTCGCGCCGCTCGTCTTCGCGCTCTTTGCGGCCTTCTGTTCGTCCCTTGCCGCGCAGACCGTAGTTCCGACCAAACTGGAGCCGAATGCCGACGGCTCGGTCACCATCCACTTCAAAGGCGAAGCAGGAGCCGCCTACCAAATATTCTATGCCGACAGCACCAATGCTGTTCCCACGCAACTGAACTGGAGCGTGGCCGTGGATAACATCACCGCCGCCGAGGGCTTCACTGAATGGACGGACCAAGGCGATGCCACGCGTCCTTCGCCCGCCAAAGTCCAGCAACGCTATTATCGCGTCGTCAAGAAACTGTCCCAAGCCGTAGCGCCGCCGCCCGCTACTGGACAACCGCCGCCGGGGACTGCGCCGAGCGCGATTCCCGAAGAAGCTGTCGCGTTCCTCGGCGTGGCCAAAGCCAAGCCGCTGACCGATCTTGAAGAGCTTGCCGAAATCGCCGCGCTCATAGCCGGCGGAGAAGAGACGGAAGCCGAGCTCATCCAGAAGCTCGCGGAGACGCCGCTTTCGGTCGCGAAGCTGATGGAGTTGGCGTTGAACGAATGGAACAACGGAAACCGTCGAGTCGCGCAACTTATCTATGAGGCGATCATCGGGCCCAAAGCCAAAGATGCGACCAAAGGTCAACTGGCCGAAGCTTACCTTTGCATCGGCGTGATCTATTACCAGTTGGGTCGCAATGAGGAGTCAGCCGACCGTCTGGAGGAAGCCGCTCGACTTGCCCCGAAATCGGCCATCATGGATGAAGCGCTGGCCGCTGCCTGCGTCGCCTATTGGAATTTGGAGAAACATGAAGAGAGTCGCCGCGTGCTGAATCAACTTCTCAAGGACCATTCGCGTGACGGCTTCTTCGATTACGCGCTACTATTGCTGGGCCAAACCTATGTGCGAGAAAAGAAATGGACTGAGGCGGAGGAAACCTTTGATCGTTTGGAGCGTGAACAACGCACCAAGACCTTCGGTCTGAGCATTGCCGAAGGCAAGCGCGAGTGCGCGAAACACAAGCCGAAAGAAGCTGCTGGCGCGAAACACTGACCAACCTATGAAGGCCCCTATTCGACTGGACCGGTGGATACTCGTATTTCTTTTTGTGAGCGCGCTGATCGCGCACTACGTCTGGGCGCACTGCGAACTGACGATCACGCCCACGAGTCAGAAGGTCTGCGTGGGAGAGCCAGCGCTTAATACGATCGCCGGTCTGGATTGCAGCGGGGCCATGACCAATTATGTCATCACCAACACCTATTCGAGTGCGGGCACCAACGTGATCTGCGCGGACTGCCCCTGTCCGCAAAATGTCACCAACTGTGCCACCAACGTGGTGATCGGGGTCGGCAGCGTGCAGCCGTCGCCCGTGAGCGTGTGCGCGGGTGATGCCACGAACTTTACGGTCTCGGCGGTCCCAGCGGGAGAGACCTTCCCTCACGACCCGACATGGACAGTGATTCCCGCGACTGCCGGTTCCATCAGCGCCTCCGGGACATCAGCCACGTTTACCGCGTCGGGCACGTACACCGGGGCCGCAAATGTCTGGGCCGCGTGCGGCACTTCCTCCAACTCCGCGAGTGTCAGCGTCATACATCTGGACAGTGTCAGCCCCACGAACGTGTTCCTCTGCATTGACGGCTCTGCCAACTTTTCCGCCACGGCAGTCGGTGGTAGTTTTCCTGGTGGCCAACCCGTTTGGGCGGTCAGTCCTGGTACGGCAGGTAGTGTAAATCCAACAAACGGCAGCAGCACGACTTTCACTGCCGATCCAGGGCTCACGAATACCGCAACCATAATCGCGACCTGCGGCAGCTCGGCCAAGACAGCGACAGCCACGATCGTCTTCCAAACCATATCGCCTGGGTCGGGCTGGGAGACATGCGTTGGTGCATCGAACACGTTCACGGCGACCCCGAACATCCCGGGCGGCACGTTCCAGTGGGCGCCGGGCGGAACTGCCCCGAACGACGCGACCACAATCATCGTCTTCACAACGCCGGGCGAGGTCGTCGTGTCGAATACGTACAGTCTTGGCGGAGCGAGTTGCACCGTGACCACAGTAGGTACAAATTACGATCTGATGCTCAGCCCGACCAACTTCGGCCCGATTTGCCAGGGAGAGACGAATACTTTCGTCGCGACCACGACAGTAGCTGGAAAGACCTTCTCGTGGAATCCCGCAGGCGTCATCTCGAATGCGGCGGATGGCAAGAGCAGCACGAACATGGTGCCGTTCGGAGCGTTCGGAACGAACATTCCCGTGACAGTGACTTATGGACCATGTTCGAACACGGCCCTCGGAACGGTGACCGCCGTAACGAATGTTGTTCCGAACAGCACAAACATCTGCGCGCATACGACGGTCGGAGTGACCTTCACCGCCCAAGCTTCGGCTCCTGGCACCTTTCCCTGCACGCCGACGTGGACTTTCACGCCAACGAACGCAGGCATGCTGAGCACAACGCAGGGCGTCTCGACGGCCTTCACGCCCACCAACTCCTTCCGTGGCCAAGTGCTCATCACGGCGCATGCGGGCACCTCGACGAGTACCGCCACGGGGAATGTATTTGAAGTCAACGAGGTAGTGTGGTTGCAACTGGTGAATCCGTTGAGCGGAAGCCCCGCTCCGAATCCGGGACAGCGCATGTTCGCCGAACGCACGAGTGCGACCGCGACGCCGAACGTCTCCAATCAAATGGTGTTGGCGATTGCCACCCTCAATCCAGCGGTCTCGAATGCGACGATATATTTCAAAGCGATTGACGTGGACGATCCTTCGACGAACATGGCACCCGTTGATAGTGAGTCCGACTCGCAGGACAACCATGGCAGCGTCAACGGCAAGAAAGAAGGTGAGTTGGCCATGATGAGCGTGTTGACAGCCGCGAACGGCAAAGCGACAAACACCTTCACGGCGACGCCACAGCCCGGCGACAACTTCCGGCTCGTTTGCAGTTGCGAGCAGACGTTCGCCAATGGGTTTCAAGCGGTGCAGAACGTCACCAACGGCGCGTTGACCAACGCCACGGCGATGATCTCGGTCGTCGAAACCAACTTCGTCAGCCCGATGCTGACGACGTGGCGGAGTGTACACATCGAGAAAGATTCTATGAGCGGGGTTGATGGCCAAAATTATGTCACTGGATTTGTCACCAGAGTGAATGGGCTGATCGGTGGCCCTCTTTTGGGCGCAACGCAAGCCATCTTGAGCGTCAACCTGCGCACCGATTTGAGTGACAACTCGCCGAATCTCGACGTGCCTGGTGGTACCGGTGCCAATGGCCGGTTTGAGAACGGGCAGATCACGATTGGCACGCAATTGCTCTCGGCGGTCACAATGGATCTTCTTGGCAACGGCGATACGTACGTGGACACCAAGCTGGTTCCAGCGCTTCAGTTCCTGAATATTCCCTTCACCATCTCGAACGGGGTCAACACCGCTAGCGGCATGGTGACGCGAATGGTTCCCACGGGAGGAGGTCGAACGACGGTGGGAGTGAACACCGCTCTGACACCAATTTTGTTCAACGGTGGCAAGATCGATATCGCCGGCCACGTGTTCAGCGTGATCCAGAACGGCGTCAGAACCGTTGCGATCCCCGGTACCAATAACACACTCAATTTTGTCCTCCACGACGATGACATTGATTTCTTGGCGCTGCCGAAGTCGCCCGACACGAGTCTCCTAGCGGCGGCACTCCAAGAAGCGTATGTCGAGCCGAAGTTCAACACGACGGGAGTGGCCGACAGTAACAGCCTGACCGCGATCGCCTTCGATGCAAATATGACTGACGGAGAGCAATTCACCAACGTCTTCGCCAGTGGTGGTACAGCCAACCTGGTTTGGGGGTCAATCTTCCTCAATCTGCCCGATTTCTGGGTCGCTTACGAGATCTCAGCATTCCAATTTGACGTTCTCAGAGATGGCGACCCTGACGCCGAGCGATTTGCGCCTGGATTCGTAGAGGGACACACATTAGTTCCATTAGGTTGCTCGGCGATCTTTTTGGAGACCATAAGGGAAAAAGCAAAGATACTTGGCATTAGTCAAGCCATCGAAGAGCAGGCTACCGCGGTTCATGAGTTTGGCCATGGGCTCGGAAGCAGCACTAACGAGCCTGTAATACAGTGCGATGATCCGAATGTGTGCACAACAAATACCGTGCGATACTCACCGGAGTATATAGATCTGATTCGCCGTGCGCCCCGCCCTGGCGCGCCAGGCGGTCCTTGAAGGAGCACCCGTCATGAAAGATATTGTTCAACGAAGTTTGAAATTGATCTGCTTGGGAGTGGCCTGGATCGGCGCCCAGCAAGCTGGCGCCGAAACAATTTCTTTACAACCCCACAAGACCGTTCTTATCCAAGGTGAGCCCCTCCTGTTACGCGTTTCAATTTTCAATGATGGAGGAACGAACCTGACTGTTTCACGGCATCTGGATTTGGGAGCAGTGAGATTTTCTTACGATGGGAAGGCGTTTAGCAATTTCAACTGGCGGACGTTCTGGTCAACGCTTCGCCCCTACGACATTGTTTTGAAGCCGGGCGAGAGTGTCACCGAAAACTTTATGGTGCTCTATCATCTTACAAGTATCGAAGGTCGCCCGGTTGGAGAGTATCCTTCAGTTCGCCCGGGTGAATTTTTCGTAGATTGGGTTTTGAGCGAAGGTGTGCGATCAGCGCCGGTAGGGATTACTGTAGTGCCTGCGGAAGGCAAGAATCTGGAAGTTTGGGGTCGGCTTCGTGAGTTCAAGGTAAAAAGTCAGGGGAAAACTGACTTGCTGCGCAGCTTGTTCGATGGGCTCGACGACTACGGACTGCTTATCCAAGGAACGGTCGGACATCCCGACGACCACAGAGGTGACCTTGAGAAGATCGTCTCGGATTACCCCAACAGTACTTATACTCCTTACCTAGCTTGGTCGTTTGGAAGGTACTATCGCCAACAGCGAATGGAAGGCCAACCTTTGGCCTCCAAATACTTAGAGATCGCTTCCCGAACCAACAGTCCTTCGTTCGTCCGTGAGGAAGCCATGGCGATGTGGACGCAGGTTCTGTTTGACCTGGACCAGAAACCAAAAGCCGCCGAGATTGCGCGCCAGTTTCTGGCCGCGTTTCCAGAGAGCCAGCATCGAGCCGAAGTCCAGCACTGTCTGAACCGTGCCACTGCGCCCAAACCACCCATGGAAGCAGTCGAAGACGAACTAAGGGCATTGGGCTATGATCTGAGCCAGCTCTCGAAGGATGAGGCCCTTGGTTCCAACTGGTTCGTAGCGGTTTGGGGCACAACAGACCAAGAGCTTGTGGACGGCAAAATCACCGGCGAACAGTATGATCTCGAAATCGCGCGCCGCTATAAGGCGTTCATCGTGACGAACATGGTCCCGACTCTCACGCTCACCAACTCCGTGCCGGGGGCTTCAACAACCAATTCGCTGCCCTCGACCACCAATTCCGCTCCGACATCCTCGCCGTAGGCCGACCAAAGACTGATGATCAAGCGTTACTCTCGCGCGGTTGTGCGCGACATCTGGGAAGAGCAGAACAAGCTTGGCAAAGGGCGGCAGCCTGCCCATAGTCTGATGTTGAGCCCGACCAACTTTGGTCCGATCTGCCAGGGGGAGACGAACACATTCGTAGCGACGACGACTGTTTTGGGCCACAGCTTTGCGTGGGATCCTGCGACCCCCGGCCAGATCATTAACGCGGCGGACGGTCTGAGCAGCACGAACCTGCATCCGTTCGATACTTTCGGAACGAATCTCACCATGACGGCGACGTATGGCCCCTGCACGCTGGTGGCAACAGGAGTTGTGGTAGCCGTCACTAATGTGGTTCCGAACCAGACGAACATCTGCGCGAATTGTGCCTGCTCTGTTACGTTTACGGCGCAGGCATCCGCACCGGGAACATTCCCCTGCACACCGACATGGACATTTACGCCGACAAACGCCGGGATGTTGAGCACGACGCAGGGAGTCTCGACGGCGTTTACGCCGACGAATACATTCCGAGGCCAGGTGCTCCTCACCGCACACGCTGGCACTTCGGTGAGCACTGCCACGGGAAATGTGTACGAAGTAGATTCGGTTGTGTGGGAGCAGGTTGTCAATCCGCTCAGTGCCAATCCAAATCCTGGCCGAGGCCAGCGAATTTTCCCTGAGCGAACGAGTGCCACGGCTGCAACTTCGGACAGCAATCGGATGGTGCGAGTGAAAGCAACCCTGAGCCCAGCGATCAGTAACGTCACAGTTAATTTCCGGCCGATAGACGTGGACGATCCGTGGACGAACGCGGCTCCCATTGATGCCGAACCCGCCGCCGACAACCACTCCGATGTAGCCCTGACCACCTTCACTGCCACGACCGATGCCAACGGAGTGGCGAGCAACGTTTTCCTGCTGTCCGCCCAGCCGGGCAACAACTATCGCATTGTCGCGAGTTGCGATCCAAACTTCCCCGGCCAGTTCTCCGTGGTGGCACCGAGCGCCAATGGCGCACTGACGAATGCAACATTGGGGATTGGAATCGTCGAGACCAACTTCGTGACGCCGATGCTGACGGTGTGGCGCAGCGTGCACATCGAGAAGGATTCCATGAGCGGTCCGGGCAGCAATAACTTTGTCACTGGTGGCATTCCAACAATCCAGGGGGTGGTATTGCGCGGCGCGACGCAGGTGGTGCTGAACGTAAATTTGAGCACGGGATTGGGGGATAGTTCTCGCAACCTGGACACGCCAGGGACCAACGTTGCCAATGGCCGGTTTGAGAACGGTTTTATCGACATCGGGACGACCCCCGTCCGGACCGCCCCTTTATTGGGGAACGAAAACACCCGCGTGACGCTTTCCAACCTTCCCGGGCCAGCGGCGACCAATTTCTTCAATCTTCCTTTTGTGATTTTCAAGGGCGCCGCAACCAACACCGGACAGATTGTGAGGCTGAATCCCGGGATGCCTTCCATTTTCAGGGCGAACACGGTGCTGCTTCCTCCAGGTGCTTTCGACGGTGGCACTCTTGTAGTGGCCGGCCAGAGTTTCGGGGTAAGCAACACCTTGGGGCAGCAGATCGTTTTGACAAACAACAATGCGACCCTGAACTTTGTGCTTCATGATGATGACGACGACACGCTCCTGCCAAAGTTCCCGGACACGAGTCTCTTGGCGGGGGCGCTACAAGAGGCGTATGTAGAGCCAAAGTTCAATACGACCGGCGTGGCGGACAACAATAATCTGAACGCAGTACCGTTTGACGCGAACTTGGACACCTTGAAACATGCTATCATTGTCGTCACGAATGCGAATACGTGGCAGTCACGCGATCTGAACGCAAACGATTTCTGGGTCGCCTATGTGCTGAATGCGTACCAATGGGAGACGCCCTTTGACCGCGACCCCACATCGGAGCAATCACCTCCCTTGGGCATAAAATTAGGCGCAACACTAGAACGCATGGACGGAAGCTCGGTGGGTGGTTCACTCATTTTCCTCGAAACGATAAGGGAGGTGCTACCCATCTCACCGTTTGAAGAGCAAAATGTTGTCATCCATGAGGTCGGCCATGCGGTAAGTGGGAAGAACATCGAACCGGTGACAGAGTGCGAGGTTGCCCCACCGTGCGCGACTACTAACATTCACTATCGCCCTATCTATTTAGATTTCATTCGTGATTCGCCAAAACCTGGGAGTCCGCCATAGGAGGAGTTAAAATGAGAAGAGTGATCTTACTTTGCATAGCGCTTTGGGTTGTTCGGATTTCGAGCAACGCGCTCGCTCAAACCGACGGTTCGGTTTCTGTTGGTCTAACGCCTCACAAGACAGAACTGATCATCGGCGAACCCTTGCTACTCCGCGGATCTTACAACAACACCGGAACGAACGATATTCTCGTGTTCGGCTATCCCAATCTGAGCCAAATTGAAATTTCTACGAGCGATACGAACTTCAGGCGATTCTATGGGAAAGCCTATACCGTGTCGAGCAACCCCCAGCCTTACAAATGGAAACCTGGGGACACCATCGAGTTTCAAACGACAGTCCTTTACCACCACAAGATCGAGAACAACCTGCCCATGTCTGGAGAATATGCATTCTCCCAGCCTGGTACTTATTTTGTGCGCGACCATTACGGAGCAAACAGGTCTGGAAATGAAAGCTCATTAACACTTCAAATCGGTGTTCGACCGCCCCAAGGGGACGACGCCGCTGTTTGGAGCGAGTTTAAAAAGATTAAAGTGACCTACAATCAGGGTGAGGCGGAGATTTTCAAACTGTTTTCTGGAATGGATGCATACGGGCTCCTCCTGCAACAGAGCGATGTGGGTGTGCCGAGCGACGCACTGGAGAAGATTGCCAAGCTTATTCAGGATCACCCGGCCAGCACCTACACTCCCTACGTCGCCTTTGCTTTGGGAAAGCATTACCGTGGGAAACTCATGCCCGGCCAAGAGCCCGCCGCCAAATATCTCGAAGTAGCAAGTCGGACCAATAGCCCGCCTATTCTCCGCGAAGAAGCGATGGCGCTCTGGGCAGACGCCTTATTGAATTTGAGTCGTCGGGACAAGTGCGCGGAAGTCGCCCAGCAATTTTTGACCGAGTTTCCTGGCAGCCAATACAAAGAGCAAGTTCAACACTTGCTGGCTCGGTCGAAGGTGGTCGACCCGCCATCCATCCTGGAGAATGCTGTGAAAGAGTTGGAGACCCAATATGAGGATGTCCGCGGGACGATCATCAAACTACCTGGCGAGTACTTTGTCGCCATCGCACAACTGGACGACAAGGCAGCCAATAGCGTGATTACCGAAGAGGAAATGTACACACAGTGGGCTGTGCTGTTGAAGTCCCTGATTCCGAAGTACGCAAAGCCTCTGAGCACTAATACCAATTCGCCGTCCGCGACTTCGGCCACCAATTCGCTGCTCTCGACCACAAATTCTCCGTTGCCTTCCACGCCGTGAATCCGTTCTTCTTGCCTTGACCGATGATCCAGCGCTACTCCCGCGCGGTGATGCATGACATCTGAGAAAATAAGAAATAAGTATGCGCTCGGCATCAAGACGCGATCGTTCTGTCCGCTCGTCTGAAATGGAAAAAGGTGAGCGCGAACGCCACCGCGTCGAAGATGCTCATGCGGTAGTCTTCGCTCATCCACGGCTGGCGGTGTGGCGGAAGGCGGAACTCCAGTTCTACGGGGAAACGTTCGGCAATGGCCTCGGCGATCTCTTCTTTTGTCGCTGAGCAATTGGCCGAGAATGCGCACCTGACTTGAGCGCGAGAATAGAGCTCAGTGCTGATGTTTTGTTCTTTCGCGAGACTGACGATCTCTCGGATCAGCTTTTGAATCCGCGCGTGCCGTCTTGAATCTTTTGCGGTGCAGTCCTCAAGCACAATCACGCTTGGCGCGTAGTGATCGAGGATGTCTTTCACTTGGGCCAGGGCATGCGCGTTCTTGTCATGGTGAGCGACTTTGACGCCCCAATCAGAAAGCGTGTCAGGCCCTTCGAGCACCGCGAAACCGAAACCTCTGGACGAAGGTGCAATTGCCAAAACGCGAATGTTGTTTGGACGAAGTGAGTTCATGACGAGCTTGGAGGTTCATCAGATCGCTCTGCGAGAATCGCCTGGATCGCTTCCAGCTTGCGCGCCGTAAGTCGGTTCGATTTGGACCGAGCAACCTTCCCGGCAAGAGTTCTGGCGCGGGCTAGGATTTTCTTCTCCACTTTCTGGAAAAGGCCACCAAATAGTTCCCTGGCCGGCGTGCCAAAGATCACCGCGAACGCCAGAGCGGTGCGAAGCGTCGGTTCACGAACGAACCGCTCATACCGACAGACTTTAGCCCCGCTATGTACGCCGAGAAGAAAGGCGACATCGTCTTGGGAAAGACCCGCTCGTTTTCGATACCGTTTGAGGTAGTTTGGCAGTTTGGAATATGCCATAGAAAGGCTTGTGGAGAATGGGGGCGACCTTTATCTCCTTGCCTTCACCCTAGGGAACGAGAGGTCACTGCCAAGACGTGCAAGTTTGCCGCTCTCGGCAAGAAGTTGATGTAAAATACGAGGCGCTCCAATGTCAGGAGCGCCCCTATCATAATAATACGGTGTCGAGACGGTATCTGACAGACTTCGGGGGACTTCGGGGACTTTGGGAGACGTTGCACGGGCAGACTGGCCCTGAAAAGGAGTATGTTTATTAAGGCTGCGTTTCCCCCTTCTATTTCTATGGGTGCTACCGCCGTAGGAGCTAGGTGATATGCGCGTGTAACAGCGCGGGTGTCAGCACACGCCTCGTCGCCGACACTGCGGAAACGGTACCGCCGCTCCAACTCGGTCACATGCGCGGCAAAGCTGGCCTGATTTCGCCCCTCGCTTGGAGATTCCCCTGAACGCAGCAATTAACAAACTGTCTATCAGGTGGGTATTCGCGACGAACCATCATGAACGCTCAGTCAGACCGCGAGTTCCAGAAACTACGGCGTCTCATGGCGCTCAAGCGCTATGAGCGGCCCCGCAAGGCATATTTCGAGACCTTCCTGAACGAGTTCAATCGCCGTCAGCGAAGAGAACTAATCTGGAGGCGTGATTGGTGGACTCAGTGGACCCGCTGGCTTTTCACTGAGCCAACGCCGTTTCTGCGGTACGCCATCAGCTCTGCGTTGGTCTTACTTGTCTGTGCGAACGCCTTCCTTCTTAGCCAGCGACGGAACCCTCCGGCATCGGCAAACGCCGACCATTCCAGCAGAGGGACACAGTTAGTCAGCAACATGCTGTGGAATTCGACACCAGAATACATCCTCGACCGAGTTCCCGTGGAGAAGGTGTCCTATGGGAAAGACGGCGAGTTTTGACACGCCGCTGAGCGTATCACTGGGCAGAGGTCGCGCATGTCCAAAAGCAGGCACTCACAGTTATCCCCGTTTTGAAGTCCCTGATGTCCCAAAGTCCCTAGTGTAGTGTCCACTAAGTCCTTTGAAGTATAATCGGCCAATTTAGGCTGGGCGGATGTCCCGTATCGCCCCTGACATCATTTTGGATCGAGTGCAGCGCGAGCAGTTGCAAGCCCTTACTCGGGCATCGAGCGCCAGTCAAACGGAAGTGCTCCGAGCTCGAATCATACTGCTGGCTGCCTTGAATTGGACCAACGAAGAAATGGCCGCCGAATTGCGGACTACGGAACAGACGGTGTGCAAGTGGCGTCGCCGTTTCGCCCGACAAGGTATGTCGGGCTTGCAGGACACGGTGCGTTCAGGACGACCCGCGCGCGTGTCTGCCGGCGCTTTGAACACAGTGCTCACGAAGGTCACTCAACCACCCAAGGGCCGCGCGCGTTGGAGTTGCCGGAGCATGGCCCAGCAAGCGGGCCTTTCCAAGAGTTGGGTGCAGCAGTTGTGGTGGCGCAACGATCTGAAACCGCACCAGACACGCACGTTCAAATTGTCCAACGACCAGCAATTCGAACAGAAGTTCTGGGACATCGTCGGTCTGTATTTGTCGCCGCCCCAGCAGGCGGTCGTGCTTTGCTGCGACGAGAAAAGTCAATGCCAGGCGCTGGAACGAAGCCAGCCGGGCCTTCCCCTGGGCCAGGGACAGGTGGCCACGCGCACGCACGATTACTATCGCCACGGTACGCTGACTCTGTTTGCCGCCTTGGATTACTTGGAAGGCAAAGTCTTGGCCCACAGCACGCAGCGGCATCGGCACCAAGAATGGATTCAATTTCTCAAGACAATTGATCAGGAGGTTCCGTCCGACTTGGAGATTCATCTGATCTTGGACAACTATGCGACACACAAGACGCCGCAAGTCAAACGCTGGCTGAAACGACATCCGCGCTTCCATCTGCACTTCACCCCGACGAGCAGTTCCTGGCTGAACTTGGTGGAGCGGTTCTTTCGAGACCTCAGCCAGGATGTGGTTCTGCCGGGCAGCTTCGGCAGTGTCCAAGAGTTGAAAGAGGCGATCTTCGGTTATCTGAACGAACGCAACTTGGCCCCCAAGCGCTACGTCTGGAAAGCGAAGGGTGAGGAAATCTTGTCGAAGATAAAACGCGCGCGCGAACGCTTGAACGAGATAATTAAAAGGACTTAGTGGACACTACACTAGATTGAGCCGATTCTGCTGCCAGTTGCGTCGAGTTGTTAGTGGCCGGTTAGCTCGATTTTTCTCACGTTTTTCAGATCTCCGCGTTGGTTCGTGTGGCGGCTAGAAGCCGTCATGGACTTCAGAGACTTGAGGGACATTAATTGGAGAACTCCCTCCCACGGGTCAGGAGAGGAGCCTGACTGCCAGCACGCGCCTTTTCTGGCGGTTCTCCACCTGGTACTCCCTTATGAAGTCCCTCGTGTCTCTCATGTCCCCGTGTTATGGAGTGGCTTGAGGTTGTTCCGATTCTTCAGCCTCGTCCAAGTTGACACCGTATTTCTCATACAGCCGCTTCAGTTTGGGTAGTTCTTCAATTGGGATGACGTAAATACCATTGCTCTTGTGCGTCTTGAGGTTGAGTTTCTTGCGGACAATCGAGCCGATCCATTTGTTGGTGATTTTCCGCTCGTATTCTTCTCCATACATTTCGGTGAAGCGGCGGGTGATGTCGGCAAGGGAAACCAGGGAAGTCTCTGGCAAAGCCAGAAGACTCTGGATGACTTCGAGGATTTGCGCCTCAGTATCCAGGCCGCGATCGTTGACCAGCTCCCGGTTGTATTGCCGGGCAAGCTCCCGAAGTGATTTTCGGACTTCGGGATCGTCAATGATGCTCAAAAGCGGCGCAAAGATTTGATTCAGACGCGGCTCGATGCTCCGATCCACGAGGCTCTCTGAGAGCTGATGCTTGTTGAGATTCCGGAATCGAAAGAGCAGCAGCTTGTTGCGAAGCTCCAAGGCTTCGAGTTTGTGCTGCACGGGCAGGTTGATGGGGATATCCTCTCGCAGTTTCGATTGCCCTAGTTCTTCGGTGAGGAAGCGGCTTTCCAAGGCGCGGTCCTCAAACACGCCTCGGCTTGCCACCAGCTTCGGCCCGAACACATGATACGCTTTCGGGTTGAACTCGCCGCGGCCTGTTACCTCGCTGCGAAGCACGGGGAACCCTTTCACGTTGCCGTTGTTGAGGATCTTCACGATCTCGGCCTTTTCGTCACTGAACCGAAAATCGCTCTCGTCAATGATGAGGGTGCCTTTGAAGGCATCGAGGATGCGGAAGAGCGGAGAAACGGTCGAAGCGCCGCTGGCAAAGTTTGGTTTGTAGCAGAGCGAACCAACGGTCAGGAGAAACCGGGTTTTGCCTGTGCCGAAGTCGCCTCGAACTCGAAGATACGGAAGCTCGTTGAAGCCATCGAACACCCAGGAAAAGAGCACGTAGTAACTGGCCAGTTTTTCAAAAAAGGGACTGGCGTCGACGTAGCGGTGGATAAAGCCGCTGATTTCTTCGACAAGCTCCTGCTCGGACGCATACTCGACCGGCTTGGACGGGAGCAACACGACTTCGTTCTTGATGAGGTTATTGTGGGGTGAGTACGGCACGAGACGCTGCCCATTGATGACTAACTCTCGTTCCTGGCGATACTCGGAATCTTTCCCGATGTAGAAGAGGGTGCGATGCGTTTCAGGCTCGTAGGCCAGCTCAACAATTGAGCCGTCGGCCAGGATGGTCGAGACGATGGGCAAGGCGCTCTTGCGTTTGGTCGTTTCGATAGTCTCTTTGATGGTGTCGCTCATGATGATGAAGAAGAAAGTTGTCGCAGCACATCGAGTGCTTCGGGGAAGGTCAAGTTCGCGGTGTTCATCAAGAAGGTGATGAGATCACCATGCTCTTGGCAGCCGAAACAGTAGAAAGTTTGTGTTTGTGGAAACACGACGAACGACGGCTGACGGTCATCGTGAAACGGACAACGGCCAGTCCAGTTCTGCCCGGAGCGGTGCAATGGAACAGAGCGACCGATAATCTGTTCAATGGACACCAGCGATTTGAGGCGTCGGACTTCGTCATCTGTCGCAGAGCGAGCATGGGGCCGGGGTGAAGGCGGTGTTTCACGTTTTTCCTCTGGCGGTGCGGGTTGCGCGTGTTCCACCAACAGCGCGAAATCTTCCCGTGCCCGACCTAGCCGCACAAAGAAGTCGGTCACATCACCGCTCTCGCCCACCTCGGGTGGAAGTTCGACAATCTTCGCGTGCGGAATCAGTCGGCCAACGCGCAACGCGCCGCTTCGACCCGCTTCGTCGTTGTCGTAGCAGATATATACCTCGCGGATTGGCTCAAACGTTGAGGCCCATTCCTGCTTGAACACGCCGGCACCGCCGGTTGAGGTGACAGCCTTGAGGCCGTGCGCTTCCAACACCAGGCGGTCAAACTCACCTTCGCAGATAATGATTTTTTCCTGGTTTGTCCGCAGATGTTCCCAGCCGTAGAGTTCGGCACGAGCGCCAGGCGTGGCCAGCATCTTCGGCGCATCGGGCGTGTCTTCGGGGTCTCTGGCCAGCTTGAAGAACGCGAGGTTGCCGTCGCGGTCAAAAATCGGGATCGTGATCCGACCGTTCCAGCCCAGCAGATGTGCATCGCTCAAGGCATCAGGAATCCCGCGTCCGTTGAGATACTCGCGGATTCTGGGCGGTATGGCATCGTGGCAATCGAGGGCAAAGTCCAAAAGCTCGTGTTCGTGGATCATTACCCCAAGCGTAGCGCCAAGCCCAAGGCTGCAAAGACGCCTACCGCTGCCGTCCGCAGCAAGCTCTGTCGCCTTTCCTGCACGGAGCGATGCGGTATTCTGCAGGCAAATGGACAAGAACGAAATCTCGCCAAGATTTCGGAAACTGTATCCTACGCTGAATGAGGAACAGCTACGGGAAGCCCAAGAAAACCTTGATCGGTTTTTAGAAGTGGTTTTGCGAGTTTGCCAACGCATTCAATCAGATCCCGATGCGCGCAAGCAGTTCGAGGCTTTGACATCTTCAGACGATCCTTCTAGTATCCGGAATGAAAGGTCGCATTCCTCTCATGATCCCCAATTATCACCATGAGGAAATATTTTGGGTACATTCGCGTATCCACACCCAGGCAAGGAGAACGTGGCGTCTCACTTCAAGAACAGCACGACGCCATTGTGCGATTTGCAGAGCGCCAAGGCCTAGAAATTATCTATTGGTTTGAAGAACGAGAAACTGCCGCTAAGCGGGGCAGAGCCGGGTTCAACCGTATGCTGAAGCTTCTGAGAGCAGGCAAGGCCGATGGTGTTATCATTCATAAGATCGACCGCAGTGCGCGCAACCTGAAAGACTGGGCCGATCTCGGAGAGCTAATCGACCAGGGAATTGACGTGCAGTTTGCCAATGAAAGTCTTGATCTGCGGTCCAGGGGTGGCAGGCTATCAGCCGATATTCAAGCCGTCGTCGCAGCCGATTACATCCGCAATCTCAAGGAAGAAATCCGAAAAGGTTTCTACGGTCGGATCAAACAAGGGCTGTACCCGCTTCGAGCACCATTGGGCTACCTCGATAAAGGAGGGGGTAAGGCCAAGGAGATCGACCCCGTGAAAGGCCCGTTCGTCAGGAAAGCCTTTCAGCTATATGCAACGAGTCGCTATAACCTAGACACCCTTGGTGAAGAACTGTTCCGGTTAGGTCTTCGCAATCATCAGCGCAGTAGGGTAAGCCGGAATGGATTGTCGACACTCCTCAATAATCCATTTTACACCGGCCTCATTCGGCTTCAGTGCACTGGCGAAACGTTTCCGGGCGCTCATCAGCCACTTATCCCAAAATCACTGTTTGATCGAGTCCAACATGTGCTCAACGGCAAAATGAATGCTCGGAGCCAGCGGCACGATTTTTTGTTCCGCAGATTGCTCAAATGCAAACACTGCAGCTACTCACTGATCGGCGAACGCCAGAAGGGCCACATCTACTACCGCTGCCACACACGCGATTGCCCGACCAAGTGTATCCCAGAACAACCAGTCGATGTAGCAGTTCGGGACGCGCTTTCTCGCCTGTGCTTCGATGACGAAGAAAAACTCCTTTTGGAAGAACGGCTTGCCCGCATCAAGGAGCAGTGGAATGAAGACAAGAACAGCCAGCTACAGGCCGTAACCTTACGGCTCAACCAAGTGCAGGATCGTTTGGGCCGACTGACAGATGCGTACGTGGACGGCACGATTGATAAAGCCCTCTTTGAGAATCGAAAAACCACGCTGCTTATGGAGCAGAAGAAGTTGGAAGAGGAACTGACTGTTTTGAAAGACCCGAGCCGGTCTCTGCCCGAGACTCTCTCGAAATTCCTCGAACGGGCAAACAGCGCGTATTTATGCTACGAAATGGGTTTGCCTGATGAAAAACGTGATTTGCTCAGAACTGTCACCTCGAACCGGCAGGTAGATCGAAAACAGCTATATCTGACGCTGTCGGTTCCGTTTAGCCTGGTCGGTAATCGCTTCCAAGATTCAAATTGTGGACCACATCGGGACATACCTCGAACTTGGGACGTACTGCTTGAAAAGCTCTGTGCATGGCTCAAAGAAAACCCGACAGCAAGCGCTGTTTTATCTTGGAATAATTCTAACGCATCAGATGAAGATGGCAAGGAGTGGAAACTTGCTGCCTGAGGCAGAGGATGCATCCCTCGCGTGAGGCAAACACTATCTTCCGCGTCGGCGGTTGGTTCGACTCCTTCATCGCAAATACTTTGTGATCTTGCTCCAACAGCCGAGATGTTCGGTGAGGTCCTTCGGCGAAACGCTGGGTACGCTGTTTTCGGCATAATCGTGTCCATGCTGCTCGCGATGCCGGCGGCGATACTCGTTCTGGTGTTGTCGGGCGACCTGGCTAATTTCGTGCCCTGAGAGCACGTAAAACAACGGCGGGTCTTTTCTCCATCTCGAAAACTGGACCAACACCCAGAAGATGCCGTCTCTTGTGTTCCTTCTGCTCAATGACCGTGTGCCGACAAGCCACGATTTCTTGTCCGTGGCTTTCACCTCGACGCGTGCAAGCTTCATTCGGTCTTTGGAGAAAGCAAAAATGTCAGCCTGCTTCGAGGAACCGTAGGTAATCGAGGCCGCGATCTTTCGGCGGTTGAGCTCTCCGGCGACAAGAAACTCACCGGCGAGATTGAGAAAGCTTTTGGATTCGTGGCTCATGGTTTTTGTTGAAGCTGTTTGTACTCAGTCGCGCCTTTATCGGGCTGTCGCGCCATCTCTTGCGCGATGCGTTCAACGGATTCTTCAAGTCTCCCGATCTTTTCTAGGATCGCCTGGGTGCCGACCTGACGATCATGGGTGATCCCCAGCAGAACACCTTCAAGCATCTGGCCGAGTCTTGCTGACTGCCAGTCCATCTGGCGCGTCAACGGCTTGACGATGAGTCTGTTCACGCCGCGGGTATAGAGCGGCTGCCTCTTTCTTGGCTTCGGTTTGGGTGATCTAGCCATATCAGCTTCATAGTATCCCCGCAGTCCATGAGAACAAGAAGGCAACCCCTGCCGAATGCAGCAAACACTGGTGGCAAAAGAAAAGAGCCAGCGTACAACAGGTACAACCGCTGGCTCTGGAGTGGTGTTCAATTTCCACCAATGTGTGTTATCCCTTTTGCCTGTCTTCTGAACAGGCTGGCTGGTGGCCACCCAATGCCGGGTGCGTGTCTTTCGCCTTCTCATAGGCAGCCTCAGCCATCCTGATAGCCTGCTGCCTTATTTCGGGCGACTGCTCCACACGAAGCAGGGCCAGCCATTCGCCCCAGCGCTGGATCGCCTTGACCAGTCGGGTATAGCGCGGGTCATTGATGTCACCCGGCCATTCTCGCACCACGGTTTGCCAGGCTTCCCATTCTTGCCGCATGGGTTCACGTAAGGGCGGGTTGTTCATCACGTACCTCCGTTGGAGCGGGTTTTTCTTCAGTCTGCCCTTTGCCCAGGATGAAGTCCGCAGCCCGTTGCGCGTGGGCCGCTGCCTGCACGACCAAGGTGCGGTCCGCGCGCAAACGCGCGAGCCATCCTTGGATGTATGCTGCCGAGTTCTGAATCGTGCGATCGGCGATCTCCGCGTAACCGCACAGAAACGTAGCGCCCATCTCGGCGATGAGTTCTTCCTTGCAGTACGGATCGGAGCCGAACCCAGCCCTCTCCGTCAGCGTTACTCGATTGAGTCGCTTTTCGTGACCCGTCGCGTGCACCAGTTCATGGAACAAGGTTGCATAGTAATGCTCATCCCGATCAAACTGTGCAGGCTTTGGCATCCCGACGATGTCTCTGCGCGGCGAGTAGGACGCACGCGCATGGCCATGCGTAATCTCTGGCCGTTGTGGCATGTTGCGCACAACTGCTTCGGGCTTCGCGATCACAGAGGCGATACGCACGGTACGCAGCGTCGGTGTAACCACATCCTCAATCCCTTCACACTGCGTAGTATTGAAAACGTGATAACACCGCAACAGCGGGATTTCACGCTGCTCTTGGGTTTCCCTGTCCTCGATCGTGATCTTTTTCCAGAACACGACCGGACAGCCATGTTCCTTCGCTTTGACTGTGCCTCCAAACTGTGTGACCTGCCTGAAGGTCAGCCAAAACGGTGAGTCGTAGCCCATGGACACCAGCAAGAACAGGTTGATGCCGCGATACCCTCGTTTGCTCACGAGGTTACGTGGCAGACCGCTGCTTGCCTTCCAGGGCCCGTGCCAAGGAACGGTGCCTTGATCCAGCAAGGCGATGATCCGTTCCGTGATGCGTTGGTATGCTTGACTGCTCATGACGAGTTTCCTTTCTTTTCCGTCCGTCCTGTTGCTCAGAGAACAGAGCACGGGTTGCTTTTGGGTTGGTCACTCCCGCTGGAAGCGTGGACGATGGCGGCCAGCGAGAGTGTTGTTGGATGGAATAAACTGTGCGGTCAGGTTTGTTTCGAAACCGCACGTCAACTAAGAAAAGAGCCAGCGTACAACAATAGTTACCACCGCTGGCTCTGGTTATTCATTGAATTCTCACCAATGTCTCTTCAACCTTCTTTTGGTTTTCGAGACACACAGGAAGGAAGTCGCACCATGTACACCATAGACCAGACCGCTTGTAAAAGTGGCCGGTCTTGATCTCGTGGGCGACATACCCCACCTTGGCGAGGTATTCAGTGAGTTGTTGACCTGACCGGTCAGCGAACTGCCACTCGATTCTTGGCTCTTTGGTCTTCAC
The DNA here is from genome assembly GCA_964582645.1 of uncultured Verrucomicrobiota bacterium. Taxonomy (GTDB): domain Bacteria; phylum Verrucomicrobiota; class Verrucomicrobiia; order Palsa-1439; family CAZOTB01; genus CAZOTB01. The sequence goes on along the minus strand of CAZOTB010000001.1, from coordinate 72,788 downwards.
CAAGACACAAAGAGCCAACTGTTCGACCTGCGGATCGGCCAGTTTGTAGGCCGTCAACTGATCGGACAGTGCAACCTCGTGTGGTGGTAAGCCCGTGGCCGAGGTTTTGAAGTCCACCACCGTTGCCTTGCGATTGACCTCAGCGACGAGATCAATGATGCCGACAAACGGTGTCTCCAGGCTGGTGATGGACAGTTCAAACGCCTTTTCCACGGCTCGGATGGCGCTCAACTTCGGCAGTTCTTCACTGACGAACTTCCGAAGCAGCGCCTCGCCACTGGCTCTGAGCTTGTCCCATGACTCGCGCTCTCGGTACCCGAGTTCAATCCCTTTGAGGTGATCCCAGAGGTCTAGGAAACACTTCACCGGGTCTCCCTGTTTACCCAGCAAGGCTGCCAGGGCTTGATGCACGGCTTGGCCGAACACCAGGCTCGCCTGGGGCAGCTTGGGTCTCAGGTTCTCGATGTAGTAGAGCCGATACTGCTCAGGACAGTGGAGATACCGATTCACTCGGGAATGGGAGAGGGATGGGAGCCCCCGTTTAACCAAGAGCTCCTCCCGATCCTCCAGAAGCGTGGTCATCATCGCTTCGTTCCTCCCGCCAGTTCCTGCGCCGGCACGGGTAAGACCCGGGCAACGTTCAGGTACTTGCCATCACGACTCGGCTCCGTCACCACTCGGCAGGGCACGTTCAGTTGTATGCCCTCGGCGATTTGCACTGCCAGTTTTGGATACCCAGCAGTCTGAATCGCCTCAGCCAACTCTTTGCGCGAACCGAACAGCTTCGATTGCGTCTGGCCGTTGACCAGCATGGCAATGAAGAGACGCCGGCCATACCTGCCGTTGATGCCACCGATGGTGAGCATCTGGGCACGAACAGCGCCGGGAACTTCGTTGGATCGGTTCTCTTCGTGGCCATTGCCGTTCCCATTGCCGTTGTTGTCCAGGAAGCTCCCGATAATCTCGGTCTGGAGCTTCAAGGCATTCTCGGCTCGCTGCCTGATTTCATCGGCGGGCACGTTCCCGACGGGACAGGTGAACTCCACTGAGAGGGAGTCGATCCGACCATCGGGACTGATGCTTCGCTTGATGAGCATCGCGGTCGATTTGTCCTGTCGAGCCGCTCGTTTCTGCCGCGCAGGCGGTGCGACCGGGCTCGAATTGTCCGTGCTCGGTGCAGCGCCAGCAGCGTCGGTGCCGCCCGCATGGTGGTTCTGCCGTACCACGTGCTGTTCCACGGCCAGGATATGCTTGCACCGCCACTCCTGATCGCCCTTGTTATGCTCGAAGTCCGGGCATGTGCACCGAGGGTCTTCAGGAAGGCCAGTTACCACATACTGCTTGGCCGGTGTGAAAGACGAGGAGATGCGAAACCCTTCGTCACCTTTGGTGATGATGAAGGGTTCGGTCTCGGCTCGCTCTTGTCGTTTCTCAAGGTCTGACTTGTTCATACACTACGTTTTCCTTTCTTTGGGTTGTTTCTGTTTGTTCTGGTTTGGTGGGTTCAGCAGGAAGCGCTTGCTCCACTGCTTGGTTTACCCACGCTGTCATGGCAAGCCCGGCACTCCGTGCAGCGCGATAAACGCGCGGGATGAGATCCGGACGGATCTTGGGGCTGTACATACGACTTCCTCCTTATGGTTGGGTTTCAATGAACACCTCCTCCTTGCGTAGGTGCTGGTATCAGCGTAGCGATTGAATGGAGGAGTGAACAAGGAGGGGAGGCTTGCCGCTGACGGCAACTTATGACGTCTTGGTGAGACGTTTTAGGCAGGGAATGATGAAGCTATGTCCAACGAATCAGACAGCTCCATCACCATTATCGGTCAGACCAACTTTCGCGACGAGCGGAAGCGTTTCGGCATCAAGAAAGCAGACCGCCAAGCACACATGTACATCGTCGGCCAGACGGGTACCGGGAAATCCACGTTGCTGGAGAATCTTATCCGGCAAGATATTGAACACGGCGATGGTGTGGCCTTGCTCGACCCACACGGTGACATGGTGCAACAAGTCCATGCCGCCATCCCAGAACACCGCAGACAAGACCTCATTTACTTCAACGTGCCCGATCAAACCGCACCGATGGGGTTCAACCCGCTGGAACGCATCCCGCCCGAGGAACGGCCATTGGCTGCGTCTGGATTGGTTGAAGTCTTTAGGAAAATCTGGGGCAATTCCTGGGGACCGCGCCTTGAACACATCTTGCGCAATGCATTCCTAGCCCTGCTCGATTATGACGGGGCGACGCTTAGCGATGTGCTCCGTTTGCTCGATGACCGTGCCTTCCGCAAGCAGGTTGCCCTCAACGTCTCGCAGAAGCAGGTGTACGAATTCTGGATGCGGGAATACGAGCATTACCCGGCAAACTTTCGGACCGAAGCCATTGCGCCGATCCAAAACAAGGTGGGAGCGTTTATCACGAACCCACCGCTCAAACGCATCTTGACGCAGCGGCAAAGCGCCTTCGATCTCCGACAGATCCTCGATCAGAAGAAAATCCTGCTCGTGAACCTGGCCAAAGGAAAAATCGGGGAAGATACCGCGACGCTCCTGGGTTCATTGCTGGTAACACGCCTCGGATTGGCCGCGTTGAGTCGAGCCGAACTGGCGGAACAGGACCGGCAAGACTTCTATCTTTACCTTGACGAGTTCCAGATATTCACGACGGCAAGCATCGCGAACATGCTCTCGGAGCTACGGAAGTACCGCTTGAACTTGATCCTGGCACACCAGTACCTCGGACAGATCGATCCGCAGATTCAAGACGCGATCCTCGGCAACGTGGGTACATTGATCGCCTTTCGGGTGGGCCTGGTGGATGCCGACGTGCTTGAAAAACAGTTTGCTGGGGTGTTCTCGGCACGTGATCTAACCAATCTCTCCAATTTTGACATTTACCTCAGGCTCATGGTGGATGGCAAAGTATTGCGACCGTTCAGTGCGGAGACTTTTCCGGTGGACTGAGATCAATTAGCTCAGATGAGTCGTGCAGGAGGAGTCTGCGTCTAAACGAAAAGGCGCTCCGAGCGAACTCGGAGCGCCTTTCTCACTGCGGTGCGATCTGTCTCGGGTTCAATCTACTCGATGCAGCGCATGCGACCCCAGATGTCGGTCTCGCACTTGCCGGCGGCCAGCTTGTCCTTGTACGGGCACACCTTCACAATCTTCGGGCCGAACTTCACGTCGTAGGCGGGGCTGATCGAGGGCACCCGCACGTACTGATAACAGTCGTACTTGGTGGGGTCTTTCGCGGCACGGTTTGAGGCAGCCTCAGAGGCGACTCCCATGACCGCCAGTGCCAGCGCCGCAGTGCCAACTTTGATCCATGTCTTCATAGCCTAACTCCTTTCTGGCTATTTGGTCGGTTGTTTCGCTCTTTCATTACAATATAACGAGAAAGGCGCAGAAATCCCTCGCGGGCGAAAAAGATGTTTTTTTGCCCCTTGACCTTGGAGTCGGCTCCAAGGCGTAGGGTCTGGCCAAATGGAAAACGAAAGTGAGGTGAATCGAATGACACAGTGGAAGAAATGGTTGGCGCTACTGGCCGTACCAATGGTGAGTTTGATCGTCCTGGCAGGTTCTGCGAAGTTTGTGTGCGGTCTGACGGGCCAGGAATCGGAGCAATGCTGCTGCGAGCAGCGCGACGGGAAGCTTGTCTGCCAGAACACAGGCGACACCTTGGACGCTTGCTGCTGCAGAACGAAGTGAACGAAAACATAGGATGCCCTCGTCGATCGGCAGATGGTCGGGGGCATCCCAAACCAGAAAGAAGAGATGGAAATGAGATGAACAAGAAACGGTTGCTAATTGGTCGGCTCGCGCGTTTGGCGGGGCTGAGCACTGACACGGTGCGTTTCTACGAGCGCGAGGGACTGTTGCCGAAAGCCGAACGCACGGCAGCGAATTATCGCGTGTATCCGCCCGAGGCGCTCGCGCGGCTTCAGTTCATCCGCAAAGCGCAAGCGCTGGGTCTGTCGCTGGAAGAAACTAAGCGGGTATTGCGCGTGCGCGACTCGGGAAACCTCCCCTGCGATTTCGTGATCGAGTTGGCGGAGCGGCGTCTGCGCGAGGTCGAGAAACAGTTGGGCGAGTTGCACATGTTCCGAGAATCGCTGCGCCGTTATGTGTCTCGCTGGAAGCGAGCCGCGAATCCCGACGCATGTGCAGCGACGCAGTTCTGTAATCTGATCGAAGAGGTCGAAATCCAGCACAGGCCAGCGATGCAACGGGTCGTTGGCCGCAGACAGCCGAAAGAAAGGGACACATGAAAGGCAAGAAAGAACATTTGGCGCTCAGCGCTAGCTTGGTGTCCGCGCTCGCAGCGTCGCTCTGCTGTATCGGGCCACTCGTCGCATTGTTGCTCGGGCTGGGTGGTTTTGCTGCGGCCTCGGTCTTTGCCAAGTGGCGACCTCTCTTGCTGGGTGTGACCTTTGTCCTGCTTGGGATCTCTTGGTTCGTGACATACCGCAAATCGAAAGAGGCGTGCGCAGAAGGATCGGTGTGCGCTAAGCGTTCGGCGCCGCTCTGGAACAGGATCATGCTCTGGGTCGTAACGGTTGTCGTCGGGGGCACGGCTGCTTTCCCATTGTATTTGGGCGCGGTCGCACGATGGGCACAGGAGCAGTCACGACCCGCAGAAAATCGGGCCAGTGGCCAGCCTGTCGCGCTGCAGGTGAAGATTCCGAGCATGGATTGTCGCGCCTGCGCGGCCAGCATCGAGAGGATGCTGCGCAAGCAGAACGGCGTGCAAGATGCGCGGGTGAGTTTCGATACGAAAGAGGCCGTCGTTCAATACGACCCGCACACCACAACGCCCCAGAAGATCATCGAAGCGATTGATGGGACGGGATTCAAAGTCCAGAGGTAGCCGTGAGCACGGAACGCAACTCTTGCTGTGCATCGAACCCTCAGCCCGCCGCCCAGGGGAAACTTCGTTGTCCTGAATGCGGGCACGACGGCCAACCCGTCGGAACACTCACGCTTAAGCATCAAGTGAGACCCGAGCATTTGGGTGCGGTCGAGCGCGGCCCATTTAACTTCTGCCGCACCGCGACGTGTGACGCGGTGTACTTCAATGCGAATGGCGTCGTGCTGCGCAAAACGGACCTGCGCCAGCGGATCATCCAGAAGGAAACCGACGATGACGTGTCCGTCTGTTACTGCTTCGGCTTCACCAGGAAGATGGTGATCGAGGAAGTGCAACGCACAGGCCGATGCACCATCCCGCAGCGCATCACCGCCGAAGTCAAAGCCGGAAACTGCGCCTGTGAAATCCGCAACCCGCAAGGTTCATGCTGCCTCGGTAACGTCAACACCGCCGTGAGAGCAGCAATGGCGAAGATTTCGACCGAAGGGAATGGCTAGCCGGCCGTCTCTGGTTGTGTTCCCATTTGAGGATCGTTGGCAGCTAAACCTCCAGGAATTTGGCCAGTTGTCGCCGTGAGAGACAACTCTCTTTACGGCCAAGACCGAGCACTTCAGATCGCCAGTGCTGGTGGTGAGTGACAAATGCCCAACAACAAGTTGCCTTTCAGCCTGCTGTTGGAGCGGCGGATTTTTGCTCAGGATCAAACCCGAGGTAGGCCACGATCCGTGCCCGCAGACGCTCGGGCGGCATGCTCACGTTACGCTCCCATTTGACGATGGTGGTGAGGCAAACTCCCAGTTTTTCGGCCATTTGTGACTGGGTACATTCTTCTTGAATCCGCTTCTGACGGAGAAATTCTCCAATCGTCTTCGGGTTTGTTGGATACCTGTTGATCTCTCGAAAATGGGCTGAAATCGCTGGTATTCGTGAATGTAGTATCCGCTGACAAATACCCAACAGTGCTACTGCCCGTGGTTCGCTCCAGTGATTTGGTTGGGCTTTGGTCACTCTATCATCATTCGATGCCGCGAGGAAAGTCCTTCATCTCCTCTGAAGTCTTTCTCCAAGCCCACACCTCGATCTTGATTCGGGCGGTCAGCCGCCTGAGACCCCTGAGGCCGTCTCACTCGTGCCTGCGGGAAGCGAGGTGCTTCAGGAGTCTTGTGTCGTGCTCGCGCACCCTATGACCGAGATTTCCTCCTGCAATGATTCTCATGCTGGTTCAGCCCAACGTAAAAAGTGAGCGACCGCGAGCCAGCCGCCCCAGACGCTGACTTCACCCTGCCGGCCGGTCGGCTGGCTCGCGGTTCGCTCCACTGCATGGATAGGCTCTCTCATCGGAGCACCGCCAACAAACTGAGCAGAAGAAAAACCGAAACTGCGACGAAGATGTACGCCAACCAGTACAGCCGCCGATGCGATGCATCCAACAAGCGAGGCCCGAAAGTGAAGAACTGCCTCTGCCGATACAGCGGCAACCTCGCCAGAAACAGAAGCACAACGCCGACAATGCTCGCTGCAACCGCGACACCAAAGACACTCCACGAATCAGCGCGCCGGACGCGCTGCAACACGGGAAGGAGTATCGAAGCAAGCACGCCGATAATGATGAAGATGACCGGCAGCAACACCTGAATCAGCATGTCCGCTGGAAGGGGCGACCAGTCTTTGAACCACTTCTTCATATCAGCCTATCATTCGTAATGGGACAGGATTTTCTCCGAGAAAACAAACTGCATTGCGGTCCCGTCCACAGTCTGAAAACTAGTCCCTCACCTTCTTCGCTGCCAAAAGAATTGATTGAACCCTGGGAGGATATTCCCATTGACACTCAGGACAGGGAATGGTCAGCTCTGGCTCGTGCCGCGATCGGGCAAAGGACAAAGTGAGTTTGTTCTTTGCCGGGGTCGTTTTCGTGGAGAAGTGCACGATGCAAGATTGGATTTGGTTTCCGCGCTGGAGCGAGGTGCTCGCCCGGGAACGCCTGCCAGCCATTCACCAGAAAGAGTATCGGACCGCCATCATCAGCCATCTGCGCCATTGCAAGGATACCGGGCAGCGAGCCACCGTGCCGTCCGCGCGGGAGTTCATGGCGCGCACGGAACGGGAGCGGTCGCTGGCCCGGTCGCAGTTGGAGTTGTGGAAGGAGGCGATCCGATGGTTTTTCCGGTCGGGTCGGCAACAGGCGGGAAAGAATGTTGAACCGCCAAGACGCAAAGGCACAAAGTCAGGGAAGGCGGAATGATTGCGACGAAATTCGTGTCCAAACCTGATATTCGCGGCCCTTCTCTCGGAGTCTCTGCGGTGAAATGAACCGCCGATGACGCCGGGGGCACGGGGGTGCCCGGTAACGTCCGCGGCGTAGGGGCGCACGGCGGTGCGCCCGAAGGAATTAATGGATCATCCGCAAGGGGACACAGCCGTGTGCTTCTCCCAACCGCCTGTGGGGGCAACGCGGGCTACTCGATGTAACCAAGGTCTTTGAGACGCTCGGTGACAACCGCCTCCTCCTCGGGGGTCATCTTTAGCCGCGCTTCGGGAGAGAGCGAGTCGTTGTAGTGCGCCTCCAGGAGCGACCGCGCCCGCGTGACGACATCCGGCTGCTGGGCGGCAAGGTTGGTCTCCTCGTGTGGATCGGCCTGAAGGTCAAACAATTCAGGTGCGAACGCCGTCGAGTTGGGGGCGCAGACGTACTTCCATCGGTCGAACCGGACGCCCGAGATCAGCTTCTCCGGCTGCAAATTCTTGCCGCCGACGGCCTCGAAGAAGATGGGACGGTCGGGCAACCGCTGGCCGCCGAATCGCGGGCGCAAACTGAATCCCTGGAAGTCCGAGAGCACGCGGTACTCGGCGAGATCGAGCAAGGTGGGCGCGATGTCCACCTGGCTGCAGACGTCCATGACGCGCACGGCCGATTTTACTTCGGGGGCGATCACGACAAACGGAATTTTTACAAGGAACTCGGAGACGTGAAACGCATGGTCGCGGTTCGCAGGGAAGAAATTGTGAGACGGATATCTGTCGTGCTCGGCGCCGATGTATTCGCCGTGGTCGCCCATGATGACCACGACGGTGCGGTCGAGGTCCAATTCGAGGAACAGCAGGTCGAGGTAGAACAGCAGCGCTTCGAGGGAGCGATCGTAAGTGCGCTCGGCGTTCTGCCATTGGATCGTGCGGCTGAGAAGTCCGTCGAGGAGCGACGCGCTGTTCTGCCACCAAGCGCGCTGGGACCGCATCAGCGAGCGATACAGAAACGAGTACCGCCGCGTGCGGTGCAGCAGCCAGAAGTGAATGAACTCGAACCAGGGTTGCTGGCTCGATTGCAGCGAGTGAAGCCGCTTGCGGATCCGGCTGGCGAAGGCGGTGTACTCGGTCTCGCGGCGATTGCGAAACTCATACAGGTCGAACCCGCGGTGGAGATCGGTCTCGGGCCCGAGGGGGCCGGTGACGTGCGCGGCGGTTTGATACCCCGCTTGCTGCAGCCAATGCGCCACCGTCTGGACGTGATGGCCGAGTTTGTCGCCGCGATGGGCGCGCAGACCGTTGCGGGTGGGATAGAGTCCGGTCAGGATGCTTCCAAAGCACGGCGTGGTCGTGCTGGCGACGGCATAGAAGTTCTCGAACGATACGCCGCGTTCCCGGATGAGTTTGCCCGCGTCGAGCCGCGAGTTCTGGACGGCGGCGAAGAACTTGTCTGCGCGCAGGCTGTCCGCGACCAGGAACAGGATGTGGGGCTGACTCATCGGTAGTTCGTTCCAATAACGCGGTGGGGCCGCGACCTACCGACGATTCATGACCTTGATGGCGCGTCGGTTGTCGGTCGCGCGCAGGACCAGCAGTCCCTTCTTTGCGCCGGGGCTGACCGCTCCGTAAGTGTATTCGATGTTGATGCTGTTGGCGGCGAGCCGTTGCGCGATCTTTGCCAGGTCGCCGGGACGCGCGCCGCCTTCGATCACGATCACCTCGCGTTCGACGACGAGGACGCCGCTGGTCTCCAGCAGGTGGGTGGCGCGGTCAGGGTTATCCACCACCACGCGCAACACCGCGTGGTCCACCGTGTCGGAAATCGTCAGCGCCAGGATGTTGATTTTCTCTTTTGCGAACATACCGGTGACGCGAGCGAGCGTGCCGGGTTTGTTCTCCAGGAAGATGGCGAGTTGTTTTGCGAGTTGCATGCGGGCTCCGCAGTTCGGGTTTCGCCACAGGATAACAGAGGGCGTCCGAAAAACGCAAGTTGCCTCTTCCCAAGCGCGAAGCGATGCATTAGAACAAATCCCCACGAACGCTGTCGAAGTGTCCAGATGAACTTACATCGCCTGATTTTCATCGCCTCGGCCGTGGCCGCCTGTTCCGTGCTCGCGACGGAACCGCCGGACATCCGTCGTGATGCGGTGGTGTTGGCGGTCGAGAAGGCCGCGCCCGCCGTCGTCAACATCGCCACCGAACGGATCGTCGAGTACCGCGATCCGTACTCGGAGGTGTTCTCCCAGTTTTTCGCCCCGTATCACCGCCGCGGGACGCAGCGCAGCCTGGGTTCGGGCGTGCTCGTGGATGAATCGGGGTATCTCATCACCAACTTCCACGTCGTCCAGCGCGCATCGAAGATCACGGTCCTGCTCGCCGACGGCTCGCAATTCGAAGGCAAGTTCATCGCGGGCAGCCCTGAGAACGACCTGGCACTGGTCAAGGTCTCGCGGGACAAACCGTTCCCGTTTGTGGAACTGGGCAAGGACGACGACGTGTATCTGGGCGAAACCGTGATCGCCATCGGCAATCCCTTCCAGTTCGGCAACAGCGTCTCGCGGGGGATTATCAGCTCGAAAGAACGCCAGGCGGTGGACCAAAACGGCAACGTGGTGATCGAGGGCGTCCTCCAGACCGACGCCGCGATCAATCCCGGCAACTCCGGCGGCCCGCTGGTTAATCTCAAGGGCGAGCTGGTCGGTATTAACACCGCCATCATCGAGCAGGCGCAGAACATCGGATTCGCCGTCCCGGTCAAGCGCGTCGCCGAGCTTCTGGGCGAATGGCTGAGTCTGGAAAAACGCAAACGCATCTGGTTCGGAGTGAAATGGAAGCAGACGTGCGAGGCGGTTACCATCGCCGAGGTGCAGCCGGACAGCCCGGCGGCCCGGGCGCGCCTTCGTGCCGGCCTGGAGGTGGTGCGTTGCGACGGGAACCCAGTCAAGTCGGTGGTGGAGTTGCAGCGGTACTTGTTGCACAAGGAGGCGGGAGAAAGGGTCAAATTTGAGTTCAACGATGCCCGGCTCGGCGCTGTCGAAGTCCAGTTGGCGGCCCTGCCGAAGTATTCGGCCAGTGAACTGGCCCGGCAACGGTTGGGCGTGACGCTGCAGGAACTGACACCCGACCTGGTGCGGGCGCTGGCGTTGAGTTCCCAGCGCGGCGTGGTGGTGTCGGACGTGGAACGCAACAGCGCCGCATGGCGGGCCGGGCTGCGCCGCGGTCATGTGATTGCGCGCGTGGGCGGCAGCGATGTAAATAGTCTTGACGATGTGGGGCGAGTTCTTGAGGATGTGCCCCGCAACGTCAGCCTGACGCTGCTCGTCATTTCCAGCACACGGCAGGGAAACGCCGTTTTCGAGCAGTTGTCTGTCGTGTCCGTGACGACGCAGTGAAGTTGGTTCTCGGTTATTGGTTACTCGTGAATGGGCGTCGGGCCGGTGGTGTCGTTTGCGAACAACCAATAACCAACAACGAATAACCAGCAACTCCGTATCCATGATCAAAGTCGCAAACCTGACAAAGAGCTACGCGGGATTCACCGCGGTGGACAACGTGAGCTTCGAGGTGCAGAGGGGCGAGATCGTCGGCTTTCTCGGGCCCAACGGCGCGGGGAAGAGCACGACGATGCGCATCTTGTCGTGCTTCATGCCCGCCACCTCGGGGCGCGTCTCCGTGGCCGGGTTCGATGTGTTCGACGAATCGCAGGAAGTGCGGAAACGCGTTGGCTACATGCCGGAGAACAACCCGCTCTACCTCGAGATGCGCGTCAACGAGTACCTGAACTACCGGGCGCGCCTGAAGCAAGTGCCCCGCAAGCTCCGCAAGGAACGCGTCGAACGCGTCAAAGAGCAGTGCGGGCTCAACGATGTCGAGCGCAAGATCATCGGCCAGCTCTCGAAAGGCTACAAACAACGCGTCGGCCTCGCCGATTCGCTGGTGCATGACCCCGATCTGCTGATTCTCGACGAGCCGACCATCGGACTCGACCCGCATCAAATCCGGCAGGTGCGCGAATTGATCAAGAGCCTCGGCAAACAACACACCATTCTGCTCTCGACGCATATCCTGCCGGAAGTGGAGATGACCTGCAATCGGGTCATCATCATTCACAAAGGCAAGGTGGTCGCCTCGGACACGCCTGCAAACCTGACCAAGACCCTCAAGAGCGGCGGCGCGACCGTGGTCGAGGTCAAAGGATTGAACCCCGATGTGGTGGAGAAACAGTTCTGGAGCATCCCGGGCGTGCAAGCGATCCATACCGAGCGGGTGGATGAAGGATACGTCCGCTGCTCGATCCATCCGAACGGCAACAGCGATTTGCGGGAGGCGGTGTTCGAGAAGGCCATCTCGAATCGCTGGACGATCCGCGAGTTGAGCCGGCAAAAGCAATCGCTCGAGGACATTTTCGTCGAGCTCACCCGCGCCGCCAAGCAGCATGAGGAGGAAGAGGAAGCATGAGCGGAATCTGGACTCTGCTGCGGCGGGAGTTGAGCGCGTATTTCGTGTCGCCGATTGCGTACGTGGTGCTGATGCTGTTCCTGGTCATCACCGGCGTGTATTTCTCGATCCTGGTGGCCGTGTTCAACAACGCCAAGGGACCGACCGAAGTCAGCGTGACGGAGGTGTTTTTCCAGACCTCGTTGTTCTGGTACGCGCTGATCCTGATCATCCCGATTCTGACGATGCGCTTGCTGGCCGACGAGAAGCGCCAGGGCACAATTGAAACCTTGATGACCGCGCCCGTGTCGGACACGGCCGTGGTGCTGGCGAAATATTTCGCCGCGCTGGTGTTCTACATCATCCTCTGGCTGCCGACGGCGGGGTATGTCTTCCTGCTGCGCTGGGTGTCAAAGGACACGACGCCGTTCGAGCTCGGCCCTGTGCTGGGCGCATTCACGGGCGTGTTGCTGATCGGCTCGCTGTACCTTTCGATCGGCCTGTTCGCTTCGTCGCTGACGCGCAACCAGATCATCGCGGCGGTGATTGCGTTCGCATTGATCTCGGTGGCGTTTTTCCTGGGCTTTCTGTCGTTCCTGGACAGCTCGGGCTGGCAGCAGAAGATCGTCGAGTACACCAGTTCCATCGAGCACATGCGGGAGTTCGCGCGCGGGATGGTGGACAGCCGGCGCATCGTGCTCTACGTGAGCCTCACGGTGTTCATGCTGTTTGTGACGCAGAAGGTCGTTGAATCGCGCAAGTGGAAATAACCGACTGCCATGGCTAACGAAGATTCCGAGAAACAGAACCCAACTCCCGAAGAGGCGCCGCGCCACCGTGGATTCCGCACGGCGCGCAAGTTTGCCATCAGCCTGAACACGCTTGCCGTGATCGTCCTGGCGGCGGCGATCGTGGGCATGATCAATTACCTTTCGATCCGCCATTACAAGCGGATGGATTGGACGAAGGCGCAGTACTTCTCGATCTCGGACAAGACGGCCGAGATTGTGAAGTCGCTCAAGGAACCGATGCGTTGCATCGTGTTCTTCCAGCCCACGCAGGAAATTTTTGACGATGTCCGCAACCTGCTCCGCGAGTACGAGGACTTGAACCCGAAGAATTTCACCATCGAGTACGTGGACCCCGACCGCAACTTCGCACGCGTCGAACAGCTCGTGAAGGAGTACGACATCAACACGCCCAACGGCGTCATCTTCGTCCGCGGCGAGGGCACGAACAAGAAGAGCAAGTACGTAAACGTCTCCGAGATCGTCGAGATGGATTACGGCGGCGGGATGTTCGGCGGTCCGCCGAGGAAGAAGGCCTTCAAGGGAGAGCAGGCGTTCACTTCCGCGATCCAGAACGTCCTCGAATCGAAACAGCCCACGGTCTGGTTTCTCACCGGCCATGGCGAGCATGACCCGGAAGACTTCGACGAGCGTCGGGGTTATTCATCGCTTGCCACCGCGCTCAAACGCGAGAACCTGAAGGTTGCCACCATCAATCTCGCCACCACCAACGCCATCCCGTCCGAGGACAGCGTGCTCGTGATCGCGGGACCGACGGTGCCGATCTCGAAACCGGAGCTGGCCATCATCGAACAGTACGTGCAGAACAAGGGTCGGGTGCTCGTGATGCTCGATGCGCACAAAAACTCTGGCTTGGAAGAGTTGCTTGCCCGCTGGGGCGTCAAGGCGAACAACGACACCGTGGTCGGAATCGTGTCGGTGCTGGGCATCTCTTCGCAGTTGAGCGCGAGCGCGATTGCATTCGAGTACAGTGGGCATCCGATCGTGCAGAAGATGAAGGGCAAGAACACCAGCTTCCCGCTGTCCCGTTCGCTCGAAGTGGTCGAGCAGCCGCCCCGGGGCGCGCCCGATCTGCCGCGAGCGACTTGGCTTGCCAGGAGTCACAAGGCATTCTGGGGCGAATCAGACCTGTCCAACACCGATGACATCCAATTCGACGAGAAGACCGACAAAGCCGGCCCGCTGATCCTCGCTGCCGCCGTCGAATCCGGCAACGTGCCGGGCACGGGCGTGGATCTGCCTTCGACCCGCATGGTGGTGACGGGCAGTTCCGGTTTCGTCGCCAACGCCGCGATGGACGAGTCGAACCTCGATCTGTTCCTGAACATGGTCACCTGGCTCATTGGCGAGCGGGAGGGCCGCGTGACCGGCATCAGCCCGAAAGCGCCCCGGGAGTTTCGATTGAGCCTGGACGAAGTGCAGGAGCAAACGCTGCGGTTGTTCGTGGTGTTTGGCATGCCGGGCGTCGTCGCGGTCGCCGGCATCGTTGTCTGGTGGCGTCGGCGGAAATGATCGCGGAGCGTAGGAGCGTGGCAGCGTGAAACCGAAAACGACACTCATTCTTTTCATCGTCGCGGTGCTCATCGGCGTGTTCCTGTGGGTGGACCACAAGTTTTTCAAGGAGACCAAGGTGGTCGAAGAACAGGCCAAACGCTTGTTCAAGGACCTCAAGTCGAGCGACATCACCCGGCTCGACATCACCAACACCAACGGCCTGATTACCGTCGAGAAAGCCGGTGACAAGTGGAACATGAAGAAGCCGTTCGACGTCCGCGCCAGCAAGAGCGAGGTGGACAGCATCCTGACCGACCTCGAGTTTCTCGACTCCGATCGCGTACTGACGCCGAAAGACCTGCAGCAGGAAAACGCCACACTCGCCAGTTACGGTCTCGAGAAGCCCCGGATCGAAGCGACGTTCATCGCAAAAGGCGGAACGAACACGATCCGTCTCGGCAACGAAAGCAAGCTCGGCGACAAACTCTACGCCAGCGTGGCCGGACGACCGGAGGTATATGTCATCGCCAAGACGTTGGCCGGTAAACTCGGAAAGACGGTGGATGACCTGCGCGACCGCAGTGTGGTCGAGTTCAACGCGGGTGAGTTAACCAAACTCGAACTCAAAGCCGGTACCCGACAGATCGAGTTGACGAAGACCGAGAACGCCGAGGACGACACGGAAAGCTGGCGCATCACACGCCCGATCAATGCCCGCGCCAGCAAGGACCGCATCACCGGCATCGCCGACAAACTCGCAGGTCTGAAGGTGGACACATTCGTCACCGAAGATCCAAAGGACCTGAAGCTCTACGGCCTCGACGAGCCCGCACAGGAAGCGACGTTGTTCACCAAGGGCACGGAAGGCGCGAAGATCGTGCAATTCGGCGGGTCGCCCACCAACGACACGACGAAGACCTACGCCAAACGCAAGGGCGCGAATTCCGTCTATCTCGTCAAGAACGACATCCTGACCAATCTCATCGTGCAGGTGAACGACCTCCGCGACCGCACGCTGGTCGAGTTTGAAACCGATCAGGTCAAGGCGGTGGACCTGGTGCTGGGCAGCCAGAAGGTGCTCCTCTCGCAGCAACCGACGAACGACTGGCACATCCTCGAACCCGCCAAGTTCAAAGCCGAGAATAGCGTTTGCGACGATCTCGTTTCCGACCTCCACGGCGCCCAGATCAAGGAATTTGTCGCCGACGTCGTCACCGATCTCGCACCCTACGGACTCGACAAGCCGGGGTTTGAACTCACGCTCAAGAAGGAAAAGGTTGTCACCGTCGCCACCACCAGCGCGCCCCCCAAGGAAGCGACGGGCACCAACACCGTCGTGCCGGTTACGCAGACGACCTCAACCACCAACCTCGTTCCGTTTGTGACGATCCAGGTGGGGAAGACCGACGCCGCCAAAGCGCTGGTGTACGTCAAGCGCGCGGACGAGGCCTTCGTGTACGGGCTCGAGACCAATTTCGTGGCCGATCTGCCGACGACCGTGCTTGATCTGCGCGACCGCCACATCCTCAGCCTCGATTCCTCGACGATCCACAAACTGGAGATCACTCGCGGGGCCATGACGTTTGCCGCCGAGAAGGTCACCGTCAGAGACACCAATCAGGTCGAACGCCAGGAATGGAAGCTGTTGCCGCCCACGCAAGGGGTACTCGGTGAAGATGCGGTCGAGGACGCCATCACCGCGCTCGGCGACATCAAAGCCGTAAAGCTCGTGGCTGAGAATCCTGTGGGTCTCGCGCCGTACGGCCTGGAGCCGGCCGCGTTGACCGCCACGTTCACAAGCATCGCGGCGACAAACGCCCCGGCGCAGACCCACACCCTGCTCGTGGGCAAGGAGACGCCGGACAAGAATCGGTTCGCCATGCTCAAGGGGGGGACGCTCGTGTTCGAGTTGGCCAACTCCGAGTTCGAAAAGCTGGCGAGCAATTTCGTGACGAGGCCGGAAGAAAAACCCGCCACCACCAACGCGCCGCCCGCAGCCGCCAAGTAGCAGGACCAAGGATCGCGTAGCAAAGAAGCGCCTCGCTATGACCGCGAACCCCGTCCGCCTCAAACTCAACGCCCACATTTATCGCAATTTCCCCGCCGACCATTCGCGCGAGGTGCCCGCCGATGGGTTCGGAGGCTGGACGAAGGTGCCGGTGGAACTGCCGCTGGCCGAGACGGCGCTGGTGAGCATGCACGCCTGGAGTTGCGCGACCCCGGAGCAGCATCCGCTCGCGTGCCAGGTGACGGAATATCTGCCGCGCGCGCGCCGCATCCTGGAGACCGTCTTTCCGCCCCTGTTGTCCGCGGCGCGGTCGGCCGGCATGACGGTGTTGCACGTGGTGGGCGGCGGCAACTACTACCAGCATCTGCCGGCCTACCAACACGCCGTGCAGTTGGCGGGAG
Organism: uncultured Verrucomicrobiota bacterium; assembly: GCA_964582645.1. GTDB lineage: Bacteria > Verrucomicrobiota > Verrucomicrobiia > Palsa-1439 > CAZOTB01 > CAZOTB01. The sequence goes on along the minus strand of CAZOTB010000001.1, from coordinate 56,525 downwards.
CGGATCCGGAATTCACGGGCGACGCGCCGCACAGTGACGCGAATATCCGGTTCCGCGCGTTGAAGGCGCAACACAACGGTCAGGATGCCGGTAGTCGTGAGGCGATGGCAGCCGAAGGATTTCATGTGGACTTCGCGCCACAGGCGGTGCCGCTCGAGGGAGAGGGCATCGCGGAAAATGGCGCCCAGCTCAATGCGTTGTGCCGGGAGCGCGGTGTCAGTCACCTGGTCTACATCGGTTTCGCCATCAACTGGTGTCTGCTCACCTCCGCTGGCGGGATGCGCGATATGGCCCGGCGTTGGTATTTCTGTTCGACCATCCGCGAAGCCACCACCGCGGTGGAGAACAAGGAATCCGCCCAGACGGAAGCGCACAAGGAAGAGGGATTGTGGCGTGTTTCCACCGGCTACGGTTTCGTCTTCGACGCGGAGTCGTTCATTGCCGCCCTCCGCACCAACGCGATCAGAGCGTGATTTCAGTACTGCTGGGTGGCTTCTTCTTCAAGGATGGGCCGCTCGAACTGGCCACTGCGCAGTTCCACTTTGAATCGAGCGTCACCCGCGTGCACTGCCTTCACCGTCACCCGCCACGCTGCCGCCACTTTGGGGCCGAGACTGGGCAGAGCTTCCGTGGTGACGGTGCCGCCCTGGGCTTGCACCGCCGTCGCGCCCGAACCGAAAACGAACTCCTGGCTCTCGGGCAACGCGCAGACGAGGCGGACGTTGCTGTCGGCGGCTGAACCCTGGTTGACGACCTGGATTTCATACGTCACCTGCTTGCCGACCTCGACCGGGTCCTCCAGATCCACGACTTCCAGCAAAATGGCGGGAAGGCCGGCGATCACCGTGTCGCAGGCGCTTTGTACCGGGGTGACGCTCGCGCTGCTTGCGGTCGGATTGAACGTGAGCGCCCCGGGCTGGCGCATTGTAAGGACTGCACAGAACTGGCTGGCTGCATTTGGCGCGAGTTCGGCCACCTCCCACGTCACGCGGCGGTCGGTGACGTGGAATCCCTCGGTGGCGGCGGTGACGACCGCGCCCGCCGGGACCGGCAGCGTGAGGATGGCTTTGGGCTCGGGGACATTCCCCGTATTGCGGATCGTCAGACATACATTCACGGGGCGGCCGACCAAGACCTGAGCGGGAGCGCTGCACTCGAGCGAAAGTCCAGACCGAGGTTCGGGTCCAAGGTCTTCGATGAAGAAATTGCTGCATGGTTTCGGCGTGACACATCGGTAACGCCGGCCGTTGGAGCTGAAGGTGAATGCGAGGGCCGAGATCGGCTCCTTGCCGGCCCAGAGCACGTTGCGCAGACAGATGGGATTGCCGTTTTCGCGCGACGACATGAACGGCATGGTGTCGCCCACGGGGATTTTCACCTCGACGAGTTCGTTGCTCTGAGCGGCACGGTGGAGGTCGTCCAGGTTTCCGCGCCAGCCCCATTGTTCCAGAATCGAGGCGATGTCGGGCTTGAGTCCCTCATCACGAAAGCGCGCCCGCAAGTCCTCGGGCGTCACAATCGGTGGCGCGAAACGAGTGGCTGGATTGCCGAGCCGGGTGGCGCGATGTTGTTCTGCTTCGACGGGCGTGGAGATCAAGAAAACGCTCCCGGCCACTGCAAGCACGATGAAGATCGGAAATCTCATGTCCCAAGATTTCAGGAAAGGCGCAGAAAATACGAGCTAATTGTAATGGCGATCGGCGGGACCCCGGCGACCGGGATGGGATCGCTCCCTAGACGGCGGTTGATGCCAGCGACGAGCGAACGGTGTCCTCGACTTCGCAGATGTTGAAGGGCTTCGACAGCCATGGAGTGCTCAAGCCGTCAAGAAACTCGCGCGTGTCGCCACTGACGGTATCGCCGGTCAGGAAAATGATGCGCTTGGCCAGCGGCGGGAATCGTTGCTGGAGGTTCTTGTAGAACTCGCGCCCATCCATCACTGGCATCTTGAGATCGGAGATGATCAAATCGGGCGGACGATTGCCGATGAGCTTCAGCGCCTCGCTTCCATTCATGGCCGTGTCCACTTCGTAATCGCTCGCCGACAGCAGCTCACTCAAAACCCCTGAGATTGCGGGTTCATCGTCCACCAGCAGGATGCGCGGCTTCTTCGCGCGGACTCCGGGGGGCGTGGGCTTGATCGGATGGGAGGGTCCGTTTCCTTTGGGCGCAGACGGAACCGACGGAGCGGGAACAGGCACTGATGCGATGGCTGGCGCAGGGACCGGTTCGGGCCGAGTTGCTGGCGCCGAAGACATCTCGGGAGTGGATTGCTTCGGCGTGGGAGCGACCGCAGCAGACGGCGCCGGCTCGGCAACGATGGGCAGTTCCATGATGAAGCTCGCGCCGCGACCGACTTCGCTCTGGACGAACAAGTTGCCGCCATGCTCCGCGAGAATGCTGTAACAAATCGAGAGCCCCAAGCCGGTGCCGACGCCCATGGGCTTGGTCGTGAAGAACGGATCGAAAATTTTCCCGAGATGTTGCGGCGGGATGCCGGGCCCGTTGTCCGTGACCGAGATGCGGATGGAATTGGTCCGGGTCTCGGTCCGAATCCGCACCACCCCCTGGCGGCCGTCCTGGATATCGCTGATGGCGTGCTTGGCGTTTTGGGTGAGGTTCATCAACACCTGCTCGAGTTGGTGCGCGTCGGCCATGGTGTGCGGCAGGCCCGGATCGAGTTCGAGCTCCAGGCGGATCCGGCTCTTGTTGATGTCCACCTTGAGCAGATCGGCCACCTGCGTGATGACATGGTTGAGTTGAATGTACTTCTTCTCCGGCGGCTGCGGCCGCGCGAATGCCAGCAATCGCTGCACGATGCGGCTCGCTCGCTCGCTTTCGTGGCTCATCAGAGAGATGTCGCTCTTCACCTTCGGATCGAGCGTCTCGCGGGACATGATCAACTGCGCGCGTCCCATGATGATCGCCAGCGGGTTGTTCAGCTCGTGTGCCACGCCCGAGATGAGCTGGCCCAACGCAGAGAGCTTCTCGGCCTGACGCAGCTTTTGCTCGAGCTTCGCGCGCTCCGACAAATCGCGGAGGCTGATCTGCATCGCGGCGCGGCCGGAGTATTGGACGGGCATCGCGCGCGCCTCGACGGTTGTGCCGAGGCCATCCACGCGCGGGACGTTCCACTTCTCCGCCGATTCGAGCAGTTCGCGGAACTTCGGCACGTCGCCGCGCAGGCTGTTGCTGTGCGGCTGCAACGACGGGCACACATCGAGAAAACTCTTCTTCGTGAGCGCGTCCATGCTCAGGCCGATCAGGTTCGAGGCGGCTTCGTTGGTTTCGAGGATCGCAAACGTGTGCACGTCCACAATGAACATCGCCTCGCTCGCGTTGTTGAACAGGTTGCGGTACTTGTCCTCGGTCGCCACGACCTCCTTCTCCAGAACGCGCGTCCGTCGCACGTCCTGTCGCAGCCGGGCGCGTACGGTGCGGCTTTCATAACGCACCTCCTCGAGGACCAGCACGATCATGCCGAAGGCGATGATCATTTGCAGCACGGCAGAGAGCAGGAAGGCGGACGGCACGAATTCGATCCGCGCATACAGGAACGGATAGCCGACGAGGTACAAACTCCACAGCCCAAATCCCACTGCCAGGATGCTCGCGCCGATGTACCGCCGCTGCCTTCGCCGCAGAAGGAACAGGTGCGCCGTGAACAGGCTCGATGCGCCGAGCAGGACGAACATGGGCAACTGAAGCCAGAACCGGTTGTCGAGTTGGTAGATGCCGATGTAGGCCCAGAGCAGCACGATGGTGACGCCGCCCATCATGTAGCGTTGATCCACGCTGTGACGCAGGATGCTGACGTTGCCACAGAACAGGAACAGCGCGCAGATGCCGATGCAGGCTTGCGTCAGCATCATGCCGAGCTTCGATTCGGGCGAATCGAGGAGGTTGATCGAGGCAGTCAGCCACAATGCGTAGAACAGCCACGCCGTCGTCCAGAGACTGAAGTAGCGGCGCTGGGTATATTGGTTGAGGTAGGCGAACAAGGCGACCAGCACCCACGTGCTGATGATGGAGAGAACCAGGGCGGCCTTCAGCCATTCCGGCGGAAAGTACAGGTTCAACAGGTCGAACAATTGTCGTGTGTCAATCGCACCCATGGTCGTCCGCAGCACACTCGCCAGTCGCGCTCACGCGTGCATGGATTGACGCACCGGGGGGCATGTGATAATCCAACCCGCGCTCAACCATGAACTCAACCGATACCCATCGCAGTGTCCCACGGACTCCGCCCCGGTTGCGCCTCGCTACTGCGGCGTCACAACTGAGGCAAACCGACTCGCTCGTGCTGTTCCTTGACATAAATTTAGCAGCTTCTCTGCCACCAGACTTCGTGCCCAAACCCGTGTTGCAGCGCATGATCCATGCAATTCGCGAGTCGGGAGAATACAGGGGGAAAAAGCTCGAAATCGCGATGCTTCATACCTGGGGACAGCTACCTTGGGCGAAGGTGCTTCTCGTGGGGCTCGGCGCAGCAAAGGAAGTAACGCGACCTCTCCTCAGTCGCGCCGCCGCCGCTGCGTGTCGCCGCGCCGCGAAGTCGGGCTGCAAGCGGGTCGCCGTGTGGATTTCGCCAAAGAGCGCGAGCGCGATGTCTATTTCCGCACAATGCGCCGCCATCGCAGAAGGCGTGCTGATCGGCGCGTACAACTTTGATCAGTTCAAAGCGTCGTCGAACGACAACGGGAGCAGGCCGCTACAGGAGGTCGTGCTGTTTGCCGGCAAGAGCGAGCACAAGCATTCCCAGCAAGCAATCGGAGACGCCCAAACGCTCGCCGAGGCGGTCAATTACGCACGCCAGATCGCCAATCTGCCCGGCAATGTCATCTATCCGCAGAAAGTGGCGGAAGAAGCAATCCAGCTCGGACGCAAATACGGCTTGCGCGTCAAAGTGTGGGATCGGGCGAAGCTGGAGAAGGAACACTTCGGCGGCATCCTCGCCGTTGGCACCGGGAGCAAGCGCGACCCGCGATTCATTCAGATCGAATACCAGCCGCGTGGCCGAGCAGCGGCGCGGCCGGTTGTTCTGGTAGGGAAGGCGATCACGTTCGACAGCGGCGGCATCTCGATCAAACCCTCCGACAAGATGGACGAGATGAAGTTCGACAAATGCGGTGGCGTGGCCGTCCTCGGTGCCATGCGTGCCATCGCTGCGCTCAAGCTGCCGATTCCCGTCGTCGGCCTCATCGCCGCCGCCGAGAACATGCCCAGCTCCACTTCCTATCGCCCCGGCGACATCGTTACCACCTACTCTGGGACGACCATCGAAGTGCTCAACACCGACGCCGAAGGCCGCATTGTGCTCGGAGACGCGCTGGCGTACGCCAAGCGGTTCAAGCCACAGGCCATCTTGGATTTCGCGACCCTCACCGGCGCCTGTGTCGTGGCGCTCGGGCCGTTCGCGGCGGGGTTGTTCAGCAACAACGAGAAGCTTACCGAACGCGTCCGCGCTGCCGGTGAGGCGACGGGCGACCGTGTCTGGCCGTTTCCGCTCTGGGAGGAGTACCATGAGATGATCAAGAGCCCCGTGGCCGACATCAAGAACACCGGCGGACGCTACGGCGGCGCGATCACGGCCGCGGCGTTCCTGCAGAAATTCGTCGGCGATGTCCCCTGGGCGCATCTCGACATCGCCGGCACGGCGTGGACCACCGAAGAAAAGCCGTATCTCCCGCGCGGCGGCACCGCGTTTGGGGTGCGGTTGGTGGTGGAACTCCTCACAGATTGGAAAGCGATCTGAGAGCGTGTTTGGAAAGTCGCTCGCCGCGTGCTTTTGCCGGAAGGAACGCTGCCCTCCGAGGCGGTTCTTGGCGGAAAACGACCACCGGCTCGGAGGCGCGGATGCCGTAGGGCGAGAGGAATTCATTCTCATCGAGCATGTAGCGGAGTGCGCGCTGCAGGCGTTCACGCGACGGGATCGCCAGCAGCCGGTAGCCGTGACCGTTCCCGCCTTCACAATCCATGTACGAGATGTGCTTCGCGAGGTCCTTGCGATTTTCGAGAAACCACTGCATCCGCTTGCGGAAGCCGGGCAGTTTCGCCAGCGTCTCCTCGTCGAGGATTTCCACCGCGATCAACGGCAGCAGCCCCACCATCGAGCGCACCTTGAGCGGATGTGAGTACCGTTGACGTGGAGTTGGTCGTAGGAGAACCCGTCCTCGTCGTCCCAGAGGCCGTGACCGCCGAGGGTGTTCATCGCGTCGGTGATCGCGACGAGGTGTTCGAAGAATTTGCTGGCCATGTCCTCGGTGGCCGGGTTGTCTTTCGCCAGCTCGAGCGCCATCGAAAGCATCGTCGCGCAATAGAACGCCATCCACGCGGTGCCGTCGGCTTGTTCGAGATGGCCGCCCGTTGGGAGCGGCTTGCTGCGGTCGAACACACCGATGTTGTCGAGGCCGAGGAAACCGCCGCCGAATATGTTCTTGCCGTCGGCGTCCTTGCGATTGACCCACCACGTGAAGTTGATGATCAGCTTTTGAAACGTGCGCGAGAGGAACAGCCGGTCGCGTTCGCCGCGCGCGCCTGTCATCTTGTACACGCGCCAGCAAGCCCACGCATGGACGGGCGGGTTCACGTCGCCGAGCGCGAACTCGTAGGCCGGGATCTGACCGTTCGGGTGCATGTACCATTCGCGCAAGAAGAGTGTGAGTTGGTCCTTTGCGAATTGCGGGTCCACCGTCGCGAATGGAATCAGGTGGAATGCGAGGTCCCACGCCGCGAACCACGGATACTCCCATTTGTCGGGCATCGAGATCACGTCGCGGTTGTAGAGGTGCAGCCACTCCGCGTTGCGACCATTCATTCGGCTGGCGGGCGGCGGCGGTTGGTTCGGATCACCTTCGAGCCAGTCGCGGACGATGTAATGATAGAACTGTTTGCTCCACAGCAGCCCCGCGTACGCCTGGCGAGCGACGCGGCGTTCTTCGGTGGTGAGGTCTTTCGGAAGCCTCGCTGTGTAGAATTCGTCTGCCTCGCGGCTGCGCTCGGCGAAGATGCGATCGAAGTCCTTGTCAAGGAGGCTGGAGGGCGCGGCTCCTGCCGCGCCGCGGGTCTTGGAAAGCGGCTCGGACGGAGCCGGGCCCTCCAAGCCGGCACCGGCAAACAGCCGCAGCCTCACCATGACCTCCTTGCCCGCAGGCACGTCGAGCCGGTAATGCGCGCCCACCTTCGTGCCGGTGTGCTTCGGATTGATCGGATCGGCCTTGCCGTGGATCAGGTATTCATTGAATGCATCCTTGACGTACGAAGTCCAGTTATCCACGCCGTAGAGCTTGCGCGTGTTGGTTTCGTTTTCGGTGGACAGGAATTGCGGAAGCTTGCCGTCCGGACCTCTGTCCACAACCAGGTGGTGTCTGCCGAAGCTGACGTGCTCTCCGACCAGTGTAGAGTCGTTTTCCTGTCGGATCGTCGGTTTGATCCAGCAACCGTCGTGTTTGCAGCCCCAGACCCATGTGTTGCGATACCAGAGCGTGGGCAACAAGTGCAGTGTCGCCGGCTCGGCGCCGCGATTGGCGACGATGACGCGAATGAGGATGTCATCCGGGCCCGCCTTGGCGTACTCAGCGATCACGTCGAAATAGCGGTTGTTGTCGAACTCGCCCGTGTCGGTAAGTTCGAATTCGAGTTCGTTCTTGCCACGGCGTCGGTTTTCTTCGACGAGCCGCGCGTAGGGGAATTCCGCCTGCGGATATTTGTAGAGCGCCTTCATGTAAGAGTGCGTCGGCGTCGAGTCGAGGTAGTAGTAACACTCCTTCACGTCCTCGCCGTGATTTCCCTCGGGGCCGGTCAAGCCGAACAGCCGCTCTTTGAGGATCGGGTCTTTGCCGTTCCACAATGCGAGGGCGAAACAGAGGCGGCATTCCCGGTCGGTGATCCCGAGAAGGCCGTCCTCGCCCCAGCGATAGGCCCGGCTGCGCGCGTGATCGTGTGACAGATGATGCCAGGAGTCGCCCCGCTCGGAATAATCTTCGCGCACGGTCCCCCCACTGCCGTTCGGAGGGATACGGCCCCCAGCGTTTCCAGTTCTTCTCGCGGCGGGAGTCTTCCGCCAATCTGATCTCTTCCGCGGTCATCTCTTCATTTCCCGCATGCGCACGGGAGAAGCGGCGATGTGGTCCAAGACGATTTTTCCGTCGTCACCGAACCGTCCGAATGCCAGCGTGCCGGTGGGGCATTCCTGCACGCAGGCTGAGCAACGCACGCACTCCGGGTCCTGCATCGGCAGGCCCTTGTTCGCGAAATTCATGATGTCAATGCCCTGATGGCAGACGCTGGTGCAAACGTTGCAGGAAATGCACTTCGATTTCTCGGGGAAGATGCGGAAACGCGAGAACCGCGCGTAGATGTGCATCAGCGCCGCGAGCGGACAGGCGAACCGGCACCAGACGCGTCCGCTGAACCAGAAATACATCCCCACTCCAACGATGCCCGCCAGGAAGATGTCCACGACGTGATAGTAGTTGAGTTGAACGCCGAGCAGCGACCAACCCGAGAGCAGTCCGCCATAGATTTGATCCGCTCTGCCGCCCGGCCAAATCCAACCGACGATCCGCAGCGCGAACAATAGCAGCGCGACGGCGAGCACGATCTGGCCGATCATGTTGAGCCGATTCCAGAGTGGGCCGTGGGGCATCTTGGTGCGATGCCGGTCGCCGAGCGTTTCCGCCAGCGCGCCACAGGAACAGACCCAGCCGCAATACGCGCCTTTGCCCCAGCGCCAGATCATCAAGGGGATGATCACGAACGTCTGGACGAACCCGATGACGAGCCACCACCACATCGGTTGGTAGGTGAAGAAGTTCCAGATGAACAACGGCCATGCGAGGATGAAGCCGAACGCACGCCAGTATTCCCGGCCGTGGCCGTAGTTGGCCGCGGGGAACAGATTGTCCGCGATGGTCTTGCCGAGGCCGGTATCGAACCAGCCTGCGTAGCCCATTGCCGGCAGGATGAAGTAGGGCAACAGAAACAGTGGGATCAGTTGTACCGCCATCAGCGTCACTGTCTGGGCTTTGATGTACGGCGTCTTGCGTCGGCGCATCCGATCCAGCCCGAACAGCACCACGCACGTGCAGTACGCCAGTGAGTAGTAGAAGCCCGGCTCGCTCAGCGTGACCGATGCGAGGTTGTACGGAAACCAATGGCGGGTTTTGAACAGTTGATTGAGGTCGCCGCCCGACTTCCAGTTGTAGAGGAACACGCACGCGGCAAAAAAGAGACCGAAACTGATCCACCGTTTCGCCGTCCATTCCCCGCGGATGGCGATGCCGGAGCGACGGAAGAAATCGAGCGGGGCTTCCCGGCCGATCATGATAAAGACGACATCGTTATTGAGCGGGGCTTCCCGTCCGTCGGCGTCCTTGATCGTGACAGTATCAGAGCGGACTTCTTTCACATTCGAGCCGAGCATCAACCGCAACGAGCCGGCAGGCTTGTCTCCGCGCATCTGCGAGCCGGCAGCCGTGGTGACGCGGTCGGAGCTAGGACGCTCGACCGCAACTTCGGCCGAGGGATTTTGTTCCAGCATGCGAATCTTCTCGATGTTCCCGGGCTTGGGACGCGAGAACTCCTTGCCGCGATAGCTCAACACGACGTGCGCACCGCAGGTCGCGAGGGCGATGGCGGTTTCCATGGCCGAATCGCCGCCGCCCACGACGAGGGCGTGCTTGCCGGCGTACTCCTTCGGGTCGTAGAGGCGATTATAGACTTTGTCGAGTTGTTCGTCCGGAACGCCGAGCTTGCGGTAGTTGCCGCTGCGTCCAATGGCGACGATGACGTGGCGCGCGCGGACAGTTGTAGTAGCAGCCGTCCCGGTGGCATTGTCTTTCCCCCTGCCGCCAGGGCCGGCGGCCGCTACAACCAACAGCAGCTCCCCGCTCTTGCGCTCGATCCGCTCGATTCGTTGACGCACCGGTTCGATGCCGGCAGCCTTTCGTTGCGCGTCGAGTTCCTCGAGCAACGCCTCCTTCACATTCGCGCTCAACTTCATTTCCCCTGCCGGCTTCATCTCGGTCGGGTAGGTGTAGATCGGTTTGCCTTTTGGGAAGTTGACGATGGTGGAGAAATTCTGCACCGCCTCGAACACCTGGAAACGCAAGCCTGCTTTCTTCGCCTCGAGCGCCGCCGAGATGCCGGAGACGCCGGCGCCGATGATGGCGAGATCGAGGGGGGAAGATTGGCCCCCCGCATCCTTCCATTCTTCCACACTTCCATCCTTCTGCATCTCCCTCACGATGGCTTGCACCGCACGCGCACCCGTGTCGGCGGAGAATTTCAACAGCGGGACGCCGGTCAGATCGCCGACGATGCGCACGCCCGGTACGGAGGTGGCCCCGTCTTCGCCGACCTCGGGCAGTCTTTCGACCCCGCCCGCGGGCCAGCGGGTGTGCAACCAATGCATGTAGCGGACAAACGGTTTGAGGATCGTCATCACCTTTTCGATGCGCAACCTATTAGTATCCGTCTCCGAGGTTTCCTTACATGAGATGTGCCGGGTTGGCGATCAGATTTGCTCGACCTACGATCGGTGGGAATGGCACAAAGAGGCAAACGCCATGCGCACCGCTCACTTGCTTCATTACTCCGTCGCAATCCATCTCTGCATCGGCGCAGTCCGAGGGTTCGCACACCCCGGTCACGATGACGACCCGACGGACCCGACAATTATAACCCCGGCGGAAACGAGCGCGCGAAACCAGGTTTCGATCACGATTCAGGGCGACCAGCGAGTGATTCGCTCGAACGGTATTCCCGATCACGAGACGGGACAGTTTCCCAATCGCGGCAATCCAAACCGGATTGCGCCACAGCAGTACACCTTCCGCGTGATGACCAACCCCAAGGTCGCGTCGAAGCCGACGCCGTTGCGGATGCAATTGTTCGGCGTCGCGCTGAACGGAGTCGTATTCGATCCCGGCGCCGCGGAATGGTGGCACAACGATCGGAGTTCGGGCTGGCAATACGAGGCGATGTCCGGCGCGGTGCCGCTCGGCATTGACCAGAACAACGCCCACGTGCAACCGACCGGCGCGTATCACTATCATGGCGTGCCGACCGGGCTCATCACCAAACTCACGGGCGGTCAACCGAGGATGGTGCTCATCGGCTGGGCTGCCGATGGGTTTCCGATCTACGCCCAGTGGGGTTACAGCGATGCGAAGGACGCCAAGAGTCCACTCACGAAGGTGAGATCGAGCTACCGGCTCAAGAGCGGCCAGCGCTCCGGCGGCCCCGGTGGCAAATACGACGGATCGTTCGTTGCCGACTACGAGTACGCTGCCGGTGCGGGCGACCTCGACGAATGCAACGGGCGCTTTGGTGTCACGCCCGAGTTTCCGCAAGGGAACTATCACTACCACGTGACGGATACGTTCCCGTTCATCCCGCGCCAGTGGAAAGGCACGCCCGACGAAAGTTTTTTCAAGCACGGTCCGCCGCGCGGCCGGGGAGGTCCGGGTCGCCCGCCGCCACCGCTATGAGTGCCATCGCTCCATGTGCTCGGCATGCGTCCGCAGGTATGAGCCGGGTTTGTAGAACTTGTCGTAGAACTCCAGGTCGAGATGATGCGCCTGGAGGTACATGATCACAAACATGGATGCGACGGTGCCGGGGAATTTGCCGAAGGTGTCGTAGATATACTGCGCCTGGAGAGCCACGCATTCCCGAAATTCCTCGCTGTGGACCTGCGCCGAGGAGCGAACGCCTGCCGAATCCTTCCACGGGCCGGGCGTCCCGGCGTGGAACGGGCCGCCCTTGCCGAATTTGCGCTCGCACAGCGCGTCCACCGCCGCGCGCATATTCGGGTAATGCGGCGGACAGTATCCTTCCATCACGCCCGCGAGGCCGGTCGGGTTCGGGTACGGCCAGCGGTCGTTGGTGTCGTAGCGGAATTTCAATCCGGGCACGCGCGGGTCGCCGCTCGCGCCGAGCACCGACCATGGATCGAGTCCGTTGAACATCCAGCCACCGAGCCCCATGGATTGCAGCACGAGCGCACCCGCGTAACAGCTCGTGCCGAGTTCGACCGTCAACTCGGCCAGCGACCATTGTTCGACGAACGTGATCGGCCACGTCTTGCTCACGTCCACGATACCACTGAACTTCTCGATGCCCGGGATGGAACGGCGATTGATGTCATCGGTAAGAACCAGTCCGTTTTGGAGCATGTAACAGATTGCGAGCAGCACGTGCTGCGACAAATCTCCCACGGGCATGACCAGCAGCGTTCCCGGCTGGTTCGCCACCCAGGTGTTGTGCGCCTCGGTGAACGGCACTTCCGCCGGGAGGCCGAGCCGACCGTCCCATAGTTTGCGGATGTGGCGACGGTTCGCTGCGAGCAGCGTCTCCAGATCGAGCGATCCATCCTCATCGCGTTCCGCCTGCGCGGGTTCGTCGCGGACGTCGAGCACGTACACGCCGTCGTCGTCCGTGAAGAACGTTTTGCTGGTGTGGAATCCCGCCGCCGAGGGAAACGCCCGCCCGCCCGCCGCGCCGGAGTAGTTCGAGAGGTGCGGCGCGTAACGCTGGGCCCGGTAGATCATGTCGTGCCAGCCGGTGTTGCCGCCGCACGCCATGACGACGAGTTGTTTTTCCAACTCAGACAACGGCATGGGCGGATGCTTGGATTTGTATGCCAACGGCCCATCCGGGATTTCCGCGCCGCGAAAGAATCGCCGCGAGCGGCGTCCGAGGAGGGCTTCGACCAAGCCGAACTTCATCAGGTCATTGAAGCCGGGTGGGAGTTGAGTTGCTTGCATGGGATGATCCTCCGTCATTGCCTGTTCAGAAGTACTGGCAGTGGTCTGCCGGGACCGCTTTCTCGTTCAAGAACCAACCCGAGTCCACGATGCCATCTGCTTCGGGGATCAGGTTGGACTCATTGACCTCGAACGTAGCGGCCGCCAACCGGCAACCATAAAGCCTCACGTTGCGCGTGCTCTTGAGCAGCTTGAGGAACTCGTGGATGTCGGTCGGATCGCCCTCCCGCGCCAGCTTCTCCTTGAGCCACGCTTCCTCGGCAGCATGCGAGCCACTCACTTTGAGCGACCGCAACCCAGCTTCCGTCAACGCCCGCACTGCCCAGAGCACGAAAAGGATGTCCACCTGGACGCCCTTTCGTGCCTGGACGAATGCGAACGTCAGCGGCGTGAGCAGCTTGTCGAACCCGTCGTCGCGAACCACGATGGCCATGTTCTTCATTGCGAGTTTCTTTTCGCCAGCGTGACCTTGACCGGCACGCCGTGGGTGACGATGTCGAAGACCGGCGAACGCTTCTGCGCGAGCTCGACGAGTTCCTGCAGCTTCTCCGGCGGCGCGTCGCCTTTCACTTTGAACGTGACGCGGAGCTGCTCGTAGCCGTTGCGCACCTTCGGATCGAGTCCGAGGAAACCGTGCAGATCGAGGTCGCCTTCGTAGGTGGACTCGACCTCGTCGAGTTTGATACCGCGCGCGGCGGCGTGATAGACGAGCGAACTCGTCAGGCAACCGGCGAGCGCGTGCAAGACCTGCTCGACCGGGTTCGCGCCGATGTCCTTGCCGAGCAGGACGGGCGGCTCGTCATTGTCCAACACGAACGGCTCTTTCCGCGCGTGCCGCTGGCAAGCGCCCTCGAACTCGTTGATGGTGGTGCGATTGTGGCCGCCGCCCTGCCACTGGTTCTTCGCACTGAACTTGAACTTCGCGATCTTGGGCGTGACCTTGATGGCATCAATCGTCTGGAACAATTGCTCCACGTTGACGCCGTTGACTTGTTTCTGTGTTGTCATGACTGCATTCCTTTCTGGTTGTTATTTTATGTAGTTCTCGTGGCGCATTGCGGCCACGCTTGTCTTGGCCTGTTCCTCCAGTAACAGCGTGCGGATGTCCGTCACGACCAGCCGGGGATCGAGCAACTCGTAGCTGTAGATGTTGCGGATCATCCCCTTGCGGTCCACGAGGTACACCCGCAGTTGATGGAAGAACGGGCCAGATTCTGAGTTTGCATTCTTCTTTCGATCCACGGCCTGGCCATACGCGTCGAGGATCGCCTTGATGTCCTCGGCCCGCTGGGTGGTCAGGTACGACCACTTCGCGCCCGGTCGCTCCGGCTCGTAGCGATTCTTGAACTTCGACATCACCTCGGGCGTGTCATGCGCGGGATCGAAGCTCATCGTGACCAGGTGCAGGTTCTTGGCGAGGACCGGGTCTTCGCCGCTGACCTGGTGGAGTTGGTACAGCACGCGCGTCGCGTACGGGCACGCGCGCGGATCGGTGCAACGCGTGTAGATGAACGCCAGCACACTGATCTTGCCGTCGAACATCTCGCGGAGCCGGTGCGCCTTGCCGTCTTCGCCGAGGATCGCGCCGTCGGCCGCGAGCTTGATCGCGGGCAACTCGTAGCTGCCCGGCTTCGGCGGATCGTAGTCGTGCAGGACTGTGCGACCCAAGGCCAACTCCGGAAGCGCGTTGGCTTTCTGATTCTGCTCACCCGATGCCAACATGCCCAGTGCGGAGAAGATCGCCACGAACCAAACGGCGACCCACCGCACCGATCGCACGAGCCCCGTCAGGGGCGACCTGTTTATGGTTTGTCCGCGCAACGCCGGTTGAAGCTCCGTATGGAGCGACATGGATTGCGTGTGGCGCTTCACATGCCGCCCCTGACGGGGCTTGGACCATTCTGATAGACGACGTGCTATAAACATTACGCTCCTAACGGAGTTGCGACGCATCTGGCCGGCTACCTCTGAGTTGATTTGTGAGCTGCGAGGACTTCGAGCAGCACCCCTCACCCTGCCCTCTCCCCCAAGGGGAGAGGAGATCATCTCGAATGCGTGCTCGTGGTTGTTTCCTCTCCCCACCGGGGGAGAGGATAAAGGTGAGGGGGAGTCTTTGATTGCCGCTACGGCGCACTGCGGGAGCGACATGAGCGATGTAATGAGCTGGTACATGGTTCGTTCCTCCTTAATCCGCATAAAGACTCTTCGCGCCGAACCGCATGATGTGAGCGCGGCCGAGCTTGGCTTCAGTGAAATCGATCGCGAACCGCTGCGTGAGCTTCTTGCCGTCCCAATCGTACGCTTTGATGAACTGGTCGTTGTCCGCGCCCTTCTTGTCCCAATTGGCGAGCAGCGAAGTGGTGAAGTACAGCCGCTTGCCGTCCCAGCTTTGCGAAACCATGTTGACCTGTTTGCCGATCACTTCCTCGTAAGTCTGTCGCGGCTGATGCGGGTCGGACACGTCGAACACACGGCATTTGCCGTCCATGAACGTGCACACAAACAGCGTCTTGTCGTCGGCGCTGATGCTGATGTCCACGGGGAGCGGGATTTTGGCCGGATCGCCAATGTCCGCGACGGCCTTCGCTTTCCACTCGCCGTCGGTATCTTCATAGACGAGCCAGAGCTTCGCCGTGAGCGCCGCGGCAGTGAACGCGTAATTGTTCCGCGCACCCCACGCCCAACGCACTTCGAGCGGCGCGCCGGGCACGTGGAACACCTGGCGCGGTTGGCGCGTGTGCAGATTCCAGAGCACCATCGTTTGCCCGAACCGCTTCATCGCCTCCGGGTCGGCGAGCATCTTGCCAAAGTCCATCATGTAGTTGTTCCAACCCGTGAATGACGAACTGAGCATGACGTTTTTTCGCGGCAACACGCGCAGGTCGTAGCCGTACCCGTCGGCAACCTTTTCGATCTTCGCGCCGCGCGGGTTGTCGTCGGTGGGCATCCAGTGCGTGGCGATGTAGTTGCCCTCGTTGGTGTACTCGACGAAAGCGGTGCGTCCGTTTCGATCCTTGTCGTTCGAGAGACACGGGATGATCACGCGCCCCGGCATGGCGTAGATGCCGTGCGGCCCGACCGCGCCGCCGGTGGCTTTCGTGAAATCTGTAATCGTCTTGATGAGCTTCGGTTTGCCGGGATCGGTGCGAATGTCGAAGATGAAAATGCGGCTTGTGTCGAGACCCGACAGCCAGAACAGCCGGCGGTCATCGGTGAACCCGCCGTGGTGCGCCTCGTGCCGTCCGCCCACCGACACGCTGTGGATCACCTTGCCGTACGTCGGCGAGGCGGGGTGCGCATCAATGGTGACCAGTTTGTCCGAGCCGTCGCCGAGTCCTTCGACGCCGAGCGTCCAGACATACACGTAATCCTCCTGGCCGGTGATCTTCGCCATGTACGGCGACATGCACGTCTCGTCGGCGCGGAGAAGTGATGGTTGAGCGATGAAAGCGGCAGCGAGAATCGCGAAGCCGAGTGCGCGCGTTGCTCCGATCCGTTTCCAAACAAGGGGCTGATTCATGACACTTTCCTTTCTTTGTTTTGTTTCGTTCATGCTCCGGCAAAGACCATTAACACGCATCGTGCCAGCGGGAGCGAAAGTGCGGATTCGCCAATAAAGACGGGGCTTCCGTGAAAGTCGGGCACTGACGGGAGCGTCACGACATTTCGTGGTTCACGAGAATTCGTGAGCGACGTTCGCGAAATTTCGTGAGCCGTAGCGGCTAAGCCTTCTTGATCCCCAACGCTTTCATGCGGGAGCTGAGCGTCGAGGGCTTCATGCCGAGCAACCGGGCTGCGCCGTTGTCTCCTGCGACGCGTCCGTTCGTGGCTTCGAGCGCTCGCACGATGTTCATGCGCTCCAACGCTTCCATCTCGGCCACCGTGCGGATCGAATCACTTGCTTCCTCTGTCGCAGCAGGTTTGGGGGACGAGACTGCGCTGGCCTCCGGTAACGCGCGGTCGAGATTCAGGCGGCCGTTCTGCGCGGTGATGACAGCGCGCTCGATCACGTTCTCCAACTCGCGCACGTTGCCGGGCCACGTGTAGGCTTTCAACCGCAACACATCGCTCGCGGTCAATGGCTCGATCTTGCGGCCAAGTTGCTGGGCGAATCGTTTCACAAAACTCGATGCCAGCGACGGGATGTCGTCGAGGCGTTCGCGCAGCGGCGGGATGCGAATCGGGAACACGTTGAGCCGGTAGTACAGATCATCGCGGAATTTTCCGTCCTTCACCGCCTGCTGCAGGTCGCGGTTCGTGGCGGCGATCACGCGCACGTTCACTTTGCGCGTCTGAGAACTGCCCACCGGCTCGAACTCGCCCTCCTGCAACACGCGCAACAGCTTCGATTGCAGGTCGAGTGGAATCTCGCCGACCTCGTCGAGGAAGATCGTGCCTTTGTCCGCCAGGGCGAATCGTCCCTCGCGTTTCCCGGTCGCGCCGGTGAACGCGCCGCGTTCGTGTCCGAAGAACTCGCTCTCGATTAATGTCGCCGGGATCGCCGCGCAGTTGACCTTGATCAACGGCTTGTCGTGGCGACGGCTGGCGCTGTGGATCGCGCGGGCGATCAATTCCTTGCCCGTGCCGGTTTCGCCCTGCAACAACACTGTCGCATCTGTCTGCGCCACCTGTTTCACGTCGCGCAGCACGCGCAACAGCGGCTGGCTCTGACCAATGATCTCGTCAAAGTTATGAAGCTCCTTGATTTCCTGCCTGAGGTATTCAGCTTCGTCCGTCAGCGCCCGGATCTTCTGCTCGGCTTCGACTCGTTCGTTCAAGTCGCGCAGGATGACGGTGTAGAAGGGCGCGCCATCCTTCTCCGACCGCGACAGCGTCGCCTCAGCCGGAAACATCTGACCCTTCGCCGTCCGCGCTTCCAGCCCGGCTGGAATCCAGAAATGTTGTCGGCCACCGGGCCGCGCGCCGAGTTCGCCGATTAACGTGGCGAGTTTCCGAGCGCTTTCGTCGGAGAGGAAGGGACGGAAATCCTTTCCGACCGCAGTTGCCGCATTGCACCCGAACACTTTTTCGGCGGCCGGGTTGATAAGCGTCACGCGCAAGTCGCGATCGAGTTCGACGATCGAATCCATTGCGCTGTCGAGGAGCCGACCGAGTTGCTCCTGGCGTTCGCGCACTTTTGCCTCGGCCTGGAGTCGCCGGTATTCCGCGGCTGCCCGCGCCGCAAAGACGCGGATCAACGTCTGGCAAGGGGCGACGTCCTGCATCGGTTTCGTATCCATGACACCGAGATTGCCGATGATTCGTCCATCCGTGTCGAACATCGGAGCGCCCATGTAACTGGCGATGTGCGCTTTTTTCAGGTCGTCGTCGTGGGGGAAGAGTTGAACCAAGCCGTCAGGAAAGTGGATGAGCCGCGCGCAGTTAATGACCGACTCGCACGGTGTCCCTGCCACGTCGTATTCGAAGTGAGGGATGAACCGGTCGCCGAACCAGAATGCCAGGGCCCGCAGTCGTCGTTGTTCGGGCAGGTATTCGGTTACCCAAGCAGCGTACACCTCAAGTCTTTGCACGAGATTGCGTACGAGCGCGACGAAGAATTGTTCGCCCGTCTCCCCCGCGGTGCCTTCGAGGATTCTTCGCAGCGCGACGTCCTCATCGAGGCCGGGTCGCGGATCTGTTGCGTGCTCTGTCATGCTCCCATGCGAACGCGGGATGCGTTCGCACCGTGCCGATATGATGGACTGCGGAAAGCGGAAGCGCAAGCCTCGGAATTGAATTCGTCCACCGCTTCCCGGGCCAGGATTGCTCGCTTGCGGGTTGTCCCCCAGCGATAGCCGGTGATGACGCCCGTTTGTCGGATGACGCGGTGGCAGGGAATCAGGTAGGCGATCGGGTTCGAGCCAACGGCGTTCGCCACGGCGCGCGCGGCGCGCGATTCACCAATCCAGCGTGCTACTGCGTCGTACGAGACAACCGCGCCGGGCGGAATTTGCAGCAGCGCCCTCCAGACTTTGAGTTGAAAGTTCGTGCCCTTCAACAGGAGGCTGAGGTCCGGGCGGCGTCCCCGGCTCAACGGATCAAAGATCTGCGACGCAATGGGAGCAGTGGTTCCGGGATGCTCTTCGAGACGAGCGTCACTCCAGGTTGAGTGTAATTCCTGCACAGCGACCGAGTCCCGGCCGTGGTCCACGAACGAAAGACCGCACACGCCCCGGTCCGTGGTCGCCAGCAGACATGTCCCGAACGGACTCGGATGCAGGCCGTACCGGATGCGGAGGCCTGTGCCACGCTGCTTGAACTCATTCGGAGTCATGGCCTCGACCGAGACGAACAGGTCATGCAGCCGGCTCGGACTGGAGAGTCCCGATTCGAGCGTCACATCGAGGAGCGCTTTCGATTCTGCCAACCGCTGCTTTGCGTGCTCGACCGTCAGGCACTGCAAGAACCGCTTCGGGCTGATCCCCGCCCAACGCGAGAAGAGTCGCTGGAAGTGATATTCGCTCAGATGCACATGGCGCGCGACCGAGGCCAGGTCCGGTTGGTCGAGATGGTGCGACAACAGGAACCCGATCGCCCGCTCGATGCGGGCGTAGTCCATGGATGCCTGATCCATTTCGGAGGCGGTCCTCTGTTGGTCACCGTTCGATTTCATGTGGAGGAACGTACCGCTCCTCGACGAACAGAACCACCCGATTCTTGCTGAGTTTCGCTGTCGGCGGCAGATGCCTCATCTGCTACCATTCGCTTCAGCATGAAAAACGACTCGTTCAAGGATTTCGTGGTGGATCAACTCGAAGCGCTACCGGACTTTGACTGTCGGGGAATGTTTGGTGGCTACGGGTTGTACTCGGGCGCTGCGTTTTTCGGAATCATTTACCGCGGGGCGTTGTACTTCAAAGTGGGCAGCGCAACGATCGAGGACTATCGCGCCGCCGGGATGGGTCCGTTTCGGCCCGGCAAGAAACAGACACTGCGTAGCTTCTACGCTGTGCCGGTCGAGGTGCTCGAAGACCGGGCACGGATCATTGAGTGGGCGCAAGAAGCCATCGCGCAGAGCGGGTCCTCCGCTCGGAATCAGGAACGCCGCCGCGCACCCGAAGACACCAGCAAGCTGCGCACAGACCGCAAATCAGACGTTTGCCAGAACAGGCGCAGACGGCTATCGTGAGCGCGTGGAGCAAGGAACCAGACCGTTGATTGGTAAACGGGACATGTGGGTCGCGCTTGGGTTTTGCCTGGCCAACGTGGCCGCGCATCTGTTCTGGAATCGGGTCACGGAGTACTGGATTTTTGTGGCGAGCGCGGTGGCGATGACGTCGCTGCTGGTGGTGTGGCTGGTGTTTGAATGGCGGCGGCTGCGCATGGCGATGACGAAGTTCTATTGCATTGCCGCTGCGTTCGACCTGATTGCCGAAGGGTGCTTCCAGCACGTCCACAAGTGCACCACGGACAATATCCTCTGCACCGGCCGGATGTATCTCGTGTTCATCGCGGGTTGGCTGCTCACCGCGGGAGTGAGCCTGTACCGTTCGCGCACCCACGGCGCCGCTTCAGTAACTGAGCGGTAAGTATGGCGTCAGATGCGCCGTTGCATCCCCGGCTGTTCCTGTTACACTCCGCGCTCATCGAAAGAACGAGGTTCATTATGCCATTTCAATATCGCGGAAACGATTTGTACTGCGAAGGCGTCGCACTGGAGAAACTCACCGCCGAGTTGGGCACGCCGCTGTACGTCTATAGCTATCAGTCCATCACGGACAACTACCGGGCGCTCCACAAGGCGCTCGCCCCGCTCAACCACCAGATCCATTTCGCGGTCAAAGCGAACTCGAACCTCGCCATCCTGCGCGCGCTCGCCGCGTGCGGCGCCGGGTTCGACATCGTCAGCGCGGGCGAACTGCATCGCGTGCTCAAAGCCGGGGGCGACCCGTCGAAGATTATCTTCGCGGGAGTTGGCAAAACCATTCGTGAGATCGAGCTGGCAATCGAGAGCCGTATCTATTGCTTCAACTGCGAGTCCGAGGAGGAACTCTACCGCATTGACCTCGTCGCCGCCGAGATGGGGATCATCGCGCCCGTCGCCGTGCGCGTGAACCCCAACGTGGACGCCCACACGCACCATTACATCTCGACCGGCAAGAGCGAGAACAAGTTTGGGATCAGCTTCGAGCGGGCGATGGCGGTGACAACCGTGGCGCGGCAGTTCAACAATGTCTTCGTCCGCGGCATCCAGATGCACATCGGGTCGCAGATCACCTCTGTGGCGCCGTACGTCAAAGCCATCCGCAAGATGCGTCCGCTGATCGAGCGACTCAAACTGCTCTGCCCGAACCTGGAATTCTTCGACATTGGCGGCGGCATCGGCATCACCTACCACAATGAGAAGCCGCCCACGCCGCCGCAGTTCGCCGACGCCGTCGTGCCGCTGCTCAAACCGCTCGGCCTGCGCATCCTGCTGGAGCCGGGACGGTTTCTCGTCGGGAACGCCGGCGCGCTGTTGACGCAGGTGCAGTACATCAAGAAAACGCCGCACAAACGGTTCGTGATCGTGGACGCGGGCATGAACGACCTGATCCGCCCCTCGCTCTATGGCTCGTACCACAGCATCGTGCCCGTCAAGAAAACCAGGCACCGCCCGATCGTGGCCGACATCGTCGGCCCCGTGTGTGAGTCGGGCGATTTCTTCGCCCAGAACCGCCGCATTCAGCACGCCGACCCGATGAGTTGTCTCGCCATACTCAGCGCCGGCGCGTACGGGTTCGTGATGGCATCGAACTACAACTCGCGGGGCCGCCCCGCCGAGGTGCTCGTGCATGGAGACGAGTGGAGCGTCGTCCGCGAACGCGAGACGCGCGCCGACCTCATCCGCGGCGAGATCATTCCGAAGTGGTTGAAGTGAATTTGTCGTCCTCGTCCTCGTCCTCGTCGTCGTCCTCGATTTCGAGTACGAGGGCGAGGACGAGAACGATCGTTTCGCTCGCGCTGCTGATTGCCACTGCCTATACGTCGCTCGGGCAGGGTGTCCTCCCTCCACTCGACATCGTCAAGAATGTCCGCTACGGCAAAGTCGGCGACGCCGATCTGTTGCTCGACGTCTATCGCCCGAAGACGATGCCCAAAGAGCCGATGCCGGCCGTGGTGTGGATCCACGGCGGCGCCTGGGCGTACGGCGACAAGGAGAATCCGCTCGCAGCGTTCCTCGCGTACTACGGCTATTTTGTGGTCAGTATTGATTACCGGCTCGCGCCACTTAACAAGTTCCCGGCGGCGCTCGAAGATGCCAAGTGCGCCGTGCGTTGGCTCCGCGCCAACGCCGCGACAATGCACGTGAACCCGGACCGCATCGGCGTTTGGGGCGCTTCAGCGGGCGGGCATCTCGCCGCCATGGTCGGACTCACCAGCGACCGGCGCGAGTTTGACGGCACCGGCGGGCACACGGGGCAATCGAGTCGCGTCCAAGCCGTGTGCGCGTTCTTCCCACCCACGCAATGGGAGCCGTCGGTGGACGACGACGAGCGTCAACGCGAGATCCTCTCCAACTTCCTTGGCGCGACCTACGCGGCGAAACCAGAGCTGTATCGGCGCGCGAGCCCCGTGACCTACGTCACCAAGGACGCACCGCCGTTTCTGCTCGTGCACGGCGACTCCGATCCCGAGGTTCCGATCTCGCAAAGCGAGCGACTCGACGCCGCGCTGCGTCAGGCAGGCGCCGAAGTGACATTCATTCGCGTCAAGAACGCCAACCATTCATTTCAATCCGCCAACGGAAGCCCGATCGAGCCGAGCTATCAGGACATTCAGCGGGCGGTGATTTCATTTTTCGCGAGGAATCTCAAAAAAGGTTCGTAGTCGCACGCTTGCCAGCCCGGGGCGTTATGCTATGCTGGCCGCCCTGAGTCACAGCCATGAATACTCCATTAGCAGGCACCTACACCGCCATCGTCACGCCGTTCAACCGGAAAGGCCGCGTGGACGAGAAAAAACTCGCGGAACTGGTCGAGTTCCAGATCAAGAACGGGATTGACGGCATCGTGCCCGTCGGCACTACCGGCGAATCGCCGACGCTTTCGCACGCCGAACACATTCGCGTCATCGAGGTCGCGGTCAAAGCGGCGAAGCAGCGCTGCCACATCATGGCGGGTACGGGCTCGAACTCGACCGACGAAGCGATCTCATTGACCCGCAAAGCGGAAAAGGTGGGCGCGGACTCGTGCTTGCTCGTGTCGCCGTACTACAACAAGCCGACACAGGAAGGGCTCTATCAACATTTCAAAGCCATCGCAAAATGTACGCGCCTGCCGCTGGTGCTCTACAGCATTCCCGGCCGTTGCGGGATCGAGATCGGCGTCGAGACGATGCGACGACTGCACACCGACTGCAAGAACATCGTTGGCGTGAAAGAAGCCGGTGGCACGCCCGACCGCGTCAGCCAGCTTCGACTCGCGTGTGGGGAGAACTTCCTGATCCTCTCGGGCGACGATTCGATGACGCTGCCGTTCATGAGCGTGGGCGCGGAAGGCGTGATTAGCGTCGCAACCAACGTCATCCCGAAACAAGTGAGCACGATGGTGCGTTGTTCCCTCTCGGGCAAAGTGGACGAGGCGCAGGCGTTGCATCTGAAACTCTATCCGTTGTTCAAAGATTTGTTCGTCGAGACCAATCCTATTCCGGTCAAGGCTGCGATGGCGATGCTGGGCATGATCGAGGAAATCTATCGCCTTCCTCTCTGCCGAATCAGCGAAAAGAACCGAGAGGTCTTGCGCGCAGCGATGCAGAAGGCGGGGATGCGAACGTGAAAGCGTCCAACGTCCCGCATTCAACATCCAACATCCGACGCTCAGCTTGGCGCACCGGGACAAACTTGGCAAAAGTCAGGCGAATCTATCGCAAACTCAAAACAGTTCGCGGTTTGGACGACCACGAACGCTGGGGGTTTGCACTTAGTTTCTCAAAGACGCCGGAGGAACGATGCCGAATCAGCCTCGCAGCCGCCCGCTCGGTGAGTCCATCAAGGCCCTCCGTCAAGAAGGGATAGATGGCAGCCTGATCGGGATGATGGCAGCCGTACGCCACGGCGCGACGGCCACGACGTGGGACTATGATTTCTGGGTACGACTCCCCGAACGGCAGTACGTGCGACTGCTGACCATCGTACATCGACTCGGAGGGAAGATTTTGGCCCGCACGATGTATGAGTTGCCCAACGGAATCCAGGTGAACGCAATCTTCAGGCCCGATGGCCTCCGATCCTTCGAGGCGGAATACAAGCGATGCACGCTCTGCCGTATCGAAGGGCAGCCTGTGCGACTGCTTCCGCTGGATCGAGTGATTGCCAGCAAGAAAGCTTCGGGACGTGAGAAGGATATTGCGACTTTACCCATGCGGCAAAAAGTGCTTCGCTGTTCTCGTCGCCTCGCAAGGCGAAAAACATGAATCCCACACGCATCATCGTCACCGGCTCGAAAGGCCGGATGGGCCAGACCATCATCGGGCTGGCATCGAAAGACCCTGAGCTGAAGGTCGTTGGTCAGGTGGATCTCGGCGACGACATCAATGCCTGCATCGGCAACGCGGACGCGGTGATTGATTTCAGCTTTCATTCCGCCACGCTGGCGATTGTCGAGGCCGCAGCCAAGAACCGTAAAGCCATCGTTATCGGCACGACGGGCCACTCCGACGACGAGAAATTCAAAATCAAAAACCACAAATCACACATTCCCATCGTCTGGGCCGCCAACTTCAGCGTCGGCGTCAACCTCCTCTTTGCGCTCACCCGCAAAGCGGCAGAGGTGTTGGGCGACGGTTACGACCAGGAAGTGGTCGAGATGCATCACCGACTCAAGAAGGATGCTCCGAGCGGCACCGCGGCGCGCCTCGCGGAGATTCTCGCCGAGGTCAAGAAGGAAGAGCTGAAGAAACTCGCCCGGCACGGGCGCGAGGGAATCGTCGGCGAGCGCACTTCGAGCGAGATCGGCATCCACGCCATTCGCGGCGGAGACGTCATCGGGGATCATACGGTCATCTATGCCGGCATCGGTGAGCGGGTGGAGTTAACCCACAAAGCCAGCAGCCGCGACACGTTTGCCAAAGGCGCACTTCGTGCCGCCAAATGGATTGTTGGTCAGAAGCCCGGGTTGTACGACATGCAGGATGTGCTGGGGCTGCGGTGAAAGCCGTCGTTGCCCTGGGTAGCAATCTCGGTGACCGGCTCGCCACTCTGCAGGCGGCCTGTCGGGAGCTCGAGGTGTTCAGCAGCAAGCCACTGCGAAAATCCACGGTGTACGAGACTTCGCCGGTGGATTGCCCGCCGGGGTCGCCGAAATTTCTCAACGCCGTCGTCGAACTCGACGTGGACGAGCACACCTCACCGCTGGCGTTGTTGCGCAAGTTGCAGGGCATCGAGACAAAGCTCGGACGCAAGCCAAAGAAGATCCACAACGAACCGCGGCCAGTTGATCTCGATTTGATCTATTGCGGCGCGCTGCGAGTGGACACCCCCGAGCTTGTCGTGCCGCATCCGCGAGCGCACTTGCGGCGGTTCGTGCTCCAGCCGTTGGCGGATCTGTCGCCCGATCTGATTCTGCCGGGGCAAACACGAACCGTCGCGGAGTTGACGCGCGAGTTGGGTGACGATCCGATGATTCCGTTCATGGTTCGCTGGTAACCAAGGGTGTTCAACACTCGCGGTTCAGTGCATTCGAGAGGCGTTGCACTCGCTGAAGCGCCGGTTGTAAGACCACGCAAGTCTGTCACACCAGACCGTACCAAGGCATGGTCTGCTGTGTCAGAGTAGCCCACTGTTTGGTTTGAAATGTTCAATGTTTATAAGAAATCGAGCATTCTTATGTCCGGCATCTCCCCTGCGATGACAGGGGGCAGGGCTCGCCCAGCGGTGCGACAGGCGGTTCGTTGGTGCGAGCGGAACAGAATCAACCGCCGGTAGAGGAAAAACGACATGAACAGCATTACTCGTTGGGATCCAATTCGTGAACTGGATGAGATGCACAGTCGTCTCGAGCGCCTCTTTGGTCGCCTACCGAGCCGGAGGGGTGACGGTGGCAAAGAAGAAACCATGACGGTGGCCGAGTGGACACCGTTGGTGGACATCGCCGAAGACGAGAAGGAGTACCTGATCACTGCGGAACTTCCCCAAGTGAAGAAGGAGGAAGTTAAGCTGACGGTCGAGCGCGGCGTGCTGACGCTGACCGGCGAGCGCAAATTCGAGAAGGAAGAGAAAGGCAGGAAGTATCATCGCATCGAGCGCGCCTATGGCAGTTTCGTGCGCAGCTTCAGCGTCCCTGACGATGCGGACAGTGGCAAGGTGACCGCCGACTTCAAAGACGGCGTGCTGCGAGTCCATCTGCCCAAGAGCGAGAAAGCCCAGCCGAAAGCGATAGACATCAAGGTTGCCTGAGCTGGTAGCTCGACACATCGCTGGAAGTCACACACGACGAGGGAAGCGGTTCCGCGCTGCGGGGACTGTTTCCCTCTTCTGCTTTTGGTGGGGCGCGAAAGCCGGGTGTGCCCCTACCATTGCCACATGCAATGGAAGATGCATGGCTTCGGCCTGTGTGGACTTGACCGCAACGCCCCGCCTACCCCACCTGCTTCTTCAGTTCCAGTTTGGCGATCTTGCCGGTCGCAGTGCGCGGGAGGCTTTGCACAATTCGCACCTCGCGAGGCACTTTGTAATCCGCCAACTGCTGCCGGCAGTGCTTCTGGATCGAACGTGCATCGAGTTGCACTCCTTCGACCGTCTCCACGAACGCGATCGGCAACTCGCCCTGCGGTGCCGCCTTGCCCACGACCGCCGCGCCTTTGACTCCTTCGATGTTGTGCAGCACTTCTTCAATCTCGCGCGGATAGACGTTCATGCCGTGAACGATGAGCATTTCCTTCTTGCGATCCACGATGGTGAGATAACCGTCGCCGTCGAGTTTGCCCAGGTCACCCGTGTGCAGCCAGCCGTTTCGGAGCGCCTTCTCGGTTTCCTCGGGTTGATTCCAGTATCCACGCATTACATTTGGCCCGCGCACAACGATCTCGCCGACCTGCCCCACGGGTAACTCCCGCTCCTGATCGTCAACAATTTTCACCTCCACCTTTGCGAGGGGCAATCCGACCGTGCCGGGTTTCCGTTCGCCGTTGATCGGGTTGAAACTGACGACGGGAGAAGCTTCGCTCAGGCCGTAACCTTCGCACAGTGGGAAACGAAACTTCTTCGAGAAGTTGGTGAACGTTTCCATCGAGAGCGGTGCCGAACCCGACACGGCCAGACGGAAACTGAACAACCAGTGCACCCAGAACGGGACGTGGGCGTGGGCCATCGCGGTGAAGATCTGCGGGATGCCGATGAAGATGGTGGCGCGGCGCTTGATGAACTCCTGCAGCACGGGTTTGAACGGTTGCAGCGATCGCACCAGAATGACTCCCGCGCCCATGCTCAGAGGTGTGAGAATGCAGACGGTCAACATGAAGCTGTGAAACATGGGCAGCATCAGCGTGAACCGATCGCGCGGGTTTGCGTGGAGCAATTCGGTGCAACTTTGCACGTTCGAGACGAGATTCCCGTGGGTGAGCATCGCGCCTTTCGGTTTGCCGGTGGTGCCGCTGGTATAGACGATGACGGCGAGAGAGGAATCGTGGAGCGGGGGGCGGGGCGGGTCGAGCGTGACCGGCGTTGCCAGTGAGGCGACATTCCATACTTTAAGCGAAGGCAGTGCTGACTGGAGTTTTGGAAGCATCTCCTTGAAGTCATCCGACGTGATCAACACCGTTGCCCCCGAGTCGCGCAGGATGAACTCGATCTCGGGCTCCTTGAGAAAGTTGTTGATCGGGACCGCAGTCGAGCCCGCGGAGAAAATGCCGAACAGCGACGGGATATACTCGGGACAGTTCTTGAGGAGGATCGCCACGCGGTCGTTCGGTGCGACGCCGAGTTTGCCTGTGAGCGTTGCCGCGACTGCCGCGCTCTGATCGGAGAGCGAGCGATAGGTGAACTTCTGATCTCCGAAGAAGATGGCGGTGCGGTTGGGGTGCGCCGCCACCGACTTCTCGAATAGTTCCACCAACGTCATAGCGTCTCCCGGCTTGCGTAGCCCGCCGCAGTTCAGCTCGGGTCTTTCCAGAGAAACGAATGGAATGAATCGAGCGTCCGGCCTTCTCCGGACACTTCCGTCTTCCAAGCAGTGACGGCGCCGCCTTTGGTATATTCCTCGCCCACCACGCGAAACTTTGAAATGGTCGTTCCCCGGCGCACTTCCGCCAGTTGCACGGTCGTGGACTGCAGCTTCGGGCTGTTTGCCTGCCGATATTGCAGTGTCACGGTCACGTTCTTGAGCGGCTCGCGTGCGAGTGATTTCCAAATCACGGTGAAATATTCGCCGTCCGGCTGAGGTTTGAAATCTTCGCGCAGTTCCTTGAATTTGCCCGTTTCATTCGGGCCGATCTCTCGAGCCAGCGCTGACTCCTGTTTCTGCGGATAGGTGTCGTGCTGCACCTTGGTGATTTTCACTGCCTTCGGTGCAACCTCGGCGCACGCGGGCAGTCCGAGACAACACACGAGCATCCAGACCCAGGCCATTTTCATTAACACGACTTTAGCGATGCCAAAATTGATTGTCAACGAGGCGACACGCGCTATAAAGCCACGCGCGTATGCGACCGGCGCTCTGGATCGCGAACCTCTGCCTTTCATGCTCTGTGCTCATTCCGCTGGACGCACAGGTCGCGTCGCCGCTCGCCGAGTGGCAGATCGCGCTCGACCGGCAAGGGTTCTCGCCCGGCTGCGTGGACGGAAAGTTCGGCAGCCGGACCAAGCAGGCAATCATGGCATGGCAGGAGACGCACAGCCTGCGGGTGGATGGCACGATGGGCCCGGAAACGGAGCGGGCCTTGCTC
Organism: uncultured Verrucomicrobiota bacterium; assembly: GCA_964582645.1. Taxonomy (GTDB): domain Bacteria; phylum Verrucomicrobiota; class Verrucomicrobiia; order Palsa-1439; family CAZOTB01; genus CAZOTB01. Next base: position 27,894 of record CAZOTB010000001.1, on the reverse strand, counting down.
GGCACGAACACGGACTGGTTCACCACGTACACGGTCACGGAGGACGACCTGACGGATCTCGCTCCCGTGCCACTGACGTGGAAGGGCAAGTCGGAACAGACGTCGCTCTCCCACGAGACGTTGCTCGAACGGATCGCGGAACGGTTTCATTGCGCGGAGCAGTTCCTCCAGGCGTTGAATTCCGAGGTGGACTTCGCGCGCGCGAAAGCGGGGCAGACGTTGAATGTGCCCAACGTGCTCGTCTCCCGCCCCGCCGAGAAGGCGAACGTGGTGCGCATCAAGCTCGGTCGCAAGGTCATCATCGCGTATGGCGATCGAGACCGGATCATCGGATTTTTCCCCTGCTCCATCGGCAAAGACAAGGAGCGGCGTCCCGTGGGCGAACTCAAGGTGAAAACCTTCGCGCCGAACCCGAACTTCACGTGGGACCCCGCCGTGTTTGCCGAATCACCTGAATCGAAGACCATCACCAGCAAACTCATCCTTCCGCCCGGCCCGAACAATCCGGTCGGCGTGTACTGGATCGGCCTCGACCGTACCGGCTACGGCATCCACGGCACGCCCAAACCCGAGGACATTGGCAAGACCGAGAGCCACGGTTGTTTCCGGCTCGCCAACTGGAACGTCGAGGCGTTGGCGAAGTTGCTCGAAATCGGAACGCCCGTAGTCATCGAGCCCTGAACCTTGAACCCGGAACGCTGAACCATGAACCCCGCATCCAATTCCCCATTCTCCATCACCTATCGCGTCCCCTATTCCGACTGCACAGTCGGCAACCATGTCTATTACGCGCGGTACGTGGACTGGCTTGAACGGGCGCGCAACGAATTCTTTCGCCACATCGGCGTGACGTTTCAATCGCTCATCGAGCAGGGCGTCATGCTCCCGGTGATCGCCTGCCACGTGGACTACAAGGGCGCTGCGCGCTACGACGACGAGGTGCAAATCGAGGTTGTGGTAGTCGAAATTGGGAAAGTGAAGCTCACGTTTGACTATCGCGTCGTGCGCGCGGCGGGTGGAAAACTGATCGCGACCGCCAGGACGATTCACGCATGCACGGACTTGCAGGAGAAGCCACAGGGTTTGCCGGAAACATTGCGCGTAGCGCTGGAACGGCAAGCTAAAGCTTGAACTACGAACGCTGGCGCCCCACTTGGCGAAGCGTTGGTAGTTCACGCTTTAGCTTGTGCGGTGAGTCACTCCGGAGTCGAACGGCGAGCCGGATCCACAATCCTCCCATCCCGGATCTCGATGCGACGATTGGCTTGCGCGGCGATCTTGGGATCATGGGTCACGATGACAACGGTGCGGCCTTTGCGGTTGAGATCGCGGAACAGCTCGAGAATGGCTTCACCGGTGTGACTGTCCAGGTTGCCGGTGGGTTCGTCGGCCAACAGAATCTTCGGATCGTTGACGAGCGCGCGGGCGATGGCGGCGCGCTGGCTCTGACCACCGGAGAGTTGGGTCGGCGCGTGCCTGGCCCGATCCGCGATACCCACTTGTTCGAGGGTTCGCATGGCACTTTCTCGGCGAGAGCGGTTGGCTGATCCCATGTAGATCAGTGGAAGCTCCACATTCTGCAATACGCTCAACCGCGGCAGAAGATTGAACGACTGGAACACGAACCCGATCTTGCGATTGCGGATATCGGCCAGTTGATTCGACCCGGCCTTGCTCAGTTCGACGCCTTCGAGTTTGATGCTGCCTTCGGTGGGCGTGTCCAGACAACCAAGAAGATGCATGAGCGTGGACTTGCCGCTGCCGGAGGGTCCGATGATCGCCACGAAGTCGCCCTCTGCGATGTCGAGATCCACACCGTCGAGCGCGCGCACTTCCTCACCCGCCACGCGGTAGAGTTTCCGGACCTGCCTGAATTCGGCGAGTGGCATACGTTCATTCGTATCGCAACGCCACGATCGGATCCAACCGGGCGGCCCGGATGGCGGGATAGATGCCGGAGACGATGCCGACGACCACGCTGAATATAAATCCAATCACCATTGCTCCCGCCGAGAACTCCGGCGCGCCGGAGCCGCCAAGGACGGCGGCGGTTTGCAGCGCGTACACGAGCGACGTGCCCGCGATGATTCCGAGCAATCCGCCCAGCACCGCCAGCGTTACAGCTTCGCAGAGAAACTGAATGAACAGGTCGTAATTCCGCGCACCGACCGCTTTGCGGATGCCGATCTCACGCACGCGTTCGTTCAACGAGGCGAGCATGACGTTCATGATGCCGATGCCGCCGACCAGGAGCGAGATGCCGGCAATCCCGCCGAGCGTGAACATGTACGACTGCCGGACGCTGGCGAAGCGCGCGAGCATTTCCTCCTTGGTATCAATCTTGAAATCCTCGATGCCGCGGTGGGTGTGCAACAACGTCCGCGTCAACTGGCCGACCACGTCGTCAAGATGCGCGGCGCTGGCGACGCGGACGTTGAGCCAGGTGAGCTGGTCGTTGCCCATGAAGGTCTTGAGCGCCGTGCTGACCGGGATGAACGCGATCTTGTTTCGGAATTCCAGGATGTTTCGTTTGCCGCTCATCTGCTCGTAATGCGCGAGCACACCGACGACGGTGAACGGCTGGCCGTTGATCCGAATCTGCTGGCCGATCGGGTCTTCGTCCCTGCGGAACAATTCCTCCCGCACCGTCGTGCCGATCACCGCGGTGCGCTTGAATTGCTCGACGTCGAGATCGCTCAGAAATCGCCCGTGACCGAGTTCGTGGGCGTTGACGGCAAGGATGTCGCGTGTTGCTCCTTGCACTGTGACGCGACACTGTTTTCCGCCGCGTTCGAGGACCGGGTTCGGCAGATCCACCTCGGGTGAGACGTGGGTAACGAGCGGGCAGGTCTGGCGGATCGTGTCGGCGTCGCGCAACGTGCGACCGGGCGACAGGCTGGCGAGATGTTTCTGTGCGACGGGCGGCGCTTGTTTCAGGATCGCGATTTTCTCGATGCCGCCCTGCATCACGATCCAGCGTTGCCAGTTGGCGAACATGCCCTGGATCAATCCGATCATTGCCACCGTGGCCGCCACGCCCAGCACGATCCCCAGCACGGTGAGCGCAGAGCGAACTTTGTGCGCCCCGATCTGGCGGAGTCCATTGAGAATACCGTGCAGGGTTTTCATACGGGACAGTTTGTAGTAGAGCGCTTCAGCGCGGTCTGCACATTGGTATGCGAGTCATCAAGACCGCGCTGAAGCGCTCGACTACAAACTTGGATCACCAATCATCGTCGTCCTTCTTCTTTTCCTTCGCGGGCTGAAACTCGGGCGGATAGGCGGTGGCAACGACATCACCCTTGGCGAGACCATTCTTGATCTCGACATGCAGCGCGTCGCTCAAGCCCACGGTGACCGGGCGTTTCGCGAAGGCGGCGCCATTCTTCACAAACGCGATCTTGTTGGTGGTGTCGGTGAACACCGCGGCGACCGAGACCGCGACGACGTCTTTGACTTCGGCGATGGGAATCTTGACGTTGGCGCTGATGCCGAGCTTGATGCGCGGGTCGGTCTGCGCACAGGCGATCTCGACGGGAAACTGCTTGAGCGATTCTTTGCTGCCGTCCTTGCCGTCAGTTTGTTGCGCGGAGGGCGAGACGCTCACGACCGTGCCTTCGAGGTTCAAGCCCGGGATCGAATCAAACGTGATGGCAGCTTTCATGGCTTTGGTCAGCTTGAGCGCGTCCACTTCGTTGACGTTGCTCTTCACCAGCAGGCGGTCGAGTTGGACGATCTTCATCAACACGGTGCCCTGCGACACGGACGACGCCCCCACGATGACCTGGCCCGGGCGGGCGTCGCACTGGATGATCATGCCGTCGCAGGGCGCGTAGATCACCGTCTTGGAAAGCTGCTGTTCCAGCGTCTGGAGTTTCGCCCGCTGCAGCTTGAGGTCGTTCTCGGCGATGGCTTGGTCGAGTCGGCTGTTGGTGAAATCCTTGTCCGTCGCCAGCCCACTCTTGTGCAACGGCGCGAGCCGGTCGGCATCGTTCTTCGCTTTCTCCATCCGCAACGACGCCGACTGGATGGCGGCTTCGATTTCCTGACGCTGGCTTTCAAGCTGCGACCGGTCGAGCGTGAGCAGCACCTGTCCGTTGGTGACGGCGGAGCCGTTGCCGACGCGGACCTGCGTGATCTGTCCGCTGACCTCGGATTTGATCTCAATGGAAAGCGCCGAGGCGATTTCGCCAACGATGCTGACGGTTTCCTGAATGGTGCGAATCTCCGCCGTGCTCGTGGGCGTAACCTTCTCCTTTGATGTGAGCGCGGCGGTACGCAGCCGATGGACGCCAAACCAGGTCCCACCCGCGATGGCAAGGATCAGAAGGACGATGAGCCAGCGCTTCATGCAACTTCAGAAGAAAGAGTGGAACGAAGGAAAGGTCAACTGCGATTGTAGCCGCGAGCGCAAGCGAGCGGTTCGGCCACTCGCTTACGCTCGCGGCTACGGCGCCACACTATTTCTCCACCGGCACCACAATCCCGCGCATGATTACGTTCTGGCACAGCGTAAAGACGATCAGCGTCGGGATGGCGGCGATCACAAGCGAGGCGAAGACGATCGGAACGTTGTAGAGCTGCTGCAACTGGTAGATATAGACCATGATCGTCCACATTGTCTGCTTCTGGCAGACCAGCAGTGCGAACATGAACGCGCCATACGCGCTGGTGAACGCCCCGAGCGCGATCACGGCAAGGATCGGCGCGGAGAGCGGCATGGTGATGGTGAAGAACACGCGAAACTCCCCGGCCCCGTCGAGCGTGGCGGATTCGTAGAGGTCCTTCGGCAGGCTGTCGAAGAAACCTTTGAGCAGGAAGATCGAGTACCCGTTGGCGGCGGCGGGGATGACCAGCGCGGCGAACGTGTTGAGGAAACCAAGGTCGCGCAGCAGGAGGAACGCGGGGATCTGCGTCACTTCGCCCGGGAACGCCATCGTTGCCATCAGGAGAAACAACGCTTTGTAACTCCACCGCGGTTGGAAGCGGGACAACGCGTACGCAGCGAGCGGGTTGACGATCAGCGCGGTCACAATGTTGAGCACCACAAAGATGATCGTGTTCTGCACGGCGCGGCCCTGCACCGACAGGTAATCCCACACCACCCGGTAGTTCCGGGTCAGGTACTCGCGGACGATTGGCCAGCGGTTGGCTTTCATGATCGCCCAATCGGCGGCGAGCAGGGGCATCTTGACGTGATCGAATGACGTGTAGTCTGTCCCATGCGCTTGATTGAACGCCGCGAGATCGCCGTACTTCGTCTTCACAAACTCACGCCAGCGAAACTCGGGACCGTCGAGCGAAAGGCCTTCCGGCGATGCGAGCGTCTGCACGAATCCCTCGACGTCGGCGTAGGCGGCGATCGGCGCGCGGGTCGGCTCGAAGTGGATCGCGCTCCAATCGGGATACGCAGCGCCGTAGATCGTGTTCAGCTTGGCGATGTCCTTGTATTTCTCCCGGAGAAATTCCCGCAACTTCAGCAGCGACGCGTCATCCAGCCGGATGAACCGCGCCGAGAGACTGGTGCGCACGAACTCCCACCAGTCGTCGCGTTGCCCGGCTTGTGTCGGCGGCGTGACGTTGAGCGAGGCGTCGAACACGCTGGCGAAGTTCGTTCCCCATTTCTTGTTCAGCTTGGCGACTCCGTTGGTGCCCGTGCCGTACCGGGATTGCAGGAGCGTGGTGACGAACGTGCCCTCGATCGCGGTGGGAATGAAATAGCGGTCGGGCAGGTCGCTGCGCAGTTTGTCGTAGATTGGCGCATACGGACCTTGCACGGATTGGTAGGCGCGCGTCTGCCATTTTTCCTGGATCAGGAGACGTTGTGGCGCGGTGGCGAGTTGAATCTTCGGAACATCGGGGAACGCTTCCCAGAGCCGGTGCTGGTATTCAAGCGTGACCTCGGGGAACGTCTTGTAGCCGAAATTGTGGCCGAGCTGCAGGTAGTGGCGCGGCCATGACCGGCAGTCCCGGGTGAATTCATTCCAATCCGCGAGCACGGCCGTCGGCGGATCAGTTGGGGTTGGCAGGAACTCGAAGGACGACAGCGGCCGCGCGTTGGTGTCCGAATACCGGCAGGCAGCCGTGAACGCATCGAGCTGTCCGCCGTAGCGTTGCTCCTCGAATTTGCGGAACAAGATGACGTCGTCGTGGACGTAGCGCGGGAAGATGTCGAACTTGCGCATATCCACCTCGCTCTTGACCGAGCCGCTGACCATGAGCAGGAACGGATAAACCATCCACGCCGACCCGACGATGCAGATGACGTACATCGCCGCGACCAACACCCGACCGGCGGGGGAACGTTTTTGGATGGGGCTTAGAATCGGCACGGATCGTTATTGGTTATTGGTTATTGGTTACTCGTTCTCCGGCTGGGCGTTCGTCACGTGAGTTACGTAATACTCGGATTGGGCTTCGCGGGCGATGCCTTGAGGGCGATCGCCGGCGGCTTTGAGGTAGTTCATGTAGCCGTTGAGTAACTTGACCGCGTCGCCGACCAACTGGCGGCCCTTGGCGAGCATTTCCTCGGAAATCAATCCCTCGTCGCGACCTGCGATCAAATGGTCGAGCACTTCCCAGCAGGAGCCGCGCGAGTTGCTACAGAACTTGGCGTTGTCGAGATAATGAAATCGTCCGTAGCCTTCCGCGATATTGGAGGTCGTCGAACGCGCCGCACGGACGAGCTGATCAATCAAGCGATATCGTTCCGCCCTCGGCAAGAGAGGTACGACTTCGCGGGTCACAAACAATCGCAAGGCCCGACAAGCCTGCCAGCATTTCAAATCCTCGAGCGTCATGATCTTCTCGCTCATATCTTTGCCTCCGGTCAGTCAGTAACGAATAACTGATAACCAATAACCCTCACTTGCCGGTTGTGCGAAACTCCACCTTGTTCAAAATGCGGAGTTGATACGCCGTGAACGAGAGCAACAACACTCCCAGAATCCACGCCATCGCGGTGGCCTGACTGAAATGCAGGAACATGAACGAACGCTGCCAGATTTCGTACCCGATGACCTGTGTCGCGCCGTTTGGACCTCCGCCCGTCATCGCAAGAACTGCGTCGGCGGATTTGAAGCCGAAGATCGTGGCGCCGACCGCGTTGATCACGATCAGCGGTTTGAGATACGAAAAGACGATGAAGCGCAACTTTTGAAAGAACGATGCGCCGTCAATGTCGGCTGCCTCGTACAGTTCATCCGGGATGCCCTTGAGCGCGGCGAGGTAGATGATGCACCCGGCGCCGAGGTGCGACCAGGCAATCGGAAACACGACGCAGATCATCGCGATGTTCGGGTCGTCGAGCCACTTCTGCGCGGGGATGTTGAATACCGCCAGGATGCGGTTCAGGATGCCGTCGGGCGAGACGTCGTAAAACCCGCGCCACATGAAATAGATGACGATGCCGGACACGAGATGTGGGAGGTAGAAGAGAATTCGGAACAGCAGTTTGCCGAGCGGGATTTCCTGCAGGATGATCGCCAACGCCATCGGCGGCAGGAAACCCATCAGCATCCACAACGCGCAGAAATACACCGCGTTCTTCAACGCGAGCCAGAAATTCTTGTCGAACAGGACGTCCGCGAAGTTATCAATGCCGATCCACGGTGACCCGCCCATGATGCTGTAATCCTGAAACGCCATCAGCGAGCCGCGCACGAGCGGATAGTACTGCCAGAGCAGGATCAGAAGCAGCGCGGGCGCGATCAGCGCGACCGCCATGCGATTCTTGTAGCCCGAAGCCGGCTCCGTCGAGGGCGCGAATCCCTGGCTCATCCAGCGAAAGACCTGTCGCAACAGCAGGACGAAACTCAGGAGGACGACGACGGCGACGACCCACGCGATGCCATTGCGCTTCTTGCGGACAGGTTCGGGCACGATACCGATCATCTGTTCGTTGGCTTCGTCCACGGCCTTGCGGAGGAATTCCTTGATCTTCGCGCGCTTCTGTTGCCGGGTCATGCCCTTGAAATCGAAGTAGTAGGCCGCGTCCATGGGCTTGGTCATGTACGCATAGACGAACTGGCAGTTTTTGCCGTACGGCTCGGGCGTGCCCTGGGCGAGAGCGGTTTCGTAAGCTTCCTCGAGGCCGGGAATCGCCAGGTCGGCCAATTCCGAGAATCCAAATTGCCGCAAGAGCTTCGGACGCAACGTGCGCGCGGCGCCCTGCTCGACCATTGTCTGCACGAAAATCCTCCGTGCTTCCACGCTGTCGGTGAACCAGATGTACTTCCACGCCGCGTCGCGAACGCGTTTGTCCTTCTGCCCGGCAAAGATCGCGTACATCGGACAATTCACTTCGGAGCTCGCGATGCCCGTCGGCCCCTTCGGGATTGGCGCGATGCCCATCAACTGCGGATTGATATCGCCGAGTTCCTTGCTCTGCAGCGTCGAGAACTGCATCGCCACTTTCCCGTCCGTCCATTTCTGACCGAAGTCCGCCCCGCGGTACGCCATGGGGCCGGACTTGCCGGCTTTCTCGACCTGCTCTTTCAGCAGATCATCCACGAACTCATACGCCGTGACCGCCTCGTCGGAATCGAATGCCGCCCGCCATTGGCCATCGGGCAGTTGCTTCATCGCCTGCGCGCCCGTGCTGACAAGGTACGTGTACATGGACCACGACGCGTGAATGCCCGAGTAGAAACCGAGCCCATAAATGCCGCGCGACGGATCGGCCACCTTCCGCGCGTACTCCCGCAGTTCGTCCCAGTCCTTCGGCGGACGATCGGGATCGAGTCCCGCCGCTGCGAGGAGATCGCGGCGATACATCAGCACCTTGGCGCCGATGTATTGCGGGATCATCCAGTAATGTTTCTGTCCGTCGGGACCTTCGCGGTACACGACCGGACGAACCGGGGCAGGAATGCGATCTTCGCGTTCGGCCGGGTCCATCGCCATGATGTATTCATCCAGCGGCGCCAGGAAACCTTCGCTGAGGTAGGTGTCGGACTGGCGGAAGTTGACGACGAGAATGTCCGGCGCCGTTCCGCCCGCGATGGACATGAGCGTCGCCGCTTCGCTGCCGATGTTCTGGATTTCCAGCGCGGTCGTGCCCCGGATTTCGATGTCGGGATACAATTGCTGGAATCGTTCGACGACCCGGTAGCTGGCGATCTCGCGCGGCGAGTTGGCCCGTTTGCTCGGCATGCCGCTGATCCGGACTATCACTTTGTCGGTCGGAGCGGGGGCGGCGCCAGACGGGCTTGACTGCAACCACAAGCTCACGGCGAGGATAGAAAAGGCGGCGAATCGTTTGTGCAAAATCATCAGACTGTCTCGCAACACTGTTAGGAACCCGACACTGCCTGTCGAGCCATTTTCAGCCTGATGGAAACGATTTCGGCGACCGAGATTGATTTTCGGACGTAATCGAATAATGATTCGACCATGGACGAATTCATCGGGCCGCACGCCTATGACACCGTGCTCGCCGAACTGCGGAAGAGACTGAACGCCGAACCGTCCCACCGCGCGCAACTACTGACCGGGCCGCGTCAGGTTGGAAAAACCACGTTGCTGCTGGCACTGGCCAGCGAGAAAGGGGAACGCGCCCTATACGCAGCGGCAGACACTCCCGAGGCCGCATTGGCCGGATGGTGGGAAAACCTGTGGCATCGGGCTCAGCAGTTGGCGGCAGGCGGTTCCGCAATGTTGTTGCTCGATGAAATCCAGTACCTCGACAACTGGCAGCGCTTGCTGAAGAGCAAGATGGACCAACTGAAACGCGCGCGGCTGCCGCTTCATGTGGTCGCCACCGGGTCCTCAGCGCTTGGGCTTGGTCACGGCAGCCGTGAGACCATGGCAGGCCGATTTGAGAGATTGCGGTTGCTGCATTGGCCGGCTTCGGAAGTGGTGCGTTGTTTTCGACTCGATCCGCTGGTTGCCGCGCGCCGGACCGTCGGGCAGGGAAGCTATCCCGGGGCGGTGCCGCTGCTGGACGACCTCATCCGCTGGCGCAGCTACGTGCGAGACAGCATCATCGAGCCGGCGATCGGCCGGGACATGCTGGCGGTGGAAGCGATTCGGAAGCCGGCGCTGCTTCGGCAAGTATTTGCCATTGTCACGGGACACCCTGCGGAAATCATTTCGCTTCAGAAAATCTGCGGCCAACTCGGTTCCAGCGGCGCACTGGAGACGGTGGCACATTATTTGGAGTTGCTGGAAGAAGCTTGTCTGGCGGTCGCACTGCGCAAGTACTCCGGCAAGATGCTCCGGCAACGCGCCGCTCCGCCCAAGTTGATCGCGCTGAACAACGCGTTCCTGGGAGCGACCACGAATGTCCTGCCGTCTCCCGATCGTGATGCGGAGCGCTGGGGACGATGGGTCGAAAACGCCTGTGGCGCGCTGGCGTGGAACTGCAGCCAGCAGGTCCACTATTGGCGCGAGGAACCGCTCGAACTGGACTTTGTCACCGAAGGCTCCTGGGGGAATTGGGCCATCGAAGTCAAGACCGGCGCGTACTCGGCTCGCGACCTTTCCGCGCTCCTGGAATTCTGCCGGCGGAATCCACGGTTTCAACCATTGGTCGTTTGCGACCGTGCGCGGGAGGCGGTGGCGCAGGCCGCCGGAGTCCGGAGCCGGCCTTGGGAAGATTTCCTGCTGGAGGGCCCGCCGGGATCGAAATAGCTCTGGTTCTGGCGGGAGCGTGCCGGGCATCATGACTCGATTCGGGCATGGGCGGACGCTGTTTGCACCAAGATGATTGCGCCCGACATGAAATCGACCGCTGTAAGCCAACTCGGTTCAGGCGTCTGGTTTCGGTCAGGGACGATGACGCCATCTGCCCAGTCCTCGTCCGTCCAGAATCCAAACGTGTTCATGCAGTCATCCTCGGTGAAAGGCTGTTTCGGATCGCGAGGATGGAACCGGAACTCGCTGACCTCGCGAAACGCCACGCACACCGACGCCGGGGTGTTAGCAGGAACCGACTTGCGATTGGAACGCCGCCAGTGCAGCGAGAGAATCCGGTCACGTATCGAGTAGCGCAAATCGTGGAAATCGAAGTCGTTGTGCAGGTCGAGCACGTGTGGTGGCTGCGACAGGTAGATGCCGTTGATAATCTCAAAGTCGCGACGCATGGCGGCCATATCCCCGAGGCAGACCAACGACGAAGCCACGAGCGCAAGTTTGCTTCACTGGTTGAAGAGGGACCATTTGGCTATTCGCCGATAAAAGCCCCCTGTGGACTGAGGATGAAGCTGTCCGTCAAGGGGAAGTAGGCGCGCAGGCTGCCATCGTCAACGGACGCGGCGACTCTGATGTCACCGTTAGGTTTGGCATCCCAGAAGAATTGGACCTCCAGTTGGTACTCTGCGCCGGTGGCTCCTATGACTTGAAGCGTCTTAACCTCCTTGGCTTCGACCAGCGCCACCAGTCCAGCGTACGACCGGCTGCGGTACCGGCGCAACTGCGCCTCCAGAATTTTCTGTGCTTCCTTCTTATCCATTACTCCTCAATCCTCCTACCGGTCTGCCTCAGACGTTTTGTTCGGCCTCTCGCACGTGCGGCTCTCTCGGAATTCGACTATCCACTTCTTGATGTAGAAAAGCCCAAGAGCCACAATGCCTCCAACAGAGACCTAGCAGAGCCCGCCCATCTCGGGAATACCATGGCGTAAGCTGAAGTACCATGCATGCACGACAACCACCACAACCCCTCGGAGAAATGCCAGCACTCCTCTGCGAGAGACCACCACCGATGCCGAGGCAGGCCAACACGGATAGTCCAACGATCAACTTGTCATATGGGTTCGGCTCTTCCATTTGTTCCGCTGGTTGGCCACGGACCGTCGCAGCGAAGGGCGACTGCCGGTCGTCTCAATTCGATGGTCGGCGGCATGACGGGCATCTTCCGATCCTCGTGCGACCCTGCATCAAACCGTTTGGTCTAGCCTTCATTTTCTCACGTTCCACCCAAGGATGAAGGTGACGACGATTCCCACCGATGGCGATACCACGTAACACAGTGGAAGAAACCAAACGGGCGCAACCGAAAAGTCGGCCCAGAAGCACCGGTCAACCATCTCCGTCAGGATCACGAAACATAATGCGGTGGAGACCAGAAAGAGCAGCGCGATCGCCACGACCAGGACCAGCCAAAACGAGGCTCGATGCTTAACCACATTCACATGACGGCGCGCCAGAATTTGGCTTTGGCGGCACGGCGTCGATTCGTCGGTAAACGGTAACCACTTCCTGCCAGCCAGCCAGGCCCAAATCCCGGCCAATCAAGATTTGGGTGCATCTGACCAAGCTGAAGCTTGTACTCCGAACCAGAGCCTTCGAACAGCTCGCGTTTGGAGTACAGCCTTCAGCCTGCCGGGTTGCGTGTGCCGTGAAGGGTGGTCGCCAACGGAGATGCAGCCCGCGCCGGCTGCAATGGAATCTGCACACGTTCCCGCGTCGCTCCAGATCGGTCCCGGAGCGCCCACCTAATTCATCTGAGGCAGCACGATGCCCCGCATGATCACTCGCTGACATGTCACGAACACAATCAGCGTCGGGATCATCGCAATCACCAGGGCGGCGACTTTGATGTGCTCGGGGGACGTGGCGTTCAGGTCGTACAACCAGACCATGATCGTCCACATGTTCGGGTCCTGGCACACGGTCAACGCGAACAGGAACGCGCCGTACGCGCCGGTGAACGTGATCAACGCGGTGTACGCGAACACGGGCTGACACAGCGGCACGGTGATCTGGTAGAACATCCGCAACTCGCCGGCGCCGTCGAGTTGCGCGGCTTCGTACAGCTCCTTCGGGAGCGTGTCGAAGAATCCTTTGAGGATGAAGATGCTGAATCCGTTGGCCATGCCGGGGAGGATCAGCGCGGCGAAGGTGTTGAGCATCCCGAAATCGCGGAGGAGGAGGAAGTTCGGGATCATGGTCACTTCTCCAGGGAACGCCATCGTCGCGAGCAGGAAGAGCAGCACCTTGTACGAGTAGGAAATGTTGAACCGCGACAATGCATATGCGCAGAGTGGGTTGATCGTGAGATGGATGAGGATGGAAAGAAGAATAAAGATGACGGTGTTGCTCAGGGCGCGCCCCTTGGTGAGGATGAACGAGACCACCTCGAAGTAGTTGCTCTTCACGAACTCCCAGCGCCAGTGGCCGGTGTCCGACATCACGAGAGTCCACTCCCACGCTGCCTGCGGAAGGCCGATCTCATCGAGGCTGGCGAATTTCGTCCCGAGCGCCTTGTTGATCCCGTCGAGCGAACCGCCGTGGCGGGCCTGCAGCCATTTGTGGAACTCGCCGCCGGTCGTGCGCAACGTCACGTTCTGGATCGTCAGACGGGGCGCGCCCGCGGTTTCGCTCTTGAGGAAATCGAGGAAGTCGCTCTGGCGCATTCCCTCGAACATGTCGTCGCGCGGCCACGGCACCTCGTCGAAGCTCGTGTAACTCGTGCCGTAGGCTTCGTTGACCTTGGCGATGGTTTTTCGGCGCGCTTCGAGGAACGTCCGGTACTCGCGCACACCCGCCTCGTTCGGCACGATCAACCGCAGCGGCCACTTGCGGCGCACCAGGTCTTCCCAGAGTTTGAGGACCTTGGGGTCGGACGGTGCGGCAAGGGGCATTGGTACGTCGTAGAAATCCTTGTACTTCGTGCCGAGCAACGCATTGAGCTTCTCGATGTTGGCGTCGCTGACAAGTTTCAGATGCTCGACCCATTTGCGTTCCCCTTCGTAGGGCACACGCTGCCAGGCCGGCAGGGTCTTCTTGAAATCGAGGAAGTCGCGGTACCGCTTGTGGTACACGGGCGCCCAATCCCGCGCATAGACTGCCTCAGGCGGCACCCCCACCTCCGCCCAATAGGTGTATTGGTCGTCGTACGCCTTGTTCATCGCCTCGACGGTACCGAACTTCGCCTTCAGCCACTCCTGATAGAGTTTGTTGACGGGGCCGATCAATCCGCCGCGCAGGATGAAGCCGGTCATGTACAGATCGTCCGGGATGCCGGTGGCCAGAAACTCACCGTACTCCTTCACGAGTGCTCGCCGGCCGGGGTCGGCCACCTGATCGCGGAGCCGGAGTTCATTTACCATTTCGGAAACGGTGCGCGTGCGCACGTCCACGCGGGAAAGGTCGTAGCCGAAGAGGTCTTTGATGGACCAAAGGTTGCCATTGTACTTGTCGTTGAGGAACCGGGCGAACAACGCATCCTCCTCGGTCAGAAACCTCGGGACGATACGATAGTCGGAGATGTCCGCCTCGCTGCTGATGGAGGACGAGAGCATCATCAGGAACGGCCCGATCATGGTGACCGACCCGGCCACCAAAAGCAGGTACATGAGAGTGAGGGTGAGCCTCACTCCCGGCGATGAACGTCCGACTTTACTGATTACGGGCACTGTTGGTTATGGGTTATTAGTTATCCGTTATTTGTTATTGGTTCTTCGTGATTGGCCTTTTGCTTTCCCAATAACCAATAACCAATAACCAATAACGAGTAACAACATTCTCAATCCCTCTTCGCTGTTGTGAACCGGACATTGCGCAAAATTCGCAACTGATACACGGTGAATCCCACCAGCGCGGCGCCGATGATCCAGGCGACGGCGGTCGCGTAGCCGAAACGCAAATAGGCGAACGCGTTGTACCAGACTTCCATGCCGATGACATGGGTGCCGTCGTTCGGACCGCCGCCCGTCATCACGAAAATGCCCTCCCAACTGCGGAACGCGCCGATGAACGCACCGACGAAATTGATGATCACCAGCGGTTTGAGGTACGGGAGCGTGATCCCGAACACTTTCCGCCACGTGCTTGCGCCGTCCAGGTCGGCCGCCTCGTAGATATCCTCAGGAATGCTTTTGAGCGCCGCGAGGTAGATGATGCAGCCCGGCCCGATGCCCGCCCAGATGCCGGGAATGATCACACAGATCATCGCCAGAATCGGTGACCGGGTCAGCCACGCCATCGGTTCGCTCGGTTTGACCAGGTGCATTTTGATCAGAAGCGAGTTCAGCAGGCCGTCCGGGTTCGGCGAGAACATCCACAGCCAGAGATACGCAACGACCAGGCTGCTCATGACCGCCGGCAGATAAAAGATGATGCGGAAGAACAGTTTCCCCTTGGGGATTTCGTCCAGGATGATCGCGAGAAAGATCGGCGGGAAGAACGTCAGCCCCAGTTGCAGCGCGACCCAGAGGAGCGTGTTGATCACCGCCTTGGTGAAGAGCGGTTCGATGAAAACTTTGACGAAGTTGTCGAGACCGACGAACTCGCTGCCGCCCATGATCTGGTAATTCTGGAAGGCAATGACCGCGCCGCGCGCGAGCGGGTAGTAGTTCCAGACCAACACGCTCAACACCGCCAGCCCCATGAACGACCACGCCGTCAGATGCACCCGGGAGGGCTGCGGCTGCTCGATCATTCGGCCTTTCGCATCCTTCCCGTAAAAGCGGAGGATCGCCCACAAACCGAAGATGCACATGCACGTCACCACGATCACGATGAGCACGGCGTACTTGCGATACTTCGAGAGTTCCTCCTCGGGGAGTTGATCGAGCATGCGGCGCTTGGCGCGTTCGAGACTCTGCAAGACGTTGGACTGAATCTCCGCGGTGTCCTGCTTGAGCAACGCGATGTCGGACTCCTTCACCTCGCCCTCGGAACGCATCTTGGCCACCAGTGCGTCGTCGTTGCCACCCATCGCTTTGCGCCAGGATTCACGGACGATCGGATTGTTCATCCGGGCGCGACGATTCGGCAGGGAAGCGAACTCCGCCGCATCGCGCGCCGGCATCTCGATGAAATCATAAACGTACTGGCAGTTTTTCCCGTTCGGCTCGGGACGGCCGGTGCGGAACACGTCCTCGTTCGCCTCGCGCCAATCTTTCGGCACCTGCTCGTAGTATTCCTCGAACCCGTACCGCTTGAGCAGGTCGGGACGCACACTGATGGCGCTGCCGTTCTCGACCAACACGGTGGTGCGGATGCGCCGAGCTTCGTCGCTGTTCTGGAATTTCAGCCACTCCCACGCTGCGCGCTGGCGTTTCGGATCGGTGCAGAGCGAGCAGATGCCCCACATGGCCGCATTGATTTCGTTGCCGCGAATGCGCCAGCCGTCGCCGAAGTTCACCAGCGACTTCGCCGGCGCCTGGCGACCGTTGGGGAAGAGAATCCAGCCCTTCTTGTTCGGGTGCGGGTATTTCGCCAGCAATTCCTCGGGCGATTTTCCCTCCGTCGTCTGCACGGGACCGGCCGGCAACGGCACCGCGCCCAGCACCTCCGGGTCGAGGTTCTGATAACCGCCGAGGCTCAACTCGGAAGAGTACGCCCACATGAAAGCCGCCTTGCCTTCGCCGAAACCCATGCGCGTGGCGGAACGCGCGGAGTCCATCGCGACAAAACTCGTTTTCCCGTCCTTCGTCACCTCGGTGTTGGTCAGCTCCCGCCAGAACCGGACCGTGTCAATCGTGCCGGGCGAATCCCACGTGACGTGCCATTGCAGATTCGTATCGCGCTCGACGATCTCGACGCCGCCCTGCCACAACAGGTCTGCAAAATACCAGCCAGCGTACGTGGTGTTTTGGAAACCGAACTCGCCCTTCGTCGGGTCGGTGAGCGCCTTGCAATATTCGATGACTTCTTCCCAGGTGCGCGGCGGCCGCACCTCCAGCCCGGCAGCCTTGAGCGCAGGTGCCTTCTCCTGCAGCACGTCCTTGCGGTAATACATCGCCATGGCCACCTCGTAGTACGGCCACGACCAGACGTGCCAGTTGCCCTTCGTGTCAGGGCGGTAGATGGTGTCCCATGTCTGTGGGTTGATGCCGACCCATGCCGGGTCCACCTTGTCGAGCGTGAGTGGTTTGGGATAATCAATGCCGAGCCGCTTGCATTCCTGCTCCGCGTACTCGATCACGAACGAATCGAGCGGGACGAGGAAGTTCTGCCGCACCCAGTTATCCACCACGCGGAAGTTGACGTAGATGATGTCGCCCGCGGTGCGTCCCGCCATCGCCATCAGCAACGCCGATTCCTGCGCCTTGCTGCCCGCGGGCAAACGGATCGTCCGCGTCGGCTGGAAACCATATTGCGGGAACTTCTTGAGGAAGGCGTCGAGAATTTCGGCGCTGGCCTTGTCGGAGGGCGTGCGCGCATCCTTGCGCGGCGTGACGCTTCCGCCCCAGAGGCCGGTGACCTTGAGAAGGATCTTGTCCTCCTCGTTGTCTGCTCCGCGACACATGAGAGTGGCTGCGAGCAGCAAACAGAGGGAGATCGCGCTGGTCTTAAGAAAACGCTGGATCATCGCCCTGAAAAACAGGCGCGTACTCTAGGCCAGTCGCCGGGAAAGAGTCAAACCTCAATCGCCCCCTCGATGGGGCTTTCCTCTACAGTGACTTTATTGACCCAGAAACTTGGTGACCTGGCTTGAGCATACTTGCTCACAGGGCCGAGCAGTCACTCGGCAGGGGTCTGATTCGTGAAGGTGGAGCCGACTTCGCAAGCATGCAAAGTTCTGGTCCGTACCCATGGGGTCCGGCAGAGTGAGGCCCAGCACAAACCCGAAAGAGATGATCAAGATGCCCGCTCTCAGGATCCCAGCGCACAGATCGCTGACGCACATGAATGGGGACTTTTCGTCCACCCTTTCACGTTCTGGAGCGGGAAGCGCCACCTCAAACCGACAAGGCACACTTCCCAAGCGCGTGTTTGGAAAGTCGCTGGGAAGGAACGCCGCCCTTATTGCTGGTCCGGAGTTGTTCATCCGGCGGCGGGGAGAGCGGTCGCACGCTTACCAGTAGCCCCGCCGACGGTGAATAACTCCGCCCAAAAAAACATTTGCCCCGTGAATATCTTGGTCCTCTCTGCCATGCTCCCCACCGATTCCACGCGACGGCCTGGCAACGAATCGCCGCCCTTAACGCACGACGTTTCTCGGAGGCGCTCGCGCCAGGCCGCCTCGCCGGGACGCTCGAACGAATACTCAGAGGACGAGCCACTTCAGCTCTTCGATAAGAACTTCGCTGTAGCGCCCCGGTCCGCGTGGCAACGCATAACCCAAACCTTAAGGAGTACACACCCATGACGCAATCCCCAAACCCAACCCCCTCGCCGCGTCCCTCGGCGCCCGCGCCCCCGGCCGCACTGGCGGCGTTCGTCGGCATGGACTGGGCCGACCAGGAGCACGCCGTCTGCCTCAGTGTCGCCGGCAGTGCCGCGCTCGAAGAGTTCACCCTCACACACTCGGCCGAATCGCTCACCGAGTTCATCGCCACGCTGCGCACGCGCTTCGGCGGGCGACCCGTCGCCATCGCTCTGGAACAATCCCGCGGCGGTCTGATTCACAAGCTGATGGAAGCCGACTTCCTGGTGCTCTATCCAGTGGCCCCGATGACCGCCACACGCTATCGCGAGGCGTTCGCTCCCAGCGGCGCCAAGGACGATCCGCCGGACGCGCGCCTGCTGCACGAGTTGCTCGTGGCCCATCGCGAGCATCTGCGCCCCTGGCGGCCGGACACCGTGGTCGCGCGCCAGGTCGGGCTGTTGTGCGAACATCGTCGCCGCCGGGTCAATCAGGCCACCGGCTGCAAGCAGCAGCTCATCGCGGCGTTGAAAGCCTACTATCCGCAGGCACTCGACTGGGCGGGCGAAGACCTGGTCACGCCGATGGCGTGCGACTTTCTGGTGCGCTGGCCGCCGCTGGTGGCAGCAAGTGCGCATCAAACCCTGGCAGGTTCGCTCCTGGCAGAAACCGACCGATCCACGCTTTCTGGAGAAAGCGACCGTCGTGCTGAAGCTGTACGAACAGGCCGCCGGCTTGGCTTCGCGCGGAGAGATCGTCGTCTGTGCCGATGAGAAGACTTGTATGCAGGCGCTCACCGTGACCGGCGGCGTGGTGGCGGCGCAAGCGCACCGTCCGTTGCGCGTCGGCTGCCGCTATCGTCGTCAGGGCATCCTGCACTTGTTCCTTGCCTTGTTTGTTCACAGCGGGCAGACGATCGCACGCTGCTGCGAGCGGAAACGCTTTGTGGACTTTGCGAGCTTTCGGTCGATGCTCTTTGGCAGTCTGTGGTGCGAGGAGATCGCGGTGTTGCATTTGATCATGGACAACGGCCCGACCCACGCGCCGAAGCAGATTGAATCGTGGATCGAGGCCCAGCACCTGTCCCTTGCGGTGAAGATCCATTGGTTGCCGATCAATGCCTCGTGGTTGGATCAAGTGGAGATTGTGTTTTCACCGCTGCAGAGGAGGGCGCTGACTCCGAATCATTTTCGGGATCGGCAGGAACTGAGAGAGCGAGTGCTGGGCTTTTTCGAGGAGCGTAACCGGCATCCTCGGCCGGTTCAGTGGAGCTATACGGTAGCCGATCTGCGGCGACACATGGCAAAATCGCTTCCAATTGCAGCATGAAAAACCTGCTACGAACTTATGATTCGATGTACTAGTTCGGCACCGCGTCGCCCTTCATCGCTGCCTCGATGTCCTTGGCGGGAATCTCGACGCGGAAGCCGGACTCCTGTCCGCGCGCGCCGGCGCCCTGCGTGTAGAAGAACCAGCGCCCCTTCTTTTCATTCTCGGGCAACTCGAACAGGTAGGCGTTGGAGAGATAGGTGCCGGACGTCTGCTGGGCGCCGAGTTCGACCTGCTCCTTGCCGCCGTCGCCCTTCTCGATCTTCTGCTCGGCGAACGTCGTCTTGTCGCTCGGCTTCAGTTTCTTGCCCGAGGGCGTGACGAGATAAACGCGGTCAATCCGGGCGTAGTTGCGCGGCTGCAGTTCGGCTTGGAGTTGGAGCACGCCTTTCGCGCGCGTAGCCGTCGTGACGGTGAGCGTGGCGTTGCCGCGCTTGGTCGAGTAATCGCCGGCGTCCGTGGTGGTGACGAGAATCATCGCAGCAAAGAGAGTGAATGTGGCATGGTTCATATGGCAATCTCCACGCGCATCTTAGTGCAGATGATTCGCGGGAATCAAGTCCGAGCAGTACCTCGTCGCGGAAAGACAATTCAGAGAACTCATCGCACCTCTGAGCTGTTTGTCCGAATTCCTTCCGTTGAACGCGTACGAACACGCTGAAGCTTGAACTCCGAACGTGAGCCTCACGAAGCTTGCGTTTGGAGTTCAAGCTTCAGCTTGAGTCAGTGCCCGCGCTGCCGGACGGAGAGCTTGAAGGCTCCCCTCTGAGCACCCCCTCGTGCGCATCACCACGCAAACGCCTCCGGCGCTTCGCCGCCGGGGCCGGGCCAGATGGTGTCGAGCCGCTTCATCACTTCGGCGCTCAACTTGATTTCGAGACTGCGGAGGTTGCCGTTAAGTTGCTCGTTGGTACGCGGGCCGATGATCGGGGCAGTGACGACGGGGTTGTGAAGCAGCCACGCCAACGCCACGTCGGCCGGTTTCTCGCCGAGTTCGCGGCAGAGCGCCTCGTAGGCGTCGAGTTGAGTCTTGTACTTCTCGAAGAACTGCGGGTCTTGCTTCGAAGCCGACACGCGGCGTCCCGCGTCGGTCTTTTCGCGTCCACCGAGCAGGCCACCGGCGAGCGGACTCCACGGGATGACGCCGAGACCGTAGCCACGACAGGCCGGCAACACTTCCATCTCGGGCTGGCGCACGGTGAGGTTGTAGCGGCATTGCTCGGAAACGAGTCCCATGAAATGCCGGGCCTGCGCCGCGCCTTGTGCCTGCGCGATGTGCCAGCCTGCGAAGTTGCTGCTGCCGGCGTAGATGATCTTGCCGGCCTGGACGAGTTGTTCCATCGCCTGCCAGATTTCCTCCCACGGACTCTCGCGGTCTATGTGATGGAACTGATAGAGATCAATGCGATCGGTCTGCAGCCGGCGCAAGCTGTCGTCGCACGCCTTGCGGATGTGCAACGCGGACAGGCGCGATTCGTTCGGCCACTCGCCCATCCGGTTATAGACCTTGGTGGCGAGCACGACCTTGTCGCGTCGTCCGCCGCCCTTGGCGAACCATCGGCCCATGATCTGTTCGGTCCAACCTTCGCCCGGTTTGCCGCCGTAGATGTTGGCGGTGTCGAAGAAGTTGATGCCGACTTCAAGCGCCTTGTCCATGATGGCGTGGCTGTCGGCTTCGTTGGTGACGGGGCCGAAGTTCATTGTGCCGAGACAGAGCCGGCTGACTTTCAATCCGCTGCGTCCGAGATGGGTGTAGGTCATGGGAAAAACTTCGTCGCTATAGTTTGGCCAAAATCTTGTCCGTCGCAATGTGTTTCTCGAAAATCCGCTCGATCAACTCGATCTTGTCGGTGTCGCCGGCAGTGGTCTTGACGGTCATGTCGTGCACTTTGCTCGCCACGGCGTAGCTTCCTTCCCGGGCGAGGATCAACGGGATGTCCGTCTTGCCGACGAGCTGGAGGATGTTTTTCGGCGGGGTGATGTCGCGCGTCAACACGATCCCGGCGATGCGATCGCGCGAGTCGTTGCCGAGCACGCTACTGCTCAACACGGCCAGGATCAGGTCGTCGCGGTCGCCGGGGGTGATGATGAGGACGCCTTTGTCGCAGTTCTCGAGCACGTTCTGCGGGCGCATGGCGCCGATCACTACGCGCGAGACGCGAGAACTCTTGTTGCTGTCGCCGTTCAGGAACTCGCCTTTCAATACTTCGCACACCTGTTCGACGGTCGGTTGGGTAAGCGTCGGTTGGCTGGGAATCACGCCGAGCAGGTCGAGGCCGAGCCGTTTGAAGCCGCGTCGGCAGAAGTCGGCGACCATCTCGACCTTGTCGGGCAGCGCCTTGTTGACGATGACGCCGATCACCTCGACGCCCATCTGGTCGAGCAGCGCCTTGTTCAACGCGATCTCGTCCACGGGACGCCCGACGCCGCCGAGCGTGACGAGGATCACTTTCGATTTGAGGAAGCTGGCGACGCGCGCATTGGAGAGGTCGAACACCGAGCCCACGCCGGCGTGGCCGGTGCCTTCGATGATGACGAAATCCTTTTCCCACGCGCACCGGTCGAACGCCTTCTCGATGCGGCGGACGAGCGCGTCGTTGGCGACGCCGCCCGAGAGAAACCGCCGCGTGAAATCCGGTTCGACCGCCACCGGGCTCATCTCGGCGAGCGGGATGTCCATGCGATGGTGTTGTCCCATCAGCACGCTGTCTTCGTCCACTTTCGCGCCCTCGATTTCGACAAACCGCTGGCCGACCGGTTTGATGTAACCGATGCGCGGGTAATGTTTGCGCAGCGCCGCCGTCAACCCGAGCGAGACCGTGGTTTTGCCGTCGTTCATTCGCGTCGCGGCGATGAAGACTCGGTTGGTGGTCAGGTTGGAAGGCATGGGAGGTGATGGAAGGGTGGAAGCATGGAAGGGTGGAAGGCCGGATTCGCACCTTGAATGGACGCGAGCATCGTGCCCTGATTCTTCCCGTCTTCCATTGTTGCACCTTCCGTCATTTCTGCGGATACAACTGCCGGTACGCGATTGCTTGGAGACCGACCACGGCGGCGACGCCGAGGATGTCGTAGTACGAACAACCGCGCGACAGATCGGCCGCGGGACGCGACAAACCGAGGATGATCTGACCAAACGCGTTGGCCTTGCCTACACGCTGGACGAGCTTGGTGGCGATGTTGCCGGCGTTGAGATCGGGGAAGATCAACACATTGGCGCGACCCGCAACATAGCTCTCGGGCGCCTTTGCCTTCGCGATCTCGGCGACGAGCGCGGTGTCGGCCTGCAACTCGCCGTCCACGTCCAGCTCGAGGTTCTGCTGCTGCGCGCGTTGCTTCGTGAGCGCCGCGGCGGCTTCCATTTTACCGACGATCTTGTGCTGCGCGCTGCCCTTGGTGGAAAACGACAGCATCGCCACCCGGGGACGGATGCCGGTGAGCTGACGCGCGAGCTGCGCCGTGGAAATCGCGATGTCGGTGAGTTGCTCGACGTTCGGGTCCGGGATGACGCCGCAGTCGGCGAAGTACAGAACGCCGTTGTCGCCCAGCGACATGTCGTTCGTCTCGATGATCATGCAGCTCGAACAGATTTTCACATTCGGCGCCGGCTTGATCACCTGAAACAGCGGCCGCAACACGCTGCCGGTGGTGTGGCTCGCGCCCGCGACGAGGCCGTCCACCTGGTTCGTCCAGAGCATCATGGCGCCGAAGTAGAGCGGGTTCTTCATCGTCTCGATGGACTCGGGTCCACTGATTTTCTTGTAGCGGCGCAATACTTCGAAGCGCTTCGCGAAGTCCGGCAGGTCATCGGCCACGGCCGGGTTGATGAGGCCGACATGATCGAGCGGCACTTTGAGTCCCTCGGCGACCCGTTTAATCTTCTCGGGATCGCCGAGCAGAATCGGAACGCCGAGACGCATCGCATAAAACTGCCGGGCGGCCTGGATCACGCGCGGTTCGTCACCCTCGGGAAACACGATCCGTTTGGGATGGCGCTGCAGCTTGTCTATGATGGACGTGATGAAATTCATGCCGCCGCCAGTGTTCCCAACGCGCGGGAGGAAATCAAGTGACAACGATCCAAGTAAATGGTTAATGAGGTCGCACCGCGATGAGCACCCTCAAACGACTGCTGTTGGCCTGGGTCGGCCTGCTCGTGTTGATCCTCGTGATCGCGCAGTTCATCGTCACCGACTCGAAGCGGGTGAACCGGGTGCTGCAAGCCTGCGAACAGTCCCTCCGCAACGCCGACGCTGACGGCATTCTGGCGAATGTGGCGCGCGATTATCAGTATCAGGATCTGTCCTGGGAGACATTGCGAGAGAAGGCGTCCAGGATTTTTCGCCGCAGTCAGTTCCCGACGACGATCATGCGGAACAAACACATCCAGATTGACGGCGAGACGGCGGACGTGAAGTTCAAGATCTTCACCCAGCCGGCACAAGGCAGTTCGTTGCCGGCATCGAGCACGGCATGGCGACTGCGGCTCGACAAACGCGGCAAACAATGGCTGGTAACCGAAATCGAGTTGCTCACGGTGGACGGACGCCAGATGGGCACGCTCAAGCAGGTGATGGAATTGGCCGAAGGGATGGAAAAGGAATAGAAAGGAGAAGCGTTGGAAATTGAGGGGGTACCGGTGCATAATGGTTTGTGACGGTCGGCGTTCGCTGGACGTGGTGAGCATGATCGTGGCTCTCGCTTGGAGTTCAAGCTTCAGCTTGCTTCGGGACGCGAACACCAGACAAGCTGAAGCTTGAACTGCAAACGCAAGCAGTTCGAGCGCTGTGCGTGCTACACGGATCCGGTTCGCTGCACGCCGAGCGTGGAGGTTTGATCAACCAGGAACATCGCATTTGAAAAAGTATTTTTCCATCGTGGGCGTGGTCGCGGCGTTTGTCGCCGTGATCGCGGTTTTGATGTATTTCGCGTTCGAGACACCGCCGCCCCCGCCGTCGCCGAAACAGACACGCGTCACTCCTCCCTCACCCAAGCCGCCTCGCATCCGCAAGGCCCAATCCACTCCGGCACCGCGTGAGGTGGGGCTCTGGGAGCAGACGGAAAAACCGCGCGCAACCGCGTCGCGTACCGCGCAACCGCGCCCGGCCTCCCAGCGCGTGGGCTCGACCTCGCACGCGCAGCAGTTGCTCGGGCAATTGCAGCAGATGGATTTGAGCCGGGGCATCACGAAAGCACAGGCGGCGGAGATCAACGCGCTGCTCCAGCAACTCGCCGAGCAGGGCCTCGCGGCGGTGCCGGCCATCCGCGAGTTTCTGGAACAGAACCGCGATGTCAATTTCGACAGCCTCAACGGCGGGAACGAAGTGGATTACGCGTCGTTGCGAATCGGGATGCTCGATGTGTTGCTCCAGGTGGGCGGCGACGAGGCCGTGCAGACGGCGCTGCAGACGCTTCAGGCGACCACCGATCCGTTGGAGATTGCGCTGTTGTCGCGCGTTCTCGACGAGCAATATCCCGAGCAGTACCGGCAGCAGGCGCTCGAGGCGGCGCGCAAGGCCTTGGCGCTGGCCTCCAGTGGGCAGTGGGACGGCAAGGATGTGAGTCCGCTCTTCGAAACGTTGCAGAAGTTTGGCGACGCGAGCGCCGTGGCCGATCTAGAGAAGGCAGTGGCACAATGGAATTATTACGCCACCCTGTCGCTCGCAAACCTCCCGGACGGCGCGGGCATTTCGGCATTGGTGGGGCTCGCGAAAGATCCCGATGTGCTCAAACTCGGCTCAGGAGATTTTGCGTTGCGTCCGCTGGCGCAGGTGGCGTTGCAGTATCCCGAAGCGCGCACGGCGCTGATCGAGGACGCGCGCGCCAACCTGATCCCCGACAAAGCCTGGCCCACCGTGGCGTCTGCCCTCGCGGGCATGTACATCCAGTACGGTAACCATCTCTTCGGCACCTCCACGACGGTCAACTGGTCCAACACGCAGATCAACCAGCGCATTGCACTTATTGATCAGTTGCTCGCTTCCACCTCGAATCCAACCGGTGTCCAGTCGCTGAAAAACGCACGATCTTCTCTCGTCGCTCGGCTGAGCAAGTAGCGCCCAGGAGTGCGGGCGGCGTTGGAGTGGCCGCCGGCGACGGCGGCGTTCCGCAGATCTTGCCCCCGGGGACGGCGGCCTCTACCACAGATCGCTGAACTGGCGAGAATGCACAGAGGCGCAGACGGCGGGCAGATCAGTTCTTCGAGGCTTGCAACACGCGCTCGAGTATGTGGACGACCTCGGCGGAGCGGAACGGTTTCTCCAAGAACGGCACGCGCACAGTGTGAAGAAAGTCGCGCACCTCGGGCACGCCGAAGTTGGCGGTAATGAACACGAATCGTGACAGTAGCTCGGGATGGGACTCTCGCAGCGTCTCGTACAACACCTGGCCGTTCATCCGAGGCATCTGATAGTCACACAGGATCGCGTCGTAGGATCTCGCCCTGATCTTGCCGAGCGCCTGGACGCCGTCGTAGGCAACGTCCACCTCGTAGTTCGAGTCCGCGAGGAGCTCTTTCAGTGTGTTCGTCACGGCGTAGTCGTCGTCCACGACCAGCACTGCCGGCTTGGGATCGATTCGGTTCATTCTGGTTGATTTTAGCAGCTTCCAAGCCACGGCCAGCTTGCGAACCCCGTCGTGGAGGGCAAGCAGAATAAGGGCTGCGAGAGAAGATCAATCGGCCTTGGCCGTGTCGGCGCGCAGTGTCTCGCTGATCTTCGACGCCGCGTCCCGCTGATTCGCAATCTCGGTCAACCGCTCACGCAAGTCCTGCATCTGGTCGGTCTTGACCAGCGCGAGGTACTCTTTCGCCTTGGGAACGTTATCGAGGCGAATGTTGATGCGCGCGAGGTGCGTGTACACCTGGTCGCGCTGGAGCGGGGTGGGATTCAGTTTGAAACAATACTCCCACGCATCGAGCGCCCGCTGCCAGTTCGGGTTCTTTAGCGAGTAAAACGTCTCCGCGTAGGCGATGGCGTAATCGAGATTGGCCGGCTCGAGGTCGCGCGCCTTGCGGAACGATTCCAACGCTTGATCCAGCATCTCCGCCTCCGTGGCGTTCTTCAACACGGCGGCATCGCGCCGGAACAGGTAGAGCGTGTTGGCCAGATTGAAATAATAAACCGGCTCGTTGGGCTGGAGTTGGATCGCGGCTTCATACTCCTCGATCGCCCGCTTGGGTTCGCCAGAGTGGCCATAGTGGTTTGCCAGATTGTTGCGGACTGCTGCGTTCTTCGGGTCCACCTCGCGCGCTTTCAACCACCACTGGAGTCCTTCCGACTCCTCCTCGATGTCGCAGAGGAAACTCCCGTAGGCGATCATGGCGCGAACGTGCTGCGGGTTGGCTTCGAGAAACTGCCGATACGCTTTCTTCACCGACTCGAGCTTGAACTGGATCATCTTCTTCAGTTCCTCCTCCGTTCGCGTGGGCGCACCCGATCCTTCTTGCGCGTTGTGCCGCTTGATCATCTCTTGCACCTCCGTCAGCGCGTCGTCATCCAGCTTGAGCAACGCACGATAGTCGGCCTCGATCTTCTCGGTGGAATTGGTGACCGCCACGCTCCCGTGCCCGGCGGGCGCGTTGGTTTGCGCGACGACGGCGCCGGATAACACAGCCAGCAGCCAAGTCAGTACGAGAACAGTCTGCATGCCGCAGACTCTATCACTTCCGATGCGACATGCAATGACAGCGCGGGTAAAAGGACGCGGACGCGGAGGCTGTGACTGGCAACAGAAGCACCGCGGCGGCGGGCGCACGCGAATCGAAGCCATCCATCAGCGGATGCACGCGCTCGGCATTCCGCATTGACGTGAGGAGCGCGTCCGCTACAAGTGCCGAGGAGAAATCCATGCTGGTTGAAATACGCGAAGCGTCCATGGTCATGTTTGTAGGGCGCGAATGCCTCCGCCCCTGCCGTTTGGGGCGGAGGTTTCGTGCCGCGGGCACCAAGTGTGCCGTTGCGGCGCGAAACCCCCGTCGCGCAACGGCGTGCGACGGGGGCATTCGCGCCCTACAAGGATCGGACCACCACTCCCTATGCACGACCCCTTTGCCACCTTTCTCGACCCGCCGCGCGAGTTTGGGCTGATCCCACTCTGGTTCTGGAACGACGACCTGCAGGAAGCCGAACTGCTCCGTCAGCTTCGCGAGTTTCATCGCGCGGGCTTCGGCGGCATCATCCCGCATCCACGCATCGGCCTGTCGAAACGGATCGGTTACCTGACCGACGAATACTTCCGCCTCGTACGGCTTGTCGTCGAGGAATGCGCCCGGCTCGGCATGAAGGTCATTCTGTACGACGAAGGCTGTTATCCGTCCGGCTCCGCGCGCGGCCAGGTGGTGGCCGAGAATCCAGAGTTCGCCAGCCAGTGTCTCGCGCTCGTGACGGAAGAAGTTGACGGGGCACGGTCCGGTTTCTGGCGACCGAACACCGGGCGGGCGTTGATGGACAAGCATGTCTGCACCGTGCTCGGACGCATGGACAGGAAAGGAAGGATCATTCATGGATCCCTTCGACTGCTCGAACC